>NZ_JANBNX010000015.1:0-81387 GCF_035615275.1 Acinetobacter sp. IK23
AAGTGCATAATCAATTGCTTGCTGTTTAAATTCAGCACTAAAACGTTTGGCCATTTCTTGGATCTCCAAAGTTAACGTTACGTTATCTTTAGAGGGAAGTACTGTCCATTATTTTGGCTAGGATCAGACAAACTACCCAGATGATAAGTAGTACACCTATTGGGATAATAGATACTTAATAGTAATATTATCCTTAATTCAGAGGTTCGGCCTGATCGAGGTTTTATACTTTGACCTTGTGATGAACCCGAAGGTTTTTTAAATATTGCGGTGTACATACTTACTGTCCTAAATGTTGGATTAGTTATGGGAAAAGCCCATTAAATTGAATAGCTACCTTGAAGCAGAAAGGACACTATCCAATGACAGTAAATTTACACTTGATTGAAAAATTAATAATGAGCCGTCCAAGTAATTTAAAAAAACTTATTCAACATTAAAATCAGTTACTTATGGATTATTTGTTCGTAAAGGGCAGGGTTTTTGTTGATGAGTTTAAGTATTCTGGTTGGTAAGTTCTCTAGCTTAATGTACTGATTGTGGTTATTGTTGTTTCGGTCATTATTCATGAAAACCTCAATTTCCTTTGCAATCTCATCTGCTATTTTCTCAGCAGCTGCATTCTTGCTTTTATATTTATTCTTGAATTTGTCTTGCTTGAGAAGTTCTAAAATTTTGTGATCAATAGCTTCAAAATTGTGTTTCTTTTTTAAATTACCCTCAATATTTAATGATGAGCCATTTAGTTTTTTAAGTAACTTTGTATTGTTTAACAAAGTATGTCCTTCACATATAACTGGTATATTCTCTATTTTTTTATTTGATGTCGAAGATCTTTGGTATTGTTTAAAAAGACCAAGCGCAATACATTCATTTATAGCTTGTTCTAAGTGAATGCCTGAATTTATATACATTGATTCGCGATAAGACTTTAATTTATCTATAAAACAAGGCTCATTTTTGTATTGCTTTTTAGCACCCTCTGGATCTTCGATAAAGGAATCAAGCAAATCAAGTTTTTCGTATATGTCTATGGCTTTTGCTAGATACTCGAAAATAGAAAGTATTGACTTATGACGGTCTTCCTCATATGTATCAATAATTTCTTGGCAGCGTTGTAAGCTCGCTTCTATGGTAATTGTCGGATCAACCACTTCTACTAAAATTGATTTGATACAAGTCGAAAAAATTATAACTATGCCGGTAAATAATTGGATAATGCTATTTTTGGAATTGTATGTACCTGCACGCATTATCTCTACATCGAGAAAGTTGCATTGGAAAATTTCTTTATGCAAGTAGTCTGGGATTAATGTACCTCTAATATTTAGAAAATTGTAGGGGTAGCTTTTACCTGAATACACAATTTCAATTTGGGTAAGTATTTTTGTTTCTTTTATATCTTTATAAGTGGTCTTGATCTGGTGCAGTTCAGAGATACAGGGACTTTGTTGTAATGACATCTCTTTTAGAAAAGCTCTAAAATTTTTTTCAGCTAATTTTAGATCGGCTTCAGTTGGATCTGGTCTTTCTAATTTTTCAAATTGATCTGTTATGTTGTCTGGCTTCTTTTGTTTATTTTTAATACGCATAATCTGGCTTCAATAGTTGTACATACTTAACTATTTTAGCTTAAAAGTCATTAAATTGAGTGTAAGACACTTATAACTAAAAAAGCGTTAACGCCGTGTCTTTTCTAAAGTTGAAGGCCTAAAAAAGCCCTAGATGATAGGGCTATTTTTGATTTTTATTCACCTGAGCTATGAAGGTCTTCCCAAGTTTGAGCAGCAACTTCATATGAAACATTGTCCGATTCAGCAATTTTTCGAATCTCATTTTCGCGAGCTTCTTTGTAATCTTCTTCTTGCTGTTCAAGATTTAGATCTTGTTTCATGTTTAATCCCCCTTAATTAAAAATTTTAGTTGGATTAATATGCAGAAAAAGAGCTAAGGTTTCAATACTACAAATGATGCAATATAACATTAATTTTTTACGTATTAGCTGATTGCTTGACGCTCTACAATCCGCAGATTATCCTTAGCCTGCTGACCTACATCGTCAGTCGGTTTTGACAGACCGTTATCATCTAGCACATCAAAAAAGTAATTTTTTGGTGGCGAACTCGTTCGTCCCCCTTCGTTGCGGTAGGGCGAGGGAGGGACGCCTTGTGCGTGCCGGTTCCTAGATGACTGGTCTGTCAACCCTTTCTCGTTCTGCCACCATCATTTGACAGTGACTTGGTAGAACTTCTAAACCATCTAGGAGTACGCCATGCGCTTACATCAAGACCGTCTTTTATATTTCTCTTTTTTCATGTTTGTGCCGTTGGGTGATTAGACCTGATGCTGTGCAGTCAATGCATAGCTGTGTCCATGACTTTCTAAGAATAAAACTTTTTCAAGTACATATTACCGATATGAAGATGAATCTCTCATGCTGTTTGAGGGGCATAGATTTGTGTGCTTTATCGTCTATAACACTTCAAAAAAAACATAGATATTCATTCCAACATTTATGACATTAGGAACACTGTCTCTGATTAAGACTAAGACCAGTGATGCCTATAAAAAGAGAAAATGATTATGTTTAAAACATTCCTAAAAACGGCCCTTATTTCATCACTGCTTACAGGCGCATCATTGACGCAGGCAGGCTGGTTTGCACAAGCCAGCGAAGCCTATTTTGTTAAGGCCCGCAATTTGGGTGGTGGAGTGTATCAGTGCATGTATAAAACCAATCCGGGCAACCGTGGTTGGCGTAATTTCACGGTGAACTTTCAGGGTGGTTGTCCACGCTTCGTTCACTTTAATGCTCAGAATGGTCAAGTCACTGTACCCAACTAAAGACGGGGGAGCATTTGAGATGAACCAAAAAACCATATTGGGCTTGGCGGCAATCTTAGCCCTGACCTTGATCAGCATTGCAGGTTTCTATTTCTTTAGCCCCAAACATGCAACTGAAAAAACTGTTCAAGCAGCTAGTACTTTGGAGGCCAGCTCTGCACAGCCTCTAGAATCTGCCAGTTCAGAGCCAGCTTCAACCGAGATTGCAGCGGCAGAAGTGGATGGGATTGATGTCAAAGAATTGACCACGGGAAGCAAAAGTCTGAGTCCATCAGGTCATGAACCTGAATTACTCAGCTTTGAGTTTGATAAAAACCTAAAGTCTGTCGATACCTTACTGTCGATGCTGCCTTATGACGAACTGCCTCAGTTTGAGCAGGACAACATAGACAAGTATCAACGCTATGTATTCGCTAAAGCCGCAAAAGATACAGGCAAATCAGTGAAAGACTTCAGCTTGCAGGAACACGGAGCACTGGAATCGGAGCAGGCGGGTAATCGTTACTACGTTTATAAATTTGATAATGGCACAGACTGTGAAATTCATCTGGTCAGTATTGATTTAAACACGGGCGATTATGGCGTGAGCTATAACTACTGCTAGGGATGAATTTTATGACGCAATTTTTTAAACCGATCCTACTCGCATTGACTGCAACGACAGGAATGTTAATGGGTGGCTGTAATTCTGGCCTTGATCCAAATACATTTACGGTAGAACTCGATGTCAAAGATACCAGTAACTGGTATGCACAAAATCAATCCGCTACAGTATTGACGATCCGTTCTAACAGTGCAGATCCGATTGATGTCACCAATGTGCTGATCAACAACGGTGAATGCAGTTATGAAGGCTATCGTCGATCGTTGGAATATCCACAGCATTTTAAAATGGGTCTGCGTTTAAGACTGAAATTAACAGGCTGTGGCTATGACAACGTAGTGCGTGTTGATGTTGAAACGGAAAAAGGCACTGCAAGATATAGCTTTCAATAACGGCCTTCGACTCTCCACGACAAATCAAAATCTAAATCAAACCGTGTCCTCAATGGGCACGGTTTTTTTATGCCCTTAATTCAGCTCTTCGCACTGAATTCATCTAACAAGGAATATCAATGTCCTTTATTCAATGTCCCTACTGTCAGTCTAGCCATGTCAGACAGACCGATTCAGGCAACGCCCACGCCAACTACTTCGAACAGTTACAACGCTGTATTTCACCAACACAGATAGCGATGTTTGGCATGCAGGTCGCTCGCAAGTCAGGCTTTTCACCGCTCTTCGGTGCAGCCGTCGGGGTGGTGATCGGCGGCGTACTGGTGGTGGTTAGTCAGTACTACTTTGAAAAGTATTACAGCAATGCCGAGCAGTATGTCTGCTTGGATTGCCAACAACCCTTTGCATGGGTGAAGCAATAGTTACATCGATATATACATTTACATGCACGCATTCTTCATTCTTTAAAACCTTACACCACATCTTTACATTTTCATTTTAGGAATATTCACAATGGCACATCAAATTGAACAAATGGCTTATGTAGGTCAAACCCCTTGGCATGGTTTGGGCAATCAACTCACACCGAACCAACCGATCGAAGTCTGGGCCAAGCAAGCAGGCATGGACTGGCAGATCGAAAGCTCGAATGTCAGTTATATGGCGGAAAACCATAAAGGACAAAGCTTAATCCTACCGCATGATGAACAGCGGGTTTTGTACCGTTCCGATACGCATGCGCCTTTATCGGTGGTCAGTCAGCGTTATCAGGAAGTCCAACCCCGAGAGATTCTAGAATTCTATCGAGACTTGACTGAACAATCAGGCTTTGAACTGGAAACCGCAGGCGTACTGAAAGGTGGTAAGAAATTCTGGGCTTTAGCCAAAACAGGGCAGACTTCTGCTTTAAAAGGCAAAGATGTCAGCAATGGTTATATTCTCTTGGCTACGGCGTGTGACGGTACACTGGCAACTACAGCGCAATTCACCAGTATTCGCGTGGTGTGTAACAATACTCTAGCCATTGCCCTCAAAGGTCAGAGCGCGAGTGCAGGTGTGGTCAAAGTGCCACACAGTACCAAGTTCGATGCCCAGAAGATCAAACAGCAATTGGGTATTTCAGTGCGAGCATGGAACGAGCACATGTATGAAATGAAACAGCTCAGTCAGCGTAAAGTCACACAGACTGAAGCAGCAGCGTATTTCGATGCGGTGTTTAACAATAGCAGTCTGAGTCCAACCGAGCAGGATGACAGTATTATTCAGTTCTATCGCAATGTAGCAACGCAAGGGAGCCAATCCAATAAAGCTGACAACAAGACGGAACCAAATGGCCGAGCAATGTCTAAGGTCATGACTATGTTTAATGGACATGGCCGTGGGGCAGAACTCAGCTCAGCCAAAGATACGGCGTATGGCTTACTTTGCAGTATCACCGAATTTGCCGATCACGAACGTCGAGCGATGAGTCAGGATCATCGTTTAGATTCAGCATGGTTCGGTGCAGGGGCAGGCTTAAAACAACGTGGACTGGAACAAGCATTACGCTTGATTGTTTAAGTTTAGATTCAGATTCGGAATTTAAAATAATCACATCAGATCAACATGATCCTGAAAATCTCCTTGAATCCAAATACCTCTTTGCCACATCTCCAGATGTGGCTTTTTTATGCCTAAAATTTAATAATCAGAGGACATCTATATGAACTCAGTTTTAATTCAACCTCATCCCACTCGAGCAAATATCCATATTCATCGCCCTAAACTCCTCCATGCAAAACGCTTTGTGGAGACCAAAAACCTAAGTCAGGCCGAATGGCTAGAAGTAAGACGCAAGGGCATTGGCAGTAGTGACTGTGCCGCGGCGTGTGGCCTCAATCCCTATATGTCGATGCTCGAACTATGGATGATTAAGACTGGACGTATTCTACAAAATATAGAAGATGAAAGTGAAGGCCATGCACCCTTGTACTGGGGGAAAAGGCTTGAGCCTTTAGTGGCAGAATACTACAGCATGCATACCAACTACAAAGTACGTCGAGTCAATGCGGTATTACAACATCCTGATCCAGACAAGCACTTCATGCTGGCGAATCTGGATTACTCCGTAGTTGGGGATGCAGATGTACAAATTCTGGAATGTAAAACCGCAGGGGAATATGGGGCCAAGCTGTGGCGAGATGGTGTACCGTTATACGTACTCTGTCAGGTACAACATCAATTGGCAGTCACAGGCAAGAAAGCAGCTCATATCTGCGTACTGATTTGTGGACATGAAACTCGCATCTTTAAAGTAACGCGTAGCGAATCGGTGATTCAGCATATTGTGAATGCAGAGCGTTACTTCTGGGACTGTGTGGAAAAGGATACGCCACCTGAAGCCGATGCCAGTGAATCCGCAGCTAAAGCCTTACAGCTACTCTATCCTGAACATGTACCGCTCAGCACCACGGATCTATCTGAGGATGAGCAAGCCAATCAACAGTTTGAGCAACTGCTTCAAGCTCGGAGCCAAATTGACAAGCATCAGGAGCAGTTTGATCTGCTGAAGCACCAACTTCAAGCCAAGATGCAGCAGGCTGAACGTGCCACCTTCAAAGCGGGTTCAGTGACGTGGAAGAAATCGAAAGACTCAATCAGCTTAGATAGTAAGGCATTACTCAAACAGCATCCTGAATATCTCAATCAATTTCCACAAAGCAAGCAGGGCACACGGCGTTTTAACATCTATAGCGATGCTGACTGAAATAGATTTAGCCTAAGTTCAATTCATAAGCAAAACACTCAACCAATATCCGAGAATCCCATGCCTCAGCGCATGGGATTTTTTTATGCAAATTTTATTTTAACCAAGCAACACATTTAAGCAGAAGAGGAAAACACCATGATTAAAGGTCTAGCCATTACACCGCCAATTCTTGGGCGGATCAGTATCGGCAAGGTTGTCGAAAAGAACGGCAAGCGCATCCCTGAAAAGGATGACCAATTCACCATTACCAGCCAAATCCAAAACAAGGATAGTGGTTGGGTGAAACATCCACTCGATGAGCAACTACGTGCTAAAGCACCCAATCAAAAACTACGGGCTATTCCAGTTCGTATGATCTTTAATGATCCTGAACTGAATCTACGGGCGGAATACAGTTTATTTGACCGTCAAACGGGTAGGCCTGTATGTGTTGGGAATGGAGAAACCTGCCAACGACTGACTAATCAAGGGGTAGAACAACATCCATGCCCATCCCCTGATTTATGTCCATTGGCACAAGGAGGTAACTGTAAACCTTATGGGCGTTTGTATGTCAATTTAGATGAGTCGGATGAACTCGGGACATTCATCTTTAGAACCACGGGCTTTAATAGTATTCGGACTTTGGCGGCACGACTCAGTTATTACCATGCAGCATCAAATGGCTTACTTTCATGCCTACCTTTACAACTCACGCTGAGAGGCAAGTCCACTACACAAAGCTATCGTCAGCCCGTGTATTACGTAGATTTAACGTTACGGGAAGGCGTGGATTTGCAAACCGCGATTCAGACAGCCAAGGAGATTGACCAACAGGGGAAGCAGGCGGGGTTTGATCAGGCGGCATTAGATCAGATTGCGCGGCAGGGTTTTGCCAATGCCAAGTTTGAAGTGTATGCAGAGGAGGGGATGGAATTGCTAGAAGAGTTTTATCCACATAGTCACAGTGCTGTAGATACAGAGCATTCAGCGCAATTGAGCTATGTGCAGGAGATTCAGCAGGGGTTGCAGCAGAGTGTTAGAGCTGTGAATTGAACACAGTTGAATTATCTAGTCAGCTTGGTAAGTCAATTAATAGATTGCGAACAAGTTGGCTAGCCACTAATTGATGGGAGCTTTGGCTCCCTTATTTTTTAGTCTGGTAGGGTAAGACATGATTCAAATATTTGAATTAATAGCTGCAAATTACCATAAAAGCCTTCAATATTTGCTTGTACCCATTGTTCTTTAGAGTTGATTTTCGACCAATCAATGCCATAGCCACAGTAGGCAATTAGGTGTTCAAAGAAGATACGTTGGGTACGTCCATTACCCTCACGAAACGGATGGATGACATTGAGTTCGCAATACAAATCAGCAAGTTTAGGTATAAAATATTTCGACTCTAGATCTTGAAAGTAATTTTGCTGTTGAAGTGAATTGAGCAGTTTGTTTGTTTCAATTCCAATACGGGAAAATGTACAAAAGCGAGTATCACCTTTAGAAATATCAATTTGTCGAAGTTGTCCTGCCCATTCATACAAGTCACCAAAAAGCTGGGTATGGATGGCTTGTAAGTATTGTAGGTTATATGGTGGTTCTGCATAGTCAATTAAACTACTAGATAAACCAGATAGTTCAAGTTCGGCTTGCTCTAAGATGTGCTCATCACGGATATTGAGTTTATTCTTTAAAATACTTGTACCAGAGTAGCAATATAGGCTGTCCCCCAGTTCCCCATATTTATCCATAATGCTATCCGATTAGCTTTCAGTTTGCGAATACTTTTTATATTTTTGCAAAATTTGTGCTTTGCTAAGCTGGGTTGGGTTCCCTAGTGTGGTCATCCCTTCAAGTTTGAGACTAGCTTGGTAGTTTTGCAAACGCGTCTCTTGAATATATTTTTTTTTCTGTTCGGTGGTCTTAAGCATTTTGAGACTCCATCAATTTAACAACTAAAATAAGTATAGCAGAGAATCCAGCCATATATTAGTGCGACAGTTCATGACTTTTTAACACCGAAGTTCGCTAAAAAACTTGATTTTTTGCTAAACTCCTTCTGCTTATCGATTTTAGACTTTATTGCATTGTTTATGCGCAACACGAAAGAGATTGAATAACGCATATGCAGCTCGAATCTACAGCTATTTAACATATGAACAATCTCTCATACTCTTTTAAGTTGTTTTACTTAGGAAAGTGGATTAGGGGATTAAGCTGAGCTGTAAAGTTTTAAAAACCACGAGCTAGACTTTCTTAACAACGATTTTTTAGGATGTTTCCATGACCAGTACCCAACAGCGCGCAGCACTGCAACGCCAAATTTGGCAGATTGCCAACGATGTCCGTGGCGCAGTGGATGGTTGGGACTTTAAACAATATGTATTGGGTACGCTGTTTTATCGCTTTATTAGTGAAAACTTTTCCAGTTATATAGAAGGCGGTGACGACAGCATTCAATATGCTGAACTTTCTGATCAAGTCATTACGGCAGAGATCAAAGATGATGGGATTAAAACTAAGGGGTATTTCATCTACCCAAGTCAATTATTTAGCAATATTGCCAAAGGTGCTAATACGAACGAAAGTCTGAATACCGATTTAGCTGCCATTTTCGCTAGTATTGAAAGTTCAGCCAATGGCTATCCGTCGGAGCAGGATATAAAAGGGTTATTTGCTGACTTTGACACCACCAGCAACCGTTTGGGCAATACCGTTAAAGATAAAAATATCCGTTTGGCTGCTGTGCTCAAGGGCGTAGCTGGGCTAGATTTTGGTGACTTTAATACCAGTCATATTGACCTGTTTGGTGATGCGTATGAGTTTCTAATTTCTAACTATGCTGCCAATGCAGGTAAATCAGGCGGTGAGTTCTTTACGCCACAGCATGTATCTAAATTAATTGCTCAGTTAGCTATGCATAAACAAAAAACGGTCAATAAAATTTATGACCCTGCTTGCGGTTCAGGTTCTTTGCTTTTACAAGCCAAAAAACACTTTGATGCCCATACTATTGAAGATGGTTTTTGGGGACAAGAGCTGAATCATACCACCTACAACCTTGCACGTATGAACATGTTTTTGCATAACATTAACTACGACAAGTTTAATATCCAGTTAGGTGACACATTAAGAGAACCACACTTTGGTGATGACAAGCCATTTGATGCGATTGTGTCTAATCCACCGTATTCGGTGAAATGGATTGGTTTGGATGACCCCACTTTAATCAATGATGAACGCTTTGCTCCCGCAGGCGTACTTGCACCCAAGTCTAAAGCTGATTTTGCTTTTGTGTTGCATGCGTTAAGTTATTTGTCTGCTAAAGGTCGTGCGGCGATTGTGTGCTTCCCAGGGATTTTTTACCGTGGTGGTGCTGAGCAGAAAATTCGTCAATATTTGGTCGATAACAACTATGTTGAAACGGTCATTTCACTTGCATCGAACTTATTTTACGGCACGACCATTGCTGTAAATATTTTGGTGCTGTCTAAGCATAAAACCGAAAATACAACTCAGTTTATTGATGCCAGTGGCTTATTTAAAAAAGAAACCAATAACAATATTTTGACTGATGCACACATTGAACAGATTATGCAGGTATTCGATAGCAAAGCCAATATCGAATATTTTGCTCAATCTGTCTCATTCGATGCGATTCAATCTAACGACTACAATCTATCTGTTAGTAGTTATGTGGAAGCTAAAGACACCCGTGAAAAGGTGGATATTGTCCAACTGAATGCTGAGCTAAAAACGACGGTGGCTAAAATTGACCAACTTCGTAAAGAGATTGATGCGATAGTGGCGGAGATTGAAGGTGAGGACATGGCATGAACAATACAGATTTTATGCAAAAGCTACTTAATGGAGCACAGGTTGAATGGAAAGCAGTTTCAGAAATATTTCATTTGAAAAATGGCTATACACCATCGACATCAAAAAAAGAATTTTGGGAAAACGGTTCTGTTCCGTGGTTTAGGATGGATGACATCCGTGAGAATGGTCAAATCCTTGGAGACTCATTACAAAAAATTTCGGAAACAGCCGTAAAAGGAGGGAAATTATTTCCCGCTAATTCCATCATAATTTCAACATCGGCTACGATTGGCGAACACGCATTAATTACTGTTCCATATTTAGCAAATCAAAGGTTTACCAATTTAAGTTTGAAAGATAGTTATGTAAAAGTTTTTGATATGAAGTTTATTTTTTACTACTGTTTTTTATTGGCAGAATGGTGTAAAAAAAATACAACGATGTCAAGTTTTGCCTCTGTAGATATGGATGGTTTTAGAAAATTTCAAATCCCCATCCCATGCCCAGATAACCCAAAAAAATCCCTTGAAATTCAAGCTGAAATTGTACGAATCTTGGATGCATTTACCGCTATGACTGCGGAGCTGACTGCGGAGCTTAAACTAAGAAATCAACAATATCAATATTTTAGAGATAAGTTGTTGACATTTGATATGGGCGAAGCACAATCGTCTTCGGACGAGATCGGACGAGATCGGACGAGATCGGACGAGATCGGACGAGATCGGACGGCGGATAGAGGTTGAGTGGAAGACATTGGGGAATATTGGTGAATTTACCTACGGCTATGCAGCGAAGGCTCAAGATTCTGGAGATGCCCGCTTCGTGAGAATTACAGACATAAATGCAAATGGTAAACTGATACAAGAAGAACCAAAGTATGTGAATATTTCTGACGAAAATGAAAAATATTTTCTAAAGAAAAATGATTTACTCATGGCTAGAACAGGTGCAACTTTCGGCAAAACAATGATTTTTGAGGAGGAGTATCCTGCAATTTATGCAGGATTTTTAATTAAATTAAGCTTTGATGAGAAAATCGTTAATCCAAAATATTATTGGCATTTTGCACAAAGTGACTTATTTTGGGATCAAGCTAATAAATTAGTTTCAGGCGGAGGGCAGCCACAATTTAATGCCAATGCCCTTAAACAAGTTAAATTACCTATTCCACATCCTGACGATGCTAATAAATCTTTAGCCGAGCAACAGCGTATAGTATCTATTCTTGATAATTTTGATGCTTTGGCTAACTCTCTTACCGAAGGTTTACCGCGTGAAATTGAACTGCGTCAAAAGCAGTACGAGTATTATCGTGATTTACTGTTAAGTTTTCCTCAATCATCAGCCTAAGTGCATTGACATCTGCGGAGTAAAACATGGATAAAATTAGTCAAGTTAAACAACTCATCGGTGAAATTAATCGCTTACATCATCATTTTTCCAAGGATTATTTTGAACAAGGAAAAATTGAGAAAATTAACTTGTCTAAAACCATTCGACATGTGCCTGTTTCGCATATTTATAAATATCGCTTAACTTTGCATGAGAGCATCAATGATTATCTGATGACCGCGGATATAGACATCAAATATTTTTATCGTGTCAAAACCCGTGAAAGTATTGATGACAAAATCCAGCGCTATTCTGCTCGTGAAGACCAATACCCTGTAAACAATTGGCTGAATGATATTTTTGGTGCACGTATTATTTTAACGACTGAAGAAATCAACAGCGTGATGGATTTGCTAGATGACTGGCAAGATGAACTAAACCTTAAAAACTGGTATTTGCGGGACAAAGAAGGCTATCGAGGTTTACATATTTACTTTAAAAACAGAAGTAATTTTTATTTTCCTTGGGAATTGCAAATCTGGAATCACGATGATATTCAAAGCAATATTGAAAATCATGAAAAATTTAAACGCAACTTTATCTAAAAACTAACAATTACTTTGAACTATTTTACTTGATAAAAAATCTGTGGAATCAAAACCATGACCAACTATAAACCGATTGCTGAAACCAATAATTTTATTGTCTTAGACAAATATTGCAAAGAATGGCAAGCGGTGGACAGCTACCAAAGCGAAGGGGATTTAGAGCGAGAGCTGATTCAAGACTTGGTTAATCAAGGTTATGAATATCTACCTGCTTTAAACAATGCTCAAGCAATGCTAGTCAATGTACGTGAGCAACTGCAAGTATTGAATGGCGTACAGTTTTTAGATGGTGAATGGTTGCGTTTTGTTGAAACTTATTTGGATAGACCAAGCGACAGTATTATAGATAAAACCCGCAAAATTCATGATGATTATATTCATGATTTTGTCTTTGACGATGGACGTATTCAAAACATTTATCTGCTAGATAAAAAGAACA
The DNA here is from genome assembly GCF_035615275.1 of Acinetobacter sp. IK23. Lineage (NCBI taxonomy): Bacteria > Pseudomonadati > Pseudomonadota > Gammaproteobacteria > Moraxellales > Moraxellaceae > Acinetobacter > Acinetobacter sp. IK23. Next base: position 12,770 of record NZ_JANBNX010000015.1, read on the forward strand.
TAGCTCGTAATAAAGTGCAGGTGATTAAACAGTTTGAACAAAAAGGCAGTCATGCAAACCGTTACGATGTCACCATTTTGGTCAATGGCTTACCATTGGTACAGATCGAACTCAAAAAACGGGGCATTGCCATTCGTGAAGCCTTTAATCAGGTACACCGTTATAGTAAGGAAAGCTTTAATAGTGAAAACTCCTTGTATAAGTACCTACAGTTGTTTGTGATTTCCAATGGCACCGATAGCCGTTATTTTGCCAATACTACAGCACGTAATAAAAACACATTTGATTTCACCATGAACTGGGCGAAAGCAGATAACAGTTTGATTAAAGATTTAAAAGATTTTACTGCGACTTTCTTTCAAAAAAATACTTTACTGAATGTGCTGTTGCATTACTCAGTGTTTGATGTCAGTGATACTTTATTGGTGATGCGCCCTTACCAAATTGCTGCGACTGAACGCATTTTGTGGAAAGTCAAAAGTTCGTATCAGGCGAAAAACTGGAGCAAAACGGAAAGTGGCGGTTTTATTTGGCATACCACAGGCTCAGGTAAAACTTTAACAAGCTTCAAAGCCGCACGTTTGGCCACTGAGCTAGATTTTATTGAGAAGGTTTTTTTTGTGGTGGATCGTAAAGATCTCGATTATCAGACCATGAAAGAATACCAACGTTTTTCGCCTGATAGCGTCAATGGTTCGGACAGTACCGCAGGTTTAAAAGCAAATCTGGATAAAGATGATAATAAAATTATTGTCACTACTATCCAAAAGCTAAACAATCTGATGAAAAGTGAAGCTGACTTGCCAATTTATAATAAGCAAGTGGTATTTATTTTTGATGAATGTCACCGTAGCCAGTTTGGTGAAGCGCAGAAGAATCTGAAAAAGAAGTTTAAAAAGTACTATCAGTTTGGTTTTACAGGCACGCCCATTTTTCCGCAAAATGCGCTGAGTGCTGAAACCACGGCGAGCGTGTTTGGTCGTGAACTACATGCTTATGTTATCACTGATGCAATCCGTGATGAAAAAGTGCTGAAGTTTAAAGTGGATTACAACGATGTACGTCCACAATTTAAAGCGATTGAAACTGAACAGGATGAGAAAAAGCTCACAGCAGCGGAAAACAAACAAGCCTTATTACATCCTGATCGTATTCGTCAGATTAGCCAGTACATCCTGAATAATTTCCGCCAGAAAACTCACCGCCTGCAAGCAAGCAGTAAAGGTTTTAATGCGATGTTTGCCGTTAGCAGTGTAGAGGCAGCAAAGCTGTATTATGAATCGTTGAATGACTTACAGAAAAATAATGATAAACCGTTAAAAATTGCCACGATATTTTCCTTTGCAGCCAATGAAGAACAAGATGCTGTAGGTGATATTCAAGATGAAAGTTTTGATGTCTCAGCCATGAACAGCAGCGCAAAAGAGTTTTTAAATGCGGCAATTGTTGACTATAACAGTTTGTTTAAAACTAACTTTAGTGTGGATAGTAAGGGTTTTCAAAATTATTATCGTGACCTAGCCAAACAAGTAAAAGCTAAAGAAATAGACTTGCTCATTGTGGTCGGTATGTTTTTAACTGGTTTTGATGCACCAACATTGAATACATTGTTTGTTGATAAAAACTTACGTTATCACGGTTTGATGCAGGCTTATTCACGTACCAACCGTATTTATAATGCGACTAAAACCTTTGGCAATATCGTTACCTTCCGTGATTTAGAGCAAGCAACCATTGATGCGATTACCTTGTTTGGTGATACAAATACTAAAAACGTGGTGCTCGAAAAAAGTTACACGGAATACATGCAAGGCTTTACAGATGTTGTTACAGGTGAAGCACGTCGGGGCTTTGTAGATGTAGTAACAGAATTAGAGCAGCGCTTTCCAAATCCTGATGCAATTTTCAAAGAATCAGACAAGAAAGCTTTTGCGAAACTCTTTGGTGAATATTTGCGTGTCGAAAATGTGCTGCAAAACTATGATGAATATGCCAGTTTAAAAGAACTACAAACCGTGGATATGAATGACTCTGAGGCAGTGGAAGCATTCAAGAATAAGTATTACTTAAGTGATGAGAGCCTGACTGCGCTACAAAGCATCCAAATGCCTGCTGAGCGGAAAATTCAAGATTACCGATCTACTTATAACGATATCCGTGACTGGATACGTCGGGAGAAGTCGGCAGAACAAAAAGAAAAATCAAGCATTGATTGGAATGATGTGGTTTTTGAAGTGGACTTGCTCAAATCACAAGAAATCAATTTAGATTACATTCTAGAGCTAATTTTTGAGAACAATAAAAAAGTGAAGGATAAAGCCTCACTGGTTGAAGATGTACGTCGCGTGATTCGTGCCAGCATTGGCAATCGTGCCAAAGAAAGTTTGTTGGTCGATTTTATTAATCAAACTGATTTAGATCAGATTGGTGATAAGGCCAGTGTGATAGATGCTTTTTTTACTTTTGCTCAAGTAGAGCAACAGCGTGAAGTAAAAGAGTTGATCGATGATGAGAAGTTGAATGAAGATGCAGCGAGACGTTATATTGCGACCTCGCTGAAACGGGAATTTGCCAGTGATAATGGCACTGAGCTCAATGCTATTCTGCCTAAAATGAGTCCATTAAACCCACAATACTTAACCAAAAAGCAGAGCATTTTTCAAAAAATAGCAGCGCTGGTTGAAAAGTTTAAAGGGGTTGGAGGGAGTATTTAACATGATATATCAATAGCTTAAAATTTCTAATTTATCAGTTGTTTATATGGGAAATATATAAAAATTCTCGCTACCTTTTATGGATAAAATACCCCCCTGATTTAACAGGGGGGATTTTTAGTTTCGTGAGAATTTAATGATCTCCGCAGATTTGCTTGATTGCGTTAAACTTTCAAGTTGATTCGATTTGATGGTTGTGGGCTTCATATTAATTATTTGACCAAAATCATCATCTAGAAAGCCTTTGGGTAATCCCGCTAACAGTTCTAAATGTTTTTTTAGGCCGAATTTATCAATAATATTAGCTTTATCGAATCCTCCTTGTTCAAGCAACATCTTGATCGTATTTTTAAGTAGATTAGGCTCTTCAGGAGTAGTTTCAGTATCGTAAGGTTCTGACTTTGTATAACCACGATAACGGTAACTTCTCCAAAGCTTGGAATACTGATCTTCAGAAATAATATTTAAATCCTTAGCTTTATATATCATTGCAGCTAAAGAAATCCCCCAACGCTTTTTAAGTAGCATCAGGGACTCTAATGAAATACGACTTCTCGTTTCCGCAATGAAGGCTTTCGTTGGAAATAAAAAACAGTTGGCGAAATAGTGAGCTTGTTTTTCAAGCTTATCGAACCAATTTTTCTTATCTTCCTCAGTGAGATATCTATGCATTACGATATGGCCTAACTCATGTGCTAAATCAAACCTACTCCTAAAGTAGTTATGTTTATCGGCAGCAATAAAAATATAAGGCTTATCATTAATCCAAGCGGATGTACCATCCATCTCTTCATAACCAATCTCAAATCTAGCAACTACAAGACCAGCACGTTCCATACGTTTCATTAAATTTGGGATAGGGGAAGAGCCTAATCCCCAATGAGTACGTAATTGCTCCGCCAGTAACTGAATTTTTCCATCATCCAATGATAGAGCCTCTTCTCTAGATAGAGCTGTAATCAAATCAACTTTAGGAAAAGAGATCCATTCATCTGCGATAGCATGTACTTCTGCTAAATTCATTAGCATTGCATTAGATCTAAAACAAGGTGCTTTAAGCACACGTTTTTTTGCACGATTTAGAAATAAAGGGTTACCGTAATTTGGAATTTTACGAATAAACCAATGTAAAGGAATGCCTAAAGCCTCAGCTAGATTATTTAGTACCTCTGGCTGAGGGCTATGAGTACCATCTTCCCACTTTGTAACAGTAGATGGTGCTACATCAATCATTGTAGCCAAAGCAGTCTTACTTAAGTCATCGTACATTTGACGGGCAAGTTTCAACCTTTCTGGCTCGAACTTATCTATACCCAACATCGTCTGTACCTCCAATATTTACTCACTTGAAGCGCGAGAATCATCATCAGCTTGTTCAAGGCGCTTCTTGATCGCGAGTATAGGTTCTTCTGCGACATCAGTCATTGGTTCTAAGGCAGATTTTTTAAGTTCTGTTAAACTAAAATGTAGAATAGGTCTGTTTTCAATTGGATGTGGAATTATGAAATCTAGATCGAGTAATTCAAAATCTGAATTCCAATAAGTGGTTACACAAACAAATAGTAAGTCATCAAGCTCTGCTTCTTCACTAAGAAGAGCTTTAATTAAAAGATCACTTTGATGATCTTTTACAAGACCAATATTTGACCGAGCTTGTTCTATATAAAAATGAGCATTTCTAGTATTTTTTGAATCTCTTCTAGATATAACGACATGACAAGAGTTGGTTGTCATCTGCACAAATTGATGACCTTTGGGTTTTGTATCTTCAACCGAAGCTCTGTGACCAGCATCTATTGCTGTAGAGTTAAGAGCATCCATTATCAAACCTGGTTCATATTTTGGACTTTCTTGTTTCGCAAGTTCTGGAGAGTCAAAAATTTCTTGAATAAAAAAATCTTTTTCTAATAGTTTATTTTTTATAGAAAACTCTAGGTTGTCTAAAAAAATATTACCAAATTCATGAGCGATTCGGCTTTGAATGTGTGGACGGAGCTCATTAATATCCATAAGTTTAAGACTCGAATGATTTTGTCAAAATGTATCATATTTTTTTCGTATGATGTATGTATTTTATGTTTTAATATTAAAAATTATTCTATATGAAGTACAAAGGTCAGTACTTAAACTGACCTAAGATAGGTTCAAACAGCACTAAAAACCATTGGATACCAACGTAGAGTGGCATATTTCTTGAACTCTTTTGCGACAGGAAAGTCAAAAATTACGCCATCTCCTGTATAGAGTAATGGTTCGCAAGGCGCAAACTTCAGTTTATTTTCTTTTATTAGGGTATTGATTGACTCAATAAATTCCATCGTTACATTCGGCCAGAACAATAAGTTAAAACTTTCTTGTCCGAAATGTTCATTTCCCTTTATTTCAGGAAACTGATTTTGTAACTCTACAAATGAAACATGACCGTTCATTTTTTTTACAAAGGCTAAAATTTTTTCTTTCATTTTTTCTTTGTTGAAATAGGGAGGGTACTTGAGTCTAAAAATTTATTTGGTTTTGTGCAATATAGCTTGTCGCTCAAAAGAAAAGCATAGATAAACAATGTTGAGTTCAAAGGCGGTCATTAGCTAAGAGGATATATCATTTGATGAGAGAGTTGCTCTAGGTTGGCTATTCTTCCACAATGAGACAATATAGGGGTAATTTGATATAGCTTAAGTAGCTTGTTGGAATGCGGATAACTTAAGACATATCAACAACAAATAAAAACACTCTCTAAATCTTCTACAATTACACCAATTTTGCACCATAATAATTTCTGATTTATCTATTGGATTGATATTTAATGTATTTTTTTATTTTTATGTCCAATCCATCATAGGTGCGACAGAAATATGAGGTTGTAACGATTGAAGTGATTGCATAATCAATAGACCCAAAAGTCGCTAAATTAAAGAAAGGGCAGCATTATACGGGGTTTAGCCTTGAATCGACAGAGGCTTTTAGCCGTATAATTTATAACCGACCTTGAGTTGGGGATAGAAAGATGATTTTTAAAAAGTTAGCTTATGACTGAGCCAGCTGCTTTTTTTGTAAGAAAGCATCAATCACACTAAACAAAATGCAAAATACAACGAGTCCCACACCAGCAAGGCATGTCATGCTCCACCCACCATGATTCCAAGCAAAAATTCCTAATGCTGAACCGGCTGCACCACCAATAAAGTAAGTGGTCATATAAATAGCATTAATACGAGATTTAGCATTTGGGCGTAAGCGGAAAATAATACTTTGATTACTGGTGTGAACAAGTGCGAGTGCTAATTGAATTAAAGCAAATCCAATAACATAAGCGAAGAGTAGAGTTTGTCCAAAATAGAAACAAACCCAGCTTACCAAGAACAGCCCACAACCCATCCAAGTAAGTAACTTTGTATAGCCTTGGTCGGCGTATTTACCAATATAACGCGTTGATAATGCCCCAAAAATACCAACTAGAGGAACGAGTCCGATAAATAGATCTGGCAAATGGTGTGCTGAGGTGAGAAGTAGTGCGATAGTGGAATACAAAATACTGACTGCTGCAAATGCGAAGGCACCAGTAAGCGCTCTTAATAATAGTCGCTTCTCTTGCTTTAAAAGCTGAGCCATTGAAACAAAGATTTGTCCATAGTTCATTTTCATACGCAATACATAAGGTAGGCGACTTTTTAAAGTAAATGCCAATAAAAGCATTAATATACCGCTGACGACATACACTACTTTCCAATGGAAAAGATTGGAAAATAAGCCAGCCAGACTAGTAGAGAGTAAAATCCCGACCAATAAGCCGCTCATTAAAAAGCCAATAATCTCACCCGTTTTTTCAGGTTTGACCGTCATGGTTGCAAGTGGGATAAGAACTTGGGCAGCAACAGAAAACAAGCCTGCCAAAATTGTACCGATCCAGAGCATAGGTAAGTTAACAGCAAACGCAGAAGTAAATAAGCCAACTGCGCAAAGCACCATTAAAAATGGAATAGCCTTAGCTTTATTGACGATGTCACCCATCGGAACAATAAAGAGCAAACCGAGGGCATAAGACACCTGAGCAAATGTTACTGTTAAAGCGGCTTGTGCTTGAGTTACTGCAAACTCTTGCTGAATAGAGTGAATTAGTGGCTGACAGTAATAATTCACACCTGCACATAAGCCACATGCTGCTGCCATCAACCAAAGCAAAGGTTTATTTTGACTGATATCTTCAGGGGTAGACATGATGTTCTCTCAGTTTTATTAAGTATATGCCGTTGCTTCAACTTCAATAAGCATGCGTTCTAATGCAAGGCGTGGCACAGGAATGAGCGTGCAGGCTGGAAAAGGATGATTTTTCCATAGATTTTGCATGATTTTAATTAAAATTTGGTGTTTTTCATCCGAGTGGTCAACAATTAAAACTCTTAAAACAGCAATATCAGAAATTTTTGCATCTGCCGTAGTTAAAGCATGTTGAATGTTATTAAAAACTTGAGTGGCTTGTTCTTGAAAATTTGAGCTCAGCTCACCTTTTGAATCTTCACCACCTTGACCGGCAACATGAATAATATTGTTAAAATTTTGGACTACGGCAACATGACTGTAAGCATTTGGTGTTGGGTTATATAAAGTAGAGGGATTTATGATTTTAAAAGTTTCTTTATTCATTGGAACTCAACCGTTCAGTAAAATTTAGATGAGTATCCAACCTCAACTTAAGTTGAGGTCAAGCAGATTTAGTATTTTAGTCTTTTCTTTCTAAGCGTAATCATCATGACACCTACAATATTGAGTAGGCAGCCGACCCATTGCCACATATTAAGATGTTCATTTAAGAAAAGAACGGCAAGTAAAATTGTTAAAACCGGTCCAATCGAAGCGATCATTGCAGATTGTGATGCGCCCAGACGTTCAATGCTTTGTATGAGCATAACGGTGGGTAATACGGTGACTAAAAAGCCTAAGCCGACCCCATACCAAATGACGCTTGAAGGAAGTTGTAATATAAGCTGAATAGGGTGAGTCGTACTCAAAGCGTAATGCGTTAATGCACCAATACAGGCGATAGTGAGCGCTAAGCCTGTGAAATTCCAAGAACCAAATTTTTTAATTAATGGTGGAGTTAGCAGTAAATAACCAGCAAAGGCTACAGCACTTGCAAATACAAAACTTGTTCCTAACCAAAAGTTGCCCTGAATTGGTGCATTGTTATGCTCTTGAAGCATCACCAATACGGTTCCACCATAACTAAGAAAAATGGCGAATAAACTTTTTACATCTAATTTTTGTTTATAGAGCAGGCTTGATGCGATCACGGTAAGTGTTGGATATAAAAATAAGATAATCCGCTCTAAAGAGGCGCTAATAAACATGAGACCCATGAAATCGAGCCAACTAGCGAAGTAGTAGCCTAATAGACCAGCAAAAATTAAAATTAGCCAATCCTTCTTTTTTATGCCCTGATTATGATGCCTATTGAACCAGCAAATGAGTAGAAAGAACGGTAAAGCGCTTAACATGCGTAAAGCCATCAGGACTGTACCGTCTACTAATGGAGAAAGGGCATAAGTCTGTTTAATAAAGATTGCTTTTGTGCTGAATAGAAAAGCAGAACAAAGCGCAAAAAAAGACCCAATTTGAAACGAAGATAAAGAAATTTTCATATACAGGACTGTATAAGAGAGACTATTGTCTGCAAAAAAAGAAAAATCTTCCTATACTACACTCCAAGTCAAATATCGTGAATCATCAGTTCAAAATATGGGTATTTATTAAATAAATAGTGGGTGGTATTTTCAAAAAGTTCAATTAGAATCCAAATTCTGTACAAAGAATACACATGGGGGAAACATTGCAGTTTGCAATGTTTTTGACAATGAGAAATTAGCTTGAGGAACGCTCATGCAGATCGGAATCCCAACCGAAACTGTCGTCGGTGAAAATCGTGTAGCTGCTACGCCAGAGACAGTAAAGAAGTTGATTAGCGCTGGTCATAGCGTTGTGATTGAACGTGGTGCTGGTGTAAAGGCTGCGTACATTGACAGTGCTTATGAACAGGTCGGTGCAACCATTACGGATGATGCCTATACAGGTAGTCAAATTATTTTGAAAGTTCGTGCGCCACAAGGCGGGGAAATTCAAAAACTTGCAGCAAATACAGCTGTTGTAGCAATGTTTGATCCTTATCGTAATACCGAGCTAGATCAATTTGCTAATCAGCAAGTATCTGCTTTTGCTCTGGAATTGCTTCCTCGTACGCTTTCTCGTGCACAGAACATGGATGTGTTGTCTTCTCAGGCAAACTTGGCTGGTTATAAATCAGTTTTGCTTGCTGCTGCCGAATATCAACGCATGTTCCCAATGCTTATGACTGCTGCTGGTACTGTGAAACCTGCACGTGTTGTGATTATGGGAGTTGGGGTTGCAGGCCTTCAGGCGATTGCTACTGCAAAACGTTTGGGTGCAGTTGTTGAAGCAACAGACTTACGTCCTACAGCTAAAGATCAAGTTGAGTCTTTAGGTGGTAAATGGTTAGACGTACCAATGTCTGAAGAAGAGCAACAACGTGCGGCAGATGCAGCAAAAAATGGTTATGGCTGGATGCCGGGTGAGCAATACATTAAAGACCAAGCTGCGATTGTAGATAAAGCTGTTTCTAATGCCGATATCGTGATTACAACCGCATTGTTGCCAGGTCGTGATGCGCCGCGTCTGATCAAAGCTGAAACTGTTGCCAAGATGAAACCAGGTTCTGTCATTTTGGATATGGCAGTTGAAACTGGCGGTAATGTTGAAGGTTCTAAAGTTGGCGAGACTGTTTTTACAGAAAATGGCGTGAAAATTTTGGGTGTTCCAAATATTCCAGCAACTGTAGCAACAGAAGCTTCTGCTTTATATGCACGTAACGTTTTTAATTTCGTAGAAACTTTATTCGACAAAGAGAAAAACTTTGCGATTAATCAAGAAGACGAAATCCAAAAAGCCCTATTGGTCACTCATGGCGGTCAAGTGCTGCTTAAGCGTGGTTAAGGAGATTTCTCATGGTTGAAACTATTACAATTTTCGTCCTTGCCATCTTCGTAGGTTATTACGTTGTTTGGGGTGTTACACCAGCTTTGCATACGCCACTTATGGCAGTAACTAATGCATTGTCATCAATTATTGTTGTTGGTGCGATGTTGCAAACTGTAGGTCTACCTGTTTTAGGTGTAGATGCGAATGTTGCATTTCAAAGTGTGAATGTGGTGAGTGTACTCGGTGCAATTGCAGTATTTTTAGCAAGCATTAATATTTTCGGTGGCTTCGCAGTAACTGCGCGCATGCTGGAAATGTTCAAGCCTAAGCAAAAGAAATAAGAGGGCTTTGACATGGAATTTATTCAAGCGAATGCAAACTGGTTGTACCTTGTAGGCGCAATCCTCTTTATCTTGACGCTTCGTGGCTTGTCTGGCCCTAAAACAGCAATTCAAGGTAACCGTTACGGTATGATCGCAATGGCGATTGCCGTTATAACGACCTTCTTTGTTGCCAACAACCCAGTCATCTGGATGATCGTTGGGGCGATGGTGTTAGGCGCAATCGTGGGTATTGCACGTGCACGTACAGTGCCAATGACACAAATGCCTGAAACTGTTGCGCTTATGCACTCTTTGGTTGGTTTGGCTGCTGTCCTTATTGCAATAGCTGCAATTTTACATAACAACCAATTAACTGCACTGTTTGCTCAAAATGAGGCGGCTTTGACTGCAGCTGGCGTACAACATGCACACATGAGCAAGGTTCATCTATTTGAATTGTTTGTGGGGTGTTTCGTTGGTGCGATTACCTTTACTGCATCTGTGTTCGCATACGGCAAATTGGCTGCGAAAAAATGGGCTAAAACAATTTCTGGTGCATGGGTTAAACCTGTTCAAGCACTTATCTTTATTGCGATGTTGGCTTGTGGTTTCTACTTCTTCACAACTGGCAACATGACTGCTTTCTGGGCAATGACAGCTCTTGCACTTGCATTTGGCTGGGTATGGATTGCACCAGTAGGTGGTGGTGATATGCCTGTAGTTGTATCGCTTCTTAACTCGTTCTCTGGTTGGGCAGCAGCAGGTATTGGTTTTACCCTTGAAAACAACATGTTGATCGTTGCGGGTTCGCTTGTAGGTTCATCTGGTGCGATTCTGTCTTACATTATGTGTAAAGCAATGAATCGTTCAATCATCAACGTATTGTTTGGTGGTGCGATGGGCGGTGCGGCAGTTTCTACCGCTGCTAAAGGTGAACAAGTTCAACGTAACTACCGTTCAGGTTCTGCTGATGATGCTGGCTTCTTAATGTCAAATGCAGACAGCGTTGTGATTGTACCGGGTTATGGTATGGCGCAAGGTCGTGCACAAAATGCTGTAAAAGAGTTGTGTGAAATTCTGAAAGAACAGGGTGTTCGTGTTCGTTTCGCAATTCACCCAGTTGCAGGCCGTATGCCTGGTCATATGAACGTATTGCTTGCTGAGGCAGACGTAGCATACGAAGACATCTTGGAAATGGATGAGATCAACTCAGACTTCCCAGCAACTGACGTAGTACTTGTAATTGGTGCAAACGACGTTGTAAACCCAGCTGCAAAAGATGATCCTAGCTCACCGATTTATGGTATGCCGATTCTTGAAGCGCATAAAGCACGTACAATCATGGTGATTAAGCGTTCTATGGCAACAGGTTATGCAGGTCTTGATAATGACTTGTTCTATAACGAAAAAACAATGATGATCTTTGGTGATGCTAAGAAAGTTGTTGAAGATATGACTAAATCAATTAATGGTACAGGTCACTAAGTTACTTTGAAATAAAAAACCACCTTCGGGTGGTTTTTTTGCTTTTTAGGATTTAAAGAAACTTTTCGACCAGATCCATTGATTGTTGATAGAGGTCACGTGCCAGTTGTTGGTTTTTTGCATGTGGCGATTTCCAGTCAGGCATATGAGCGCTGACATATTCGCCGTTGCGGTTTTGCCATGAGTCTCCAATTGCCATTTCTGTAATAAGTTTTGCAGGAACTGAAGTTGGCACTAAGCCTAATTTCATGGCCGCATAAACTGGTTTTGGTAAATCGCGATAAATATCAGAAGCGACACCACCAGGGTGTAATGCATTATTTGTAATTGTACTACCAGTAAGTTGTTCAGCTAGTGCATTGCTGAAGAGTAAGTTTGCGAGCTTAGATTGTCCATAATAGAACAGGGGGTTGTAAAAACCTTCTGCACGAAATTTATTAGGTTTAATTGAACCAACCCAATGAGCAATAGATGCAAGATGAATAATACGTGCTTGAGGAGATTGTTGTAAAACTGGGAGTAACTTTTGAGTAAGTAAGAAATGGCCTAAATAATTAACGCCAAATTGTTGCTCAAAACCATCTGCTGTGAGCTGTTTTGTTTTTGCAAATAACCCAGCATTATTAATGAGTACATCAAGATTGCTATATTTATCTGCAATTTCATCTGCAGCTTTTTTGGTTAACTCAAGGCTATTCAAATCAAGAGAAACGATATCGACTTGCCCTTGGTCAAGTGAGCGCAGTTTGTTTTGTGCTTCTTGAGCTTTTTGAGGATTTCGACATGCCAAAATGACATGTTGCCCTTGTTTTACAAGTTGTTCTGCTGTGGCAAAGCCAATTCCTGTGTTGGCGCCTGTAATGAGTATCTTCACTTTTTAGTGCTCCAGTTATGCTATTTATTGATGAGACTTTAAGAATGGTTATAGTGCTGTAATTTTGACAATTTGTCATGTCAAATTTGGTTGTAAATGATGATTGGTATTTGTGGGGGGGCTGGAAAGATGATGGGATATTTGAAAATGGTTAAAATCTTTGTTTAGTAAATAAAAAAAGCGGCTCAAAAGAGCCGCTTTTTTTAAAAGCAAAAATTTTATGCGACTGACTCTGGGGCAGTACGCCATAAGCTTTCTAAATCATAGAATTTGCGGGCTGTCGGTAGCATCACGTGTACTACAACAAAGCCAAGATCAATTAAGATCCATTCGGCATCTCGTTCGCCTTCAACGCCAATCGGGCGGAAACCAGCTTTTCGAGCTTCTTCTGCAACATTATCAGCAAGTGCTTTGACGTGACGAGTAGAAGTACCACTCGCAATAACAATAGCATCAGCAACGTTGCTAATAGTGCTAACATCTAACTGTAGAATATCTTTTGCTTTTACATCAACTAAAGCGTCATGGACGACTTTGAGACAAGCTTGTACGTCTTTATTTGAGGTGTTCATTGCGAAATCGTGAGAATTAGACACGCTGGGCGATGGTTCTAAATTCATATAGGGTATATTTTCCTGACAATTACTCACTATCTAATATAGTGGTTTTCACTCAGAATTTCAAACGAAACTAGTAACAGTTTATATATTTACATCATCGGAAAAATATTTGTTTTTCCATGTAAATGACTGATTTGACCCGTTTTTAGGTTTGTATTCTGCCGCAATGTAGCCCATATAAGCACTTTGTTTGATCCAAGAAAATATTTGTTCGTAAGGAATCTGGGCTGTATCGGGTTCATGGCGTCCTGGACAATCTGCGAACTGAATGTGACCAATTTGGTGAATATTTTCTTGTAACCCTTCAAGTACATCTTCACCCATCATCGCCATGTGGTAACAGTCATATTGCATTTTTAAAGCAGGGTGATTGACTGCTTCTAGCATTTCTTGAGCTTGAGCAATGTTCTGTACTAAAAAACGTGGCATATCTGTGCCATTAATCATCTCAAATACAGGTTCAATATCGTGTTCTGTGAGTAAGTCACAGGCCAGCTTTAAGTTGCTTGCAAGAGTTTTAAGGCAAGGAAGTAAATCTGAATCTTGAGGTTGCTTACCTGCCAAAATATTGACACGTGGTACTTTTAAAGCGGTGGCATAACGAATAGCTAATTCTAATGCTTCGCGAAATGCTTTTTCTTGGCCTGGTACACCAGCCAAACCATTTCCACCTTGCATAAGGTCGCCAGCAGGAACATTAATTAAGCATAAACTGAGGTTATAGCGTTCAAGTTGGTCTTGAATATCGGAAATGGTAAGTTCATATGGGAATTGGATTTCTACGTGTTCAAAGCCCTCTGCATGGGCTAATGCAAAGCGTTCAATTAAAGAAACTTCGGTAAAAATCATGGATAAGTTAACGGCAAGACGACCCATATACAAACTCCGTTTATTATTGCTCTACTACTTGAATCATAGTAGCTAAATCTTTCTCGGCAAAGCCATTTTTTTGGTGAGTTTGTAGCTGTAATAGAGCTTTTTGTGCAACAGGGATGTCTAAATTAACATTTTTAGCTAATGTTACCGCGTTGTTAAGATCTTTAGATAATGTTTGAACTTTCCACTGAATAGGCTCGAATGTATGAGTTGCCATGCGTGGCGCAAGTATTTGAAAAGGTTTTGAGTCGGCAAATCCACCAGCTAGCGCGGGAGCGAGTAATGTCGTGTCTACACCTGCGCGGTCTGCTAGTGCTACAGCTTCAGCGATAAGAGCGCTATTTGCTGCCACAATGAGTTGATTGCAAATTTTAGTGGCTTGGCCGGTACCAGTATCCCCCATTCGTGTTACACGTTGGGAAAGTACATTATAAACAGGGCTTAAAGCTTCAATAGTTTGAGCATCTCCACCTGCAAAAATGACAAGTGTGCCTTGTTCAGCACCAGCTGTACCGCCCGAAACAGGAGAGTCAATCCATGTCACCTGTTGTGAAGCAGTAGCTTGAGCGAGTGCTTTTGTTGCACCAACAGACAGACTTGAGAAGTCCACAATAACTTGACCAGCTTTTAAGTGAGGTTGAATTTGTTCAAATACAGCTTGCACAGCTTTATCGTCAGCTAAACAAGTTAAAACTACAGGGTATTGTCCGATGTTTGAAAGATCGAGAGCGTGTGCGCCGATATCGATAAGTTCTTCACATGCAGATGCTGTTCTGTTCCAGACAGCAACTTGAAAACCTGCTTGAATAAGACGGCTAGCCATACGGCTTCCCATAAGCCCTATGCCTAAAAAGGCAATCGGTGTATTACGATCAAAATTCATCTTCAAAGCGCTTATCTATATTGGCGTGGTAAAAATTTAACTTCCGGATGTTTATCTTTTTTACGAGCGAGTTTGCTATTTTTACCAAGTAATAGTTTAAGTTGCCAGATTTTTTCTAAACGCAATGATTTTTCTGGTTGATGTTCCATTGCATCTAATACGCGTTTTGCAGCAGTCAATGCATCTGGTGAGCGTTGTAGCATTTCTGAGGCAATCGCATTCGCTTTTTGTAATGGATTTTCGTTTAAGTGCGTTACAAGGCCAATATCTTTTGCATAATTTCCGTCAAACACACGCGCAGTTAAGGTTAGTTCTTTTGCAAGGTCTACACCAATCAAACCTTTAAGTGAGCGGGTAAGCCCCATGTCGGGTACTAATCCCCAGCGGCTTTCCATAATCGACATTTTGGTTTCTGGATGGGCAATACGGATATCGGCAGCCAACGCAAGTTGCATTCCCGCGCCAAAGCAATAACCTTCAATCGCTGCAATCACAGGTACAGGCAAGTTTTGCCAAATCAAAAATGCTTTTTGGAAAAGGCTTTGTCCTGGTTTTACAAGCTCCCAAATCGCAAATGCAGAATTTTTAGGATTGTTGAGGTCAGATAAATCAATTCCGGCACTAAATACTTGTGCTTCGCCAGTCAAAATTACACAGCGGATCTCTCGGTCTTTTTGTATGGCTTTAGCCGTTGAAACAAGTTCTTTGAGGAGAGCGAAACTCATGGCATTACGTTTATCCGGACGGTTTAGATAAACTGTCGCAATGCCATTATTCTTTTCAATACGTAAAAGTGCCATGAAATTCCCGCTTATTTTTTTATCGATAAGCGGAGCATAACATGGCTTGAAATTGGAAACATGACAGGTCAGTCATGCCTTTTTTATAGGTTCTTTTTAGTCTGGTATCACTAAAATTTGGTGAGCTGCACTCTCTACTTCTTTAATGACAAGTCCTAATTCATTGAAGCGCTGTGTAACTTCTTCAATAAATCCATCGTCAGCTCTACGGCGCTCTTTGCGTAACTTAGAAACAAACTGTTCAAAGTCACCTGTAACTTGTTGAAGTTTTGGTGTGCCAACATAGCGAGTTGCACCATAGAGGCGGTGTAATACATGCTCAAGTTGAGGGAAGTCTTCAAGTTCAATGAGCTGCTGCATTTCATCTAGCTCGGTTGGGAAACTGTCCACCAACATTTTAAGTAAGTCTTGGGCAAGATCTTCTTTGTTTGCTGCCAATTGCAGACTTTGCTGCCAGTTTAATATTTCTGGGTCTAGTGCCTCGGCAACAACATGATGATCTTTATCTAAGGCTTGTGCAGTGAAATTGTTTTTAGTCCATTGCGTTAAAATCTGAATGATCTGCTCCATTTGAATTGGCTTGGTGACATAGTCATTCATACCAACTTTCAGAAGCTTTTGTTTTTCATCAGCAAGTGCGTGAGCGGTTAATGCAATAATTGGAAGCTGCATTTCTCCATCTAGCGTTGACTCTAGCGAGCGGATCGCACGAGTAGTATCAATGCCTGACATAACCGGCATTTGAATGTCCATAAACACCAAATCAAACGGTTTGAGCTTTTGATCAATGCGTTCTTGGATGATATTCAGCGCTTCTTGTCCACTTAAGGCTTTAGTGGTTTTCACATTTAACTCACCTAATAGTGCTTCTAAAACAATTAAGTTCGGTAAATGGTCATCGACCGCTAAAATATGTAATCCCTGACCATTAAAGTCTTGTTGTTCCTCTTCAAAGATAGGTTGGTCACTTAATAGTTGAATAAGTCCACTGCGGCTTAACGGTTGATAAAGTGGGCGAGCACGATATTCGGTGAGCATGTTTGGCTCAAGTGTCATTTGGTAGCCATAAACTGCTAGGTTACCTTGATAACGGCTACGAATTTCTTTAAGTAGAGCTTCTGTGTCACCGCTATGATCAACAACAAGCCATGTATTGTCTTTCTGGTCGAGGTGTTTTAAGCGGCTAAATAAGTCCAAAATCGATTGAGTTTCGATATGTGGAACTTGATAGTTTTCAAGATAGTAGCGTAAAACACTTGCCGTTGCTGGATGTGCTAAATAAGACACGACTTGTAAATGTTGGAAGTGAGGGTGTTCTATCTCATGTTCTTCATCTACAGTAAACTGTGCAGTAAACCAGAATGTTGAACCTTTTTCTGTTGGCGCACGCTCTTGGTTATCTTCAAAACCAATTTGACCATGCATGAGGTGAACCAGTTGTTTGGAGATCGCCAGACCTAAGCCTGTACCACCAAATTGACGTGTAACAGATGCATCGCCTTGCGAAAACGACTCAAATAATTTTTTACGGTCTGTGCCGCTTAAACCAATACCACTATCTTGAACGCTAAAATGAAGTAAGCATTGACCAATATCGTCATGTTCCATACGTACACGAACAATAATTTCGCCATCTGGCGTGAACTTGATTGCATTTGAAATTAGGTTGGTCAAAATTTGTTTAAAGCGTAAAGCATCCCCAATGACTTCTTGAGGAATGTTGTCTGCATAATAAAATGCCATGGCAATATGCTTTTGGGCAGCCAAAGGTGACAACATGTCCATGACATCGAAAATAGCTTCTTCTAAATCAAACGGTGCTGTTTCAAGTTCTAGTTTACCTGCATCAATTTTTGAGAAATCTAATACATCATTAATTAATGCTAATAAGTGGGCAGAAGATTTTCGAATAGTTTGTAGATAGAGATTTTGTTCGTTACTCAGGTTTTGTTGGCGAAGCAATAAATGAATAAAGCCATCAATACTGTTAAGCGGGGTACGAAGTTCATGACTAATATTGGCAAGGAAAACGGATTTTGCCTGATTTGATGAAATGGCTTGGTCACGTGCCTGACGGTAAGTAATGTTTTGAACTTCTAAAGTGTCTAATGTTCTGCGTAAGTCTTCTTCGGTTTGTTCTGTATGTTCTTTAAGCTCTAAAAAACTAAAATGTAAGCGTTTTACTACGTTTGCAATATCACGTTGGAGTAATCGTAATTCGCCTGTACTGTTAATGATCATGTGCTGATCTAAAGTGTCTGCATTAAGTCGTTGTAATTGCATTCGAATTTCGTACATCGGTGCAACCCAGCGGCGAGAGAAGAAATTTAGGCAGAGCAAAAGCAAGAGTAGTGTCATTAGGCTGGTAATAACTAAAGCGATCAGAATACGATAGCGTGCTAGCTCTAATGGTTGATTGTCCATTTCAATCACGAGCCAAACAGGAGTTTTCCCTGTGGTATTAGTGACTCGAATACCATAGATATTGTTATGGTTGTAAGAAATAGGGCCGAAGAAACTACTGCTTTGGGTAAAGTTGGGCCAGTAACGATTATCTCGATAACCCACACTTAAGTATGTTTGACCATTACTATCAATTAAAGCAGCACGCTTTAAATCTTTTTCACTGAACATGCTTTGCATAATGTTTTGTGCATGATCATATTCATCAGGTTTTAGCTCTACCAATGTGTAGAGGTTTTTGGCGATTTCATTATAACGAGCCAAAATAGCCGAAGCGTGATGGAGCTGCTGTTGTTTGGCCGAATGAGATGTTTCAGTTAAAACCAGAAATGCGCCAACCCCTGTTAAAATCATCATGGGCACAAAAATAAGAGCAATCAATTGCCCATATGCATGATTCAGACGTAAGCGTTTCGATAAGGTTTTATTGAAATTAGACATGGCTACATCAGATTGATCTCTCTGTAGGGCATATTATCACGCTTTATTTTAAAACAGACGGCATTTTATAACTGACCGTGCTTTAATCACTTTTATTAAAAAGCATAGTGAAATGGGTGCAGTACCGATCATTTTTTCATACAATAGTGCCACCCCGATTTAGGTGTTGATCATGAGTAATACACAACCTGATTTTTTAGCCGACGAATTTTTGTTAGATCACTATGTAGGTAAAACACCTCTAGTCCGTTTGCAGCGCTTGGCTTGTCATACGCAAGCAACGGTTTTAGCAAAATTGGAAGGTAATAATCCAGCAGGTTCTGTAAAAGATCGTCCCGCCTACAACATGATTATGCAGGCAGAAAAGCGTGGTCAAATTAAACCGGGCGATACGTTAATTGAGGCAACTAGCGGTAATACAGGTATTGCGCTGGCTATGGTTGCTGCAATGCGTGGCTATAAAATGAAACTTATTATGCCAAATAACATGAGCCAAGAACGGAAAGATGCGATGTTGGCCTATGGTGCAGAACTGATTGAAGTGACTCCCCAACAAGGTATGGAAGGCGCACGCGATTTAGCTTTGCAAATGGAAAAAGACGGCAAAGGTCATGTTCTAAATCAGTTTGGTAATCCTGATAATGTCGAGGCTCATTACCTTACGACAGGCCCTGAAATCTGGAAACAAACTGGTGGTAAAATTACTCACTTTGTAAGCTCAATGGGTACAACAGGTACCATTATGGGTGTTTCTAAGTATTTAAAAGAACAAAATCCGGACATTCAGATTGTGGGTTTACAGCCAGCAGACGGATCAAGTATTGCGGGTATTCGTCGTTGGCCAAAAGAATATTTACCTACAATTTTTGATAGCAGTCGTGTAGACCGAATTATTGATATTCCTCAAATTGAAGCTGAAAAAACCATGCGTAAATTGGCACGTATGGAAGGTATTAGTGCTGGCACATCTTCAGGTGGTGCGGTTTGGGCATCAATTAAGATTGCAGAAGAAAATCCGGATGCTGTTATTGTTTGCATTATCTGTGACCGTGGCGATCGCTACTTGTCTACAGGTCTGTTCTCAGTACAGGACGATAACTCATAATTGAGAGAAAGAATGCGTTTCCCAACTTTAGTTTTTGACATTGAAACTTTAACTGATTTAAAAGCGGGAGCGCATTTATATCATCTTGATTTGCCAGAGGCAGATGTTGAACAGGCACTCACAAAAATCCGCCGTCAAGAATCAGGCATGGATTTTCAGCGTTTGCCATTGCACGAAATTGTTTGTATTTCTGGACTATGGATTGATGAATCGGGCTTTCGATTATTTTCATTTAGTCGAGAGCACTATTCAGAAGCTGAAATTTTACAGAAGTTTTTATCTATTTTTGATAAGCGCCACCCGACTTTAGTAAGTTGGAATGGTTCACAATTTGATTTGCCGGTTATTTTGTTCCGTGCCATGTATCATGGTCTTTCTGCGCCGGGCTTGTTTGATCAAGGTGAGCTTGATAGTCAAAAACGTTTTAATAATTACCAAAACCGTTATCACCATCGTCATATTGATTTAATGGATGTTATGGCAATGTTTAATGGTCGTAATTTCCAAAAGCTTGACGATATCGCCTGTATTTTAGGTTTGCCGGGTAAGCGTGGTGAATCGGGTTATCATGTTCCTGAATATGTTCGTAATCAACAGTGGTTAAAATTAACCAGTTATTGTGAAGGTGATGTACTCAATACATGGTTAATTTATTTGCGTTGGCTAGTACTAAAAGGCCAATTAAATGCAGATGAACATAATCACTGGATTAGTTCGAGTATTGAATATTTACAAACTATGCCTCAACAGGCAGATTTTCTTGAAGTGTGGCAACGTACTTCGAAATACACCGAATTTACGTCCCACTATTTTAATCCTTTAGATTTTTAGGTTCATTCTTTGAAACAGCAAGCCAAATCTCGCAAAGCTCAACAACCAGAATATATTTTTCAGGTTGAAACTCTTTCTCATGAGGGGCGAGGAATTGCGCACTATGGTTCTCATCCAGATCATCCGGCAGATAAGCATGGTAAAAAAGTGTTTATTCGTTATGCGTTGCCTGGAGAAATGGTAAAGGCTCAAATCACGCATGAAGCTAAACGTCTTGAAGAAGCTGAAATGATTGAGCTTTTAGCTGAACCTTCACCAAATCGTGTAGAGGCAGTTTGCCCTCATTATGGTATTTGTGGTGGTTGTAGCATGCAGCATATCCATCCAGATGAGCAAATTCGCTTAAAGCAAAATGTACTCCAGTCACATTTACAACACTTTGCAGGTATTCAACCTGAACAGTGGTTAGAGCCAATTCGATCTTTACAAAGTGATTATCGTCGTCGAGCGCGTATAGGTGTGCGTTATTTGCCAAAACCGGATCGTTTGATTCTAGGTTTCCGTGAGCATCATAGTAATCGCTTAACTTCTATCCATACTTGTAGTGTTTTGGATAAAAAGTTATCAGATAGTCTTCCAGAGTTGCGTAATTTACTCCAAAGTCTAAAGGGCAAAGCACATATTGGTCATGTAGAATTAGCAAAAGGTGATAATGAAACGTCTTTATTGGTTCGTCATGTAGAAAAATTAAATAATTCTGATGTCAACCAATTAAGACAATTTGCGTTACACAAAGGCTGGCAATTGTATTTACAACCCAAAGGCCCTGAAAGTCTTCGTCGTATTGATGAAGAGCAAGGTGCTATGCGTTTACATTATGCTTTAAATGCATTTGAGGTAAATTTTGCTTTTTCGCCATTGGATTTTACGCAGGTCAATGCGACAGTAAATGAACAAATGGTACAATTGGCATGTGAATTGCTTCAATTACAAGACGGTGAAAGGGTACTCGATCTGTTTTGTGGATTAGGTAATTTTTCGCTTCCACTTGCACGATGTGTTGGTGCAAATGGTCAGGTTGTTGGTGTGGAAGCTAGTGAAGAAATGGTGCAGCGAGCAGCAGACAATGCAAAATGCAATAATTTGGTGCAAGCAACCTTCTTTTCACAAGATTTAACAAAAGATTTTTCGCATCATTCTTGGGCAAATCAAGGATTTGATGCATTATTGATTGATCCTCCTCGTGCCGGTGCATATGAAATTATGCAGTATGTACCAAACTTTGGAGCAAAAAGAATCGTTTATGTATCATGTAATCCAGCAACACTAGCAAGGGATGCAGGTGTTTTGGTTCAACATGGGTACCAGTTAAAAAAAGCAGCGGTTATGGACATGTTTACGCATACAGAACATGTTGAATCAATTGCTTTATTTGAAAAAATTCAAGAGATAAACGATTAAAAACATGAGTTACATATCTAGGAGAATGGTATGGTCACAGTACGTGAACAGTTACCTGAACAACTAACTGAGTTGTCAGAGGAAACGACTGTAGAGCATGCCGCCGAAACACAAGTCGGTTTAGCCTCATGGTTGGATCGGGTTCGTGAAATATTAGATGGGGCAGAGCTTAAACAACTCGAAGAGGTTGCGCATTTAACCCTGCAAAAAGAGTTAGATTCAACGGTTAATCATCGTTCCAATACATTTGCTACTGGTGTTGGAATGGCTGATATTCTGGCGCATTTACATGTAGATGAAGATACTTTATCTGCTGCGATGCTTTATCGTAGTGTTCGTGAGGACATTACTGATATAGAAGAAGTGAGGCGCAAATTTGGTGAGCAAGTCTATAACCTTGTCAAAGGCACTTTGGCAATGGGTAAGCTTTCGGAGCTCATTGAAAAAAATAAACGATTAGAAGACCATTTTAATAATAACCAGCGGGAACATTTAAGCGGCATTTATAAAATGCTGATTTCTGTGACCGAAGATGTTCGTGTTGTTTTAATTAAGTTAGCCGAGCGTACTTATTCTTTACGAGAGCTTGCAAACTCATCACGTGAGCGTCAAGAGCGTGTCGCACGTGAAATTCTAACTATTTATTCTCCATTAGCGCACCGTTTAGGTATTGCACAGCTTAAGTGGGAACTCGAAGATTTAGCTTTCCGCTATTTGGCACCAGACCGTTATAAAGAGATTGCTTCTTTACTCAATGAAAAACGTTTAGAACGTGAACATTATATTCAGTTCGTGATTGATCGCTTAAAGAATGAGTTGGCGTCTTACGGTATTGAAGCTGAAATTACAGGTCGAGCAAAGCACATTTATTCGATTTATCGAAAAATGAAAAGTAAAAACCTGAGTTTCGATCAGCTTTATGATATTCGTGCCTTACGTGTGTTGGTCAATAGCGTACCCGAGTGTTATCACTCATTAGGTATTGTTCATCAAATTTGGCGTCATATTCCACACCAGTTTGATGACTATATTACCAACCCGAAAGCAAATGGTTATCGCTCATTACATACTGCTGTAATTGCTGAAAATAAATCTTTAGAAGTACAAATCCGTACTCATGAGATGCATGATGAAGCAGAATTAGGCGTGTGTTCACACTTTAACTATAAAGAAGGCTCAAAGAATACCGACCATTCTTTTAACCATCGTTTACATTCGCTTCGTGCTGTTTTGGAACATTACCAAGAACGTAATGAAACCACAGTACATCAAAATGAAGACGAGACAGAAGGCTTTGATCAACTTCAAGACTTTGAGGGTTTTGAAAAGATTTATGTCTTCAGTCGTGATGGTGATATTAAAGAATTACCACGTGGTTCGACTGTTTTAGACTTTGCTTATCATGTACATACAGAAGTAGGGAATAAATGTTATGCAGCGCGTGTTAACCAGCGCTACGTGCCATTAACCTATACGCTGAAAACAGGTGAGCAGGTTGAGATTTTAACTAAAAAAGATCGTGAACCAAACCGTGACTGGTTGGTGAACTCTCTAGGTTATATCAAGACATCTCGTGCACGTGACAAGCTACGTCACTGGTTCAGGCAGCAAGATCGTAGCAAGAATCTTGAAGTCGGTCGTGAGTTGCTGAACAAAGAATTGTCTCGATTGGCGATTCACCCGAAGAGTATCGATCTCAACGACTATTCATCACATTTTAATGTGAAAACAGGCGATGATATTTTGGTTAATCTGGTTAGCGGCGATATAAGCCTACATGCCTTGATTAACCAAATTAATCGCCAAATGCATCTTGATCAGGATGAGCCTGAACTGGTACTTAAACCAACATTAAACCCACGTGCCAGCCATACTTTGTCTGCACATGGTATTTTGATTGATGGTTTAGACAACGTAGAGCTACATATTGCACAGTGTTGCCAACCAGTCCATGGCGAATCAATTGCGGGATATATCACGTTGAATCGTGGCGTAAGTATTCACAAAGTCTTGTGTCCTGATTATCAGCGTATGATTAAGCAAGAGCCAGAACGTGCTGTTGAAGCTGATTGGGAAATGCAGCCAACTCGTGGTCAAAGTGTTCAAATTGTAGTTGAAGCTTATGATCGTCGTGGTTTACTCAAAGATTTAACTCAAGTGATTTTCTCTGACCAAATTAATATCCGTCAGGTGAATACAATTTCTGAGGCTGATGGTATTGCCAATATGAAGTTGCTCATTGAGGTGAAGGGTTTGGCTCAGCTTTCACGTTTGTTGGCTCGTTTAGAGCAGCAACCGGGGATTATCAGCGCACGACGCATGATTCAAGGTGTTTAAAACTAAGTAAAAAGGCCGTCAATTGACGGCCTTTTTTATCAGCTACTTTCTCGATAAATAAATATTAGTTAACCGATTTAAAAACTGTGGGCTTATTGTTGAAAGTTGATAAAGTAATTTGGTTTTTATACCAACTGGAGTGTGCGTAGGTGTCCAGAAACGAGCTTTTTTCTCGACAAGTGAAAGCACCTTTTGAGCAATATCGTTGGGTGTTAAATCGACTCCCATGTTTTGAATACTACCTGCATCCATATTATTGACCATTGCAGTTTGTACAAATAACGGCATCACATCTAAAACACGAATACCATATTTTTTCCATTCCACATCTAAACCTTCGGTAATTCCGCGAACTGCAAACTTACTGGCCGAATATGAAATGAGATCAGCTTGTCCGTAAATTGCAGAAGCTGATGAGAGGTTGATGACTCGTGCAAAAGAAGCTTGCTTTAAATAGGGCAGTGCAGCATGGCAGCCGTTGATTACGCCATTTACATTAATATTGATTGTTCTTTGATGTGAATTGATATCGATGTGTTCAAAGGCCCCAGAATATAATATGCCTGCGTTATTCACCAAAATATTAAGCTCGCCAGCCCAGTCGGTAAATTCTTTTAATATAAGTTGCCACTGGCTGTAATCACTAACATCTAAATAGCCAGCGCATGCATTAGGTCCTAACTCTGTTGCTAAGCTTTGAGCAAGTGATTCGTTAATATCATAAATGCCTACTTTATATCCTTGTTTATAAAATACTCGCGCAATTTCTGCGCCAATACCTTGAGCTGCGCCACTAATCAGGATGCTATTTTTCATCTTTTTTTCTCTTTATCGTTACAATATGACGAATGATTTGCCGCTTTAATTTTGATCATAGCAAATTAAGATTTTAAATTTACTGACCGACTTTTTTAACTTGAGGGTTACCATGGATAAATTGCTTAAAATTATGCAAGAGCTACGTGAAAAATGTCCGTGGGATCAACAGCAAACCCCAATGTCATTGACTAAATATGCGATTGAAGAAGCATATGAAGTCGAAGCTGCCATTCGTCAGGGCGATATTGATGAGATTCGAAATGAGTTAGGTGATTTGTTACTACAAGTTGTATTTCAATCGCAAATGTTTAGCGAACAAGGGGCGTTCAATTTTCAAGATGTAGTTGAGGCAATTAGTGAAAAATTGATAAGACGTCATCCACATGTGTTTCAAGCTGATCAATTTAATAACTTAACACCCGAACAAGTCAGTGAGCTATGGAAACAAATTAAACAACAAGAAAAGCAAGGCAAGCCGCAATCAAGATTAGATGAAATTAAACATGGTCCTGCACTGTCTCAAGCACAGGAAATTCAAAAAAATGTTGCAAAAGTCGGTTTTGATTTCGAAACAGTAGAAAATGCTTATGCAAAACTAGAAGAAGAACTCGGTGAGTTCAAAGAGGCGCTCAAAAGTCAAAATATTGATGAAATTCAAGACGAATTTGGAGATTGTCTGTTTTCATTAGTCAATGTAGGACGTAAACTTAATATTTCAAGTGAAAATTCACTTTTATCAACCATACATAAATTTAGAAGTCGTTTTGCTTTTATTGAAGAGCAAGCCATAAAACAGCAAAGAACATTAGAAGACATGACTTTGTCCGAGATGGATGAATTGTGGAACCAAGCAAAACGACAATTACATTCAGGGGAAAAACGACATGCGATACAGCATGAGAATTTGGAAAAATAATTGTTTTATTTTAATGATGTTGTGCTTAGGCGTAATTTCACCTTCGGTTTTTGCTCAATCTTTTGATCAAAACTTTCAGGAATGGAAGGCTAAACAGCAGATGTACGACCAAAAGTTAAAGGTCTCTAAGCCTTCTCATTCATATGGTTCTAAAAATTCTTATACCAAGAGTTCTAATGACTCTACAGGGCAAATTCACTTGAATCAGGCCACTGTAAATGAGTTTCAGCAGTTAAAAGGCGTAGGTGAGAAAAAGGCGCAAGCGATTGTAGAATATAGACAGAAGAACGGAAGTTTTAAAAATATTGACGAAATTAAAAACGTCAAAGGAATCGGCCCCGCTATTTTTGAAAAAAATAAATCGCGTTTAGCCTTATAAAAGTTCTGTTCGTCAATTATCATTTCCTGCGCAATCTAAAGAGAATCAAATTGCCCTTTGTGTGTGTTAGAGCTATGATTAGCGACAACTTGTTATTTACGTCCTGACGTAGGAGACAGCGTCTTTTGCAAACCTTGCGAGCGTCAAAATGTGGTTTGTCCACAGCCCAACTTCCTTCTTCGATTTTAGATGTGATCGATAGTCTGAACAAAGCAGGCTATGAGGCTTATATTGTTGGGGGTGGTGTCCGTGATTTAATGCTAGGACTCAATCCTAAAGATTTCGATGCAGTCACCAATGCAACACCTTCTCAAATTAAAGAAGTTTTTGGTCGTCGATGCCGAATTATTGGCCGTCGATTTGAATTGGCACATGTCTATTCAGGGCGTGAGCTAATTGAAGTTGCGACTTTCCGTGCCCCTCCTAAAAAAGCAGTCACCAACGCTTCTGGCATGATTTTGCGTGACAATAACTGGGGAACAATAGAGCAGGACTTTGCTCGACGCGATTTTTCTATCAATACGCTTTACTACCAACCACGTAAGGGTATTGTGCTCGATTTTTGTAAAGCAATTGATGATGTCAAAAATAAGACTTTACGTTTATTGGGTGATCCTGCACAACGTTTTGAAGAAGATCCGGTGCGTATGCTACGGACATTACGTTTTGCAGCGAAGCTAAATTTCAAGATTGATTCAAATATTCTCGATATTTTTGATGTTGAGATGACACAATTGCTGCGTGATGTTTCTCCGCACCGTTTATACGATGAGTCTCAGAAGCTTTTCACAATGGGGCATTTGGCACGTGTATTACCAATGCTAATTGAATTTGGCGTGTGGAAGCAGCTTTTTGCTGATATTCGTCCAGATCTGACGCCATTTATTCAACGTGCTGCAAAAAATACAGATCAACGTATTCAAATTGGTAAAACCATTAACCCAGCATTTTTCTATGCGGTTTTATTGTGGCAGCCATTTTTAGAACGCTGTGATTTTTATTTAACAAAAGGTGTGGTTCCAGCAGAAGCTCGTGCGCAGGCTGGTTTAGATGTTTTAAAACGTCAAGCCACACGTACAGTCATTCCTCGTTTTGCTGAAACTTTTATTCGTGAAGTTTGGGAAATGCAAACCCGATTGCTGAATCCAAAGCCACAGCAAATTGAAGCATTGGCAAGCCATGCGCGTTTCCGTGCAGGTTTTGACTTCTTATTACTTCGTGAAAAGTCAGGTGATGACTCAACGCAAGGAATGGGAAGTTGGTGGGATGCTTACCAAGAAATGTCAAATGACGAAAAAGAAGCTGCGATTAGCCAATATAATCGTCAAAAAGCGAAAAGTCGTCGTAAGGTTGCTGCTGAACCGATTGAAAGCAACAGAGTTGATGTAGAAATTGAGCCTTTGGTAGACGTTCCAGAACCTCGAAGCCGTCGTGGTAAGAAAGAACGCTCACGACAAGAGCAGTCTGTTGATCGTTTTATGGAAAAATCTTCTGCATCACAAGCTAACATGACGAGTGATCACCCAATTTTAAAGCGTAAGCGGGTACAACGTGATTTGAGCCAAGTTATTTTTGGGCCTACACAATGACAGTAACCACGTATATTGGCTTAGGAAGTAACCTAGGTGACTCACGCCAGATTTTGTCTGAAGCAATAGCTAAGCTTAAATCTATTGGTGAAGTGAAGGTCTCCAAACTGTATCAAAGCCCACCCATGGGTCCTCAAGATCAACCTAACTATCTAAATGCAGTCGCTCAGCTAAAAACCGAGTTACTTCCGCTTGACTTACTTGACCAGCTCCAGCGCTTTGAACAGGAAGCTGGGCGTGTGAGACTACGTCATTGGGGTGAGCGAACTTTAGATCTTGATCTACTGATTTATGGCAATGAAAAAATACAAAATGAGCGCTTAACTGTGCCGCACGTAGGAATACTGCAAAGAGATTTTGTTGTGATTCCTTTATTAGATTTAGATGCTGATTTACATATTAATGATCAGCCACTTAAAAATTTAGAACTCTTACAGCAGCCGACGCTGACTGTACTTGCTGATGAGTCTTGGGCTTAAGCCTGACTTATACGTTCTGCAAACTCCTGTAGAGGATACCATCATGATTAGTCTTAGTGACTTAAGAAAATTTAAAGCCGAAGGACGTAAGTTCTCTTGTCTAACTTGTTACGATGCAAGTATGGCAAAAGCAATGGAACTTGCTGAAATTGATACTATCTTAATTGGTGATTCTCTTGGAATGGCAATTCAAGGTCGTGATTCAACGTTACCTGTAACTGTTGAAGACATGGCTTATCATACGGCGGCGGTGCGCCGTGGTAACCAGCATGCATTGATTATGACTGATTTACCATTTATGAGTTATGCCACTTTAAACGATGCTTTGCAGAATGCGAAAACAGTTATGCAAGCTGGTGCCCAGATGATCAAAATCGAAGGAGGTGCATGGTTAAGTGAAACGGTACAAGTGCTAACGCGTAATGGTGTACCTGTATGTGTTCATTTAGGTTTAACACCTCAATCTGTGCATGTGTTTGGTGGTTATAAGTTGCAAGCTAGAACACGTGAAGCTGCGGATCAACTGATTGCTGACTGTACGGCTGTGGTTGAAGCTGGAGCAGCGGTACTATTGCTTGAATGTGTTCCTGCGCAACTAGGCCAAGAAATTGCTGAGCTATTCCCAAATACTCCAGTGATTGGTATTGGGGCAGGTAATGCGACTGACGGTCAGGTATTGGTCGTACAAGACATGTTAGGTTTGACGTTTGGCAAGGTTGCACGTTTTGTGCGTAACTTCATGAAAGAACAGTCTGGTGAAACAGCTATTTTAGATGCTTTTAAATCTTTTCATGCTGCTGTACAAGATCAGTCGTTCCCTGCCAAAGAACATACTTTCAATGTTGAGCTGTAATTCATGAAAACAGAAACCACTATACAAGGCTTAGCTGCTTCTTTAAATCCTGCTAGAGCTGCACGTAAAATCATTGGTTTTGTCCCAACTATGGGAAATCTACATGAAGGCCATCTCACACTTGTTCGTGAAGCAAAGAAGTTATGTGATGTTGTGGTTGTAAGTATCTTTGTGAATCCGACCCAATTTGGTCCGGGTGAAGATTTTGATAACTATCCACGTACTTTGGAGCAAGATAGCCGTCTACTTGCAGATGTTGGCTGTGACATCGTTTTCGCACCTTCAGTCGAGCAAATGTACGGTACACAACCTCGTTTAACTAACATTAGTGTTAGTCAAATTACGGATGACTTGTGTGGTAGTTCACGCCCAGGACATTTTGACGGTGTAGCGCTCGTTGTCACAAAACTCTTTAATATTGTGCAGCCAAACTATGCTTTCTTTGGTCAAAAAGATTATCAACAGTTAGCTGTAATTCGCCAGTTTGTTCAAGACTTAAACATTCCGTTAGAAGTTATTGGTGTGCCAATTGTTCGTGCCGCAGATGGTTTGGCATTGAGTTCGCGGAATGGTTATTTGACACCTGAACAGCGTCAAACGGCACCAGTCATCTATCAAGGTCTAAAGCAAGCTGAAGAACAATTGCGCCAAGGTAAGGATTTGCAACAAGTCTTGGCAGATTTAAAAACGTTGTTGACAGACAATGGTTTTGTTGTGGATTATGTGGAAGCTCGTCAGTCAAATCTGTTACCTGTTACTCAATTTGATCGTAATATTGTGTTGTTTGTTGCGGCTAAGTTGGGTGGGACACGTTTAATTGATAATTTACAAGTTGCCTTTACATCTCAATAATACATAAAAGGACAACCATGCCATGAAGCGTATACTTATCGTGACAGGACAGTCTGGTTCAGGAAAATCTTCAGCTCTTCAAGTGTTGGAAGATTTGGGCTATTACTGTATTGATAATTTACCTTTGGCATTGCTGCCTGAAATTGTGGCAAAGCTAGATCATGAAAATAATCTTGAACAACTCGCTTTAGGTGTAGATGTCCGAAGTACACGGGCAGATATGCAGGAGTTCGATCATGTTTTTGAGCAACTACAAAAGCATGGTACGGTTGATGTGATTTACCTGACGACACAAGATCAAGATTTAATTGCTCGATTTAGTGCTTCACGTCGCCCGCATCCGCTGGCGAACCGTTTCAAAAGCCTTTTACAGTGTATTCATGAAGAAAAGCAGTTGCTGATTCCAATTCAGTTCCGTGCCACTGTTCATATTGATACCACAGATAAAAGTGTTCATGATTTAAAACATATCTTGCTGTCAAAATTAGGGCAGTCCGATAACCTGATTGTTATATTGCAGTCATTCGGTTATAAACATGGCATTCCTTTAGATGCTGACTATGTTTTTGACGTACGGCATTTACCAAATCCACATTGGGATTTAGAATTACGCCGTTTTTCTGGTTTAGATGAGCCAGTAAGACAGTTTCTAGAAGCAAGTCCGCAAGCAAATGAAATGTTTGAGGACATACACCACTTCTTAAAAAAATGGTTGCCGGCATTTGCTGAAGGGCATCGTCACTATATGACGATTTCAATAGGTTGCACAGGCGGCCAGCATCGTTCAGTTTATATGGTAGATAGACTAAAACAAGCACTTGAGGCAGAATGGACTGTTCAGGTCTTACACAGAGAAATGAAGCACTGGTCATGATAGACACAACTGTTGATGTAATTAATAAACTCGGTTTACATGCACGTGCATCAGGAAAACTGATAGAGGTCACTACGAAGTTTCGTTCGTCAATTCAGATTGGTAAGGGCGATCATTTGGTAGATGCAAAAAATATTATGTCGTTACTGATGTTAGGTGCAGGTAAAGGGACCACTTTACGTTTGGTCATTGATGGCGCTGACGAAGAACAGGCATTAAACGAAGTACAGGCGTTATTCGCCGCAAAATTTTATGAGGCAGATTAATCGTGGCACGTCGTCCCCAGCGTTATACTGAAGAAGATTTTGATTCTTTAGAAGGACGTGCAAGTAAAACCGAACAGAAAAAAGCAGTTCAACGTATGGCTGCTTTAGGCGAGCAGTTAGCACAACTTTCTATCAAACAGATTCAAAAACTTCCGGTTGATGAGCGTTTAATTGATGCTCTTTTAGAAGTCCAGAATATTAGTTCGTTTGAAGCACGCCGTCGCCAGTTTCAGCGTGTTGGTAAACTCTTGCGTAATGAAGATGAGACAGTCATTTTGTCTTATTTGACACCTCAACAAGGTGCGAAAAAGCAAGCTCAACTTATGCGTTGGGTAGATCGTATGATTGAACAGGGTGATCCTGCAATCAATGAGTTTAGCAAAATTTATAATGCATCAGAGCGTCATACTTTGCGTCAACATGTGTTAAGAATTAACCGTGATAAAACTCAGCAAGTTGCAGAAGCAGATCTTGAAGCATCTAAAAAGAAGTTTATTAACTACGTGCAACAAATTGCTTTATTGTCAGATCAAGGCTAATACCTTTCAAATAAAAAAGCGACGTTCAATACGTCGCTTTTTTATTTGAAAATATTTAAACGCGCTCCTTTGCCCATTCACGCAAGATAAATTTTTGTAATTTGCCTGTTGAGGTTTTTGGTATTTCAGTAATGACAACATCCTTAGGAACTTTAAAGCGAGCAAGCTCTTTTTGGCAGTGTGCAATAATTTCTTCAGGAGTTGCTGTAGCACCTGTTTTTAATTCAATAAATGCACATGGTACTTCTTGCCAACGTTCATCGGGTTTTGCCACAACAGCAGCTGTTAAAACTGCGGGATGCTTATATAAGACGTCCTCAACTTCTAAAGATGAAATATTCTCTCCACCGGAAATAATAATATCTTTTGAACGATCCGTAATTTTTGCATAACCATCTGGATGACAAACTGCCAAATCTCCAGTGTGGAACCAACCACCTGCAAATGCCTCTTCAGTTGCTTTTGGATTTTTTAAATATCCCTTCATCACAATATTGCCACGGAACATAATTTCTCCCATGGTTTCACCGTCATTTGGTACAGGTTGCATCGTTTCAGGGTCTAGCACTCGCATACTGTCCTGAAGTGGGTAAGGCACGCCCTGACGTGAATGTAGTTGTGCTTGCTCTGTAATAGAAAGATCGCTCCATCCTGCTTGAGAGGCACAAAGCGCGGATGGTCCATAAGTTTCAGTTAAACCATAAACGTGGTTTACATTAATTCCAATATTTCGCATACCTTCAATCACAGCGACAGGAGGTGCTGCTCCCGCAACCATAACTTCTACATGATGTTCTAAGTTCGGCTGTTTTTCTTTAGGTAGGTTAATAATCATGGACAGCACAATTGGAGCACCGCAGAAATAATCCACCTTATGTCTTGCAATGAGCTGCATAGCCAGTTCGGGGTCAACTTTGCGTAAACAAATATTGGTTCCGCCACTTGCTGCAATACTCCACGCAAAGCACCAACCATTACAGTGAAAAAGAGGAAGTGTCCATAAATAAACAGCTCGAGGTTTCATACCGCAAGCTAAAATATTACTAGCTGCATTTAAATAAGCACCTCGGTGGTGATAAACCACGCCCTTAGGATTACCCGTTGTTCCTGATGTGTAATTTAAACTAATTGCATCCCACTCATCTTGCGGTAAATGCCATTCGAAATTGGCATCACCTTGAGCAATCCATTCTTCATATTCAAATGAACCAAGAAATTGATTTTCACCCTCATATTCTTCATCAGCCACATCAATCACAATAATACGTTGGTTAGGAATCAGTGAGAGAGCTTCTCTGGCTAAATTAACAAACTCTGGGTCAACTAAAAGTACTTTAGTTTCAGCATGCTCTAGCATAAAGGCGATGGTTTTAGCATCTAAACGAGTATTTAATGTATTAAGAACAGCACCAGCCATAGGTACAGCAAAATGGGCTTCAATCATTGCGGGTATATTGGGCAATAATACAGAAACAGTATCATTTTTAGTAATACCTAATTGTTGAAGCTGACAGGCAAATTGCCGACAACGCTGGTAAGTTTCTTTCCACGAAATATAGCGATTGCCATGAATAATCGAAGCCTGATCCGGATATATATAAGCTGCCCGTTCTAAATACCGCAAAGGGGATAACGCAACAAAGTTTGCGGGTGTACGTGGTAATTCATCGTATGCACTAACCATGTGAAACAACTCCATGTTCTATTTTTTAATTCATTCTTTGAAAATATGACTTAATATTAATCAAAGCATTAATGCTTTAGTCTTAAACAGAAATACCCCTCAGTCAGAAAATGAGCACAAATGCTATTTCCATCATGTTAAATCAGTTCTGATGAATAATTATCCTATTTATGTATTTCTTAAAATTTATGAGAAACACTTACGAAAGTCACTTATTGCTGTTTACCGTATAACCAACATCTATTTATGATTTTATGGGCACAAAGGTTTTCACTTGGCGTGAACAAGTGTAAAATCTTTCTGGTTTTTAATTTTGATTTACACCGTTTTTATATTTTGAGGTTCGCCTCGATCATAATCTCGCGGTGAAATGCTCCTTCGTATAGGGCATCACTCCTTAAGGATTTTTTTATGCCAATTATCACATTGCCAAATGGCGATCAAAAAAGTTTTGATCACCCTGTATCTGTTATGGAAGTCGCTCAAAGTATTGGGCCTGGTTTAGCAAAAAACACCGTTGCTGGACGAGTAAATGATCGCCTAGTTGATGCATGTGACTTAATTACCGAAGACTCGACCTTACAAATTATCACTCCAAAAGATGAAGAAGGTCTTGAGATCATTCGCCATTCTTGTGCACACCTTGTAGGGCATGCTGTAAAGCAGCTTTTCCCTGAAGCTAAAATGGTGATTGGTCCAGTCATCGAAGAAGGTTTTTATTACGATATCTGGATGCCACGTCCTTTCACATTAGATGACATGGCAGCGATCGAAGAGCGTATGAAAAAGCTCATCGACCAAGATTACGATGTTGTTAAAAAAATGACGCCACGTGATGAAGTCATTGCTGAATTTACTGCACGCGGTGAAGAATATAAATTACGCTTGATTGCAGACATGCCTGAAGAAACACAAATGGGCTTGTACTACCATCAAGATTATTTAGATATGTGTCGTGGTCCGCACGTACCAAATACTAAATTTTTAAAATCATTCAAACTTACAAAAATCTCTGGCGCTTACTGGCGTGGTGATGCGAAGAATGAACAGCTTCAACGTATTTATGGTACTGCTTGGGCTGATAAAAAACAGTTAGCAGCTTATATCAAGCGTATTGAAGAAGCTGAAAAGCGTGACCATCGTAAAATTGGTAAAGCGTTAGACTTGTTCCATATGCAAGAAGAAGCACCGGGTATGGTGTTCTGGCATGCAAACGGTTGGACTATTTATCAAGTACTAGAGCAGTACATGCGTAAAGTTCAGCAAGATAATGGTTACCAAGAAATTAAAACTCCACAAATCGTAGACTTTACGCTTTGGGAGAAATCTGGTCACGCAGCAAACTATGCAGAAAACATGTTTACGACTCATTCAGAAAGTCGTAACTATGCTGTAAAACCAATGAACTGTCCTTGTCACGTTCAAGTGTTCAACCAAGGATTAAAATCTTACCGTGATTTACCAATTCGTTTAGCTGAGTTTGGTTCTTGTCACCGTAATGAACCATCTGGTTCTTTACACGGTATTATGCGTGTTCGTGGCTTTACCCAAGATGATGCACATATCTTCTGTACTAAAGAACAGATCGGAAAAGAGGTTGCAGACTTTATTAAACTCACTTTAGATGTTTATAAAGACTTTGGCTTTGAAGAAGTTCAAATGAAGTTGTCTACTCGTCCGGAAAAGCGTGTAGGTGATGACGCACTTTGGGATTTAGCTGAAAAATCTTTAGCAGATGCTTTAGATGAAGCTGGTCTTAAATGGGAATTGCAGCCGGGTGAAGGCGCATTCTATGGTCCAAAGATTGAGTTCTCTTTAAAAGACTGTCTTGGTCGTGTATGGCAATGTGGTACCATTCAGTGTGACTTCAACTTGCCCGTTCGTTTAGATGCTTCTTATGTAACTGAAGAAAACGAACGTGATCAGCCTGTAATGTTGCACCGTGCAATTCTTGGTAGTTTTGAGCGTTTTATTGGTATACTAATTGAACACTACGCTGGTTTTATGCCGCCTTGGTTGTCACCTGTACAAGCATGTGTCATGAACATTACCGACGCTCAAGCTGAAGCAAGTGAGCAAGTTGTGGCAAAACTCAAGGAAAATGGCCTTCGCGCTATTTCTGACTTGAGAAATGAAAAAATCGGATTTAAGATTCGTGAGCGTACTCTAGAGCGCATTCCTTACCTGTTAGTTCTTGGTGATCGAGAAGTTGAAGAAGGTACAGTGAATGTACGTACTCGCTCAGGAAAAAATTTAGGTACTATGTCAGTGGATGCTTTCATTGACTTAGTGAAATCTGCCGTCGCCGAACGTGGCCGGTATATTGTGGAGTAAGAAAGATTAAACAGCCTGACCGTAACCAACAACAAGGTGCAAAGAGTAACCGTCCAGCAATTAACGATGAGATCCGTGCAAAAGAAGTACGCCTCGTCGCTGCTGATGGTGAGCAAAAAGGAATTGTTTCATTAAATGAAGCACTGCGTGCTGCTGAGGATGCAGATCTTGACCTTGTTGAGATTGTCGCAAACGCTGAGCCGCCTGTTTGTAAAATCATGGATTACAACAAACACTTGTTTGACCTGAAACAGAAGCAAAAAGATGCCAAGAAAAAACAGCATCAAGTGCAAGTGAAGGAAATCAAACTACGCCCAGCAACTGATGTAGGTGATTATCAAGTTAAGCTTCGTGCTATTTTGAAGTTCCTTGAAGAAGGCAACAAAGTCAAAATCACCTTACGTTTCCGTGGTCGTGAAATGGCTCACCAACAACTTGGTTTAGCTCAATTACAAAAAATTGAAGCAGATGTAGCTGAGTTTGGGGTTGTAGAGCAAGCTCCGAAAATGGAAGGTCGACAAATGGGTATGTTACTTGGACCTAAAAAGAAAAAGTAATACTCAAAAAAAGCACTGCAAAAGCAGTGCTTTTTTTTGCTTGTCATTTTGTGGTTTAGTTCCTTTAAAGTGCGATTTAATAACTTTTTGAACCAAAGTTATTCTCAAATTTTATGTGTTTTTTGGTGTTGGAAATATTATTGTATTACCCAAAACATGATATAACGCAAGACGCAGTCATGATAACGATGAATAGGAAAATAGAATGATTGATCTATATTATTGGGGCACACCCAATGGACATAAAATCACAATTGCCTTAGAAGAAATGGGACTGGATTACACTCTTTATCCAATTAATATTTTAGAAAATGATCAATTTCAACCCGACTTCCTAAGAATCTCTCCAAATAATAAAATTCCTGCAATTGTTGATCAGGATGGTCCACGTGGTGAGCCAATTTCAGTATTTGAATCAGGCGCAATCTTACAATATTTAGGTCGAAAAACTGGCTTGTTCTATCCAACCGACGAGCAAGAGCGAGTTGAAGTAGAACAATGGCTTATGTGGCAAATGGGTGGTTTAGGCCCGATGTTAGGACAAAATCATCACTTCAATCGTTTTGCACCAGAAAAAATTCCTTACGCCATAGAACGTTATTTGAATGAAACTAAACGTCTATATGGTGTATTAAACAAACAGCTTATAGGACAAAAGTTTGTTGCAGGCGAATACTCAATTGCGGATATGGCAATTTTACCTTGGATTTTGCGCTATGAATGGCAGGGTATTCAATTAGAGGACTACCCATATGTACAAGAATACATTATTCGCTTAACAGCACGTCCTGCGGTACAAAAAGCATTATCAATTAAAGTTATCTAATTTTACTTGATAGGTAATGAATAAAGTGAAAGGTGATTTGGTTTTAATTTAATATGCTAAGTTACTTTTTACTTTTTTTGAGTGCTTTTGGGGCTGCTACATTATTACCGCTACAATCAGAAGCTGTACTAGCTGCTTTATTATTAAAAAATCAACATTCCGCTTTTCTTCTCATTTCGATTGCTACTTTCGGAAATGTACTTGGTTCATGTGTGAACTGGTGGTTAGGTTTAAAAATAGAACAGTTTAAACATAAAAAATGGTTCCCAGTTTCTGAAAAACGTTTAGAACAAGCTCAACGTTTTTATCATAAGTATGGCTTTTATTCGCTGCTTTTAAGTTGGACACCTGTGATTGGTGACCCTATTACTCTGGTTGCTGGCTTATTCAAAGAAAATTTTTGGCGCTTTTTATTTATGGTTCTTATTGCTAAGGCTGGGCGTTATATTTTCATTTATTGGGTAATTACAGACTTTATTTAAAGTAAAAGCATCCGAAGATGCTTTTATTAAAAGGATTTAATTAGTCTTCTGAGCTTTTGGTAATGTCGACTTTAAATAGGTCGTTGGTTTTTAACCAACAGAACGTGACCACTGCAAGTGTCATACAACCACCAAAAATAGTCGCGGCAATCGTTCCCAAATATTTAGCTGCTAGGCCTGATTCAAATGCACCTAGCTCATTACTAGATGAAACGAACATTCCATTTACCGCCGCAACGCGACCACGCATATTTTCTGGCGGGAAAATTTGCAAAATGGTCTGTCTAACCACAACTGAAATACTGTCACAAGCACCTGTCATCGCCAGTGCAAATAGGGATAACCACATATTGTTTGAGAAAGCGAAAAGAATCGTAAATACACCAAACCCAGCAACTGCGAGTAGCATGTTACGCCATGCGTGTTGAGTTGGAGGAAAACGAGTCAAAGCAATCATGGTAATGAGGGCACCAATAGATGGTGCTGCACGCAGATAACCTAAGCCTTCTGGCCCCACTTTTAAAATATCTTCTGCAAAGATAGGCAATAGGGCAATCACACCTCCAAATAAAACAGAGGCAAGGTCTAGAGAAATAGCCCAGAGAACGATTTTGGTTTTCCAAATAAAGCGGAAACCATCACCTAAGCTTTCTAATACATTGGTAGTTTCAATTTTAGGAAAGCTTCTTTTTTGTAATAAATTAATGAGAATAAAACAGATGCTAAGTAGGGCTGCAACACTAAAAAGACTGGTTTCTCTGCCTAAGTAAGCAAGCATAAACCCACCTAGCATAGGCCCAATAATCACGCCACTTTGCCAACCAATCGTTGTCCATGTTGCGCCATTGGCATAAAGTTCGCGTGGAATTAAGAATGGTTTCAATGATGTGGCAGAGGGATTGTAAAACCCACGTATGGTACCTAAGCCAAAAATCACTGCATAAATACCCCAAGAAAGGAAATTTACGCTGATATGGCCTAAACCATGTAAATGAAACAACAGCCACAAAACTAAAGGTAGAGGCACTGAGAAAAATAAACAGATTTTCATAATGACCTGTTTATTAAATTTATCAGCAAAATAGCCACCCCAAAGCGATAGGGCAATAAATGGAATGGCTTCTGCTAATCCAATTAAGCCTAAAGTTAGAGGGTCTTTGGTAATTTGATAAAGTGAATAAGCAACAATAATTTCTTGAATCAAAATTGCTAACGTTAAGCAAAATTGATTAATGGTAACAATAGAGAAATCTCTATAGCGCAGTGCAGCGAATGCATCATGTTTCTGCATTTGAAATATCGTATGTTGATAATTTGAACATATTATAGAGTGAAATAAGCCACGATGCTGAATTTATTAGCAATCACTACCTTCTGAAAAATGATATGAATTTTTTAGTTTGTTAAGTTGGTAATCCAAAAAAATGCTAACAGTAGTTTTAATTTTAGTCAGCATGCTATAAAATACGCGCTTCCTTACCTGCAGGTCGATTTTGCAATGGTGCGATCGCGCCGAACAGGTGCCTAAAAGAGGTTACTATGGCTAAGTTAAAAACTCGCCGTGGTGCAGCTAAACGCTTCAAAGCGACTGCAAACGGTTTTAAGCGTAAACAAGCGTTCAAGCGCCACATCTTGACCAAAAAATCTGCTAAACGTATCCGTCAATTACGCGGCTGTGTAATGGTTCATGTTTCTGACATGAATTCAGTTCGTCGTATGTGCCCATACATCTAAGGAGATTATAAATGGCTCGTGTAAAACGTGGTGTAGTGGCTCATCGTCGTCACAAAAAAATTCTTGCTCGCGCTAAAGGTTACTATGGTGCTCGTTCACGCGTTTACCGCGTAGCGTTCCAAGCGGTAATCAAAGCTGGTCAATACGCTTACCGTGACCGCCGTCAAAAGAAACGTCAATTCCGTGCTCTATGGATTGCGCGTATCAATGCTGGTGCTCGTCAAAATGGTTTGTCTTACAGCCGTATGATCGATGGCTTGAAAAAAGCTCAAGTGATCATCGACCGTCGCGTATTAGCTGACATCGCTATGCATGATGCAGTAGCATTTGCTGCTTTAGCTGAAAAAGCTAAAGGCGCATTAGCTGCATAAGCTTAGAGATTCAAAGAAAGACCGCTTTTTAGCGGTCTTTTTTATTTTTAGCAGTTCTATTTTAAAAAGAGAAAATAATCAGAGATAAATGATGAAAGACGAAAAATTTCTAAATGATTTAATTCAAAAAGTGCAGCAAGGTCACCAGTATAAATACTTATATTTCTGGGGACATACTCCTAAACAAGCTGATCTTGTTGATAAAAGCTGTTTTAGCCAGTGGTTCCCAGCGCAATTTAAGGTAGAAGGTGTTGAGTACTTTACTGCTGAGCACTATATGATGGCGCAAAAAGCAAAATTATTTAATGATGAAGAAATTTTTGCACGAATTTTGCAGGTTAAACATCCGAATGAAGCGAAGCAACTCGGCCGTAAAGTGCGTAATTATGATGAACAGATATGGCAAGAAAATCGTTTTGACATCGTGGTGCAGGCGAATTTTGCTAAATTTTCACAGCATTCTGAATTGAAAAAATTCTTATTGGCAACGAAAGACCGTATTTTGGTTGAAGCATCTCCTGTCGATAAAATTTGGGGTATTGGTATGGCTCAAGACCATCCAGATATCGAAGATCCATCTCTATGGCAAGGTCTAAATTTGTTGGGATTTGCTTTAATGCATGTTCGAGAGCAGTTTTTAACTGAGTAGGTACGTGTGAGACTAATCAATACTTCATTCTAAAAAGTAGTGACGT
Organism: Acinetobacter sp. IK23; assembly: GCF_035615275.1. Classification (NCBI taxonomy): domain Bacteria; kingdom Pseudomonadati; phylum Pseudomonadota; class Gammaproteobacteria; order Moraxellales; family Moraxellaceae; genus Acinetobacter; species Acinetobacter sp. IK23. Next base: position 53,159 of record NZ_JANBNX010000015.1, read on the forward strand.
GAGGGGAGTGAATTGAAACCATTAAATGACACAGATATTCGTATAGCCTCATTTAAGGATGCATTATCTATTGCAGAAGTACATGTGCAAGCTTGGAAAGAAACCTATACCGGTATGGTTAAGCAAGAAATATTAGATGAGCTTAACGCACTAGATAAAGAACAGTTATGGAAAGAGATAAGCAGAAGTTCTGATCATAAGTTATTTATCTATACTGAAAATGGAGTAGTAAAAGGCTTTCTTGATGGTTATTTAAACCCAGAAAGTAATATTGCTGAAATTCTTGCTTTTTATCTTTTAAAAGAAGTTCAAAAGCAAGGCATAGGCCGTGAGTTATTCCAAAAGTTCTATCAATGCGCTTTAAATCAAGGTTATGCTTTTATTCGTTTAGATGTTTTTAATAAAAATCCGAGTCGCTTCTTCTATGAAAAAATAGGAGCAAAGTTAATTGGTGAAGCCGAACTACCAGAGTTCGGCTTCGGAATAACAGAGTTGCTTTATCAATGGGAACTTTAATCAAGATTAAAGCCCAAAATAATAAGCTAAGGCACAAATAATAACGGTTAAAATAATGAGCTTGATTACACCTGTTCCACCAGTTTTATGATGAGGTGCTTTTAAATGAGTTACGGACTCATTTGTTGCATCAAAAGGAGAGGGTTTCTCAACAGGTTTTAATTGAGCAGTTTGATAATGATTGGCAGCTTTAACAATCAGCTTTGCGAATAGATCATCAGTTTTATGGGTAAAATTTCTTAAGTTAATAATTTGTTCTTGGTCTAAGTCTTCCCCTAAAGGATCATTTGCGGCGCGTTTCTTTTGCTCCAAATAATCTGATAAAGCTTGGGTGCGGTAGAGGAGTTGGTGTGCACAATCTGCTGGGTAGTTTTCAGGAATAAGGGCAAGAGTTGGTTGTTTATCTATAGAGATTTCATCATTTGATCCATCAAAATATTTTTTCTGAAATTCTGGTTCTGCAAAACCTGCTGCATACTTACTTCGAAATAACTCAGATTCCATAAAGTCAGCAATTTCATCCCATTGAGGTGCTTTTAAGTCAGCATCAACTTTCTTAGATAATTTTTCATTTAGTTCAAAACGCCAGAAAGTTTCTAAACGTAAATCACTACGCTGATTTAAAGGTGGCTCAAATTCATTATCGCTGCTGTACCATTCGGCAAGCTCATGGCCAAAAATCCATGCGATTTTTTTATTGTTTTGATGGCTCACAATAAAATGGGTATAGGGTAAAAGTTCTACATTATTATTTGGATTCTGCTCTTCATTTAAGATGGTTGATAAGTGAAGAGAGATTTGGGTTGTTCCCTGTTTTTTGAGTGCTTCTAGCCAAACTTGGAAATGTTGAGCAAGTAAATGCTGTGAAATTAAGTCACGAAACTGAAAACTATGTTGGTCAAAAATATGATGTTGTCGCCATTGGTTGAAGCTTAAATTCTGGCGAAGGTATTCATTACCGTAGGTCACAAGTGTAAGTTGTTGTTTCCAAATCTGATTGAGCGCCATAATAATTGATCTCATTGACGATAGTATTATTTTATACGTTTTATCTTTTTGTTGCCTAATACATTTTTCATGATGGATAAACTTCATCAATACGGTGAAAAACTGTTAGAATGCAGTGTTTTATTATATTTTTAAATTTGTTGCTTTGAGAGTTAATATGTCACTGGAAGCCCTGACCACAGAAGCGCTTGCTGCCATTGCAGCAGCTCAAGACCTTGTTGCACTTGATCAGGTGCGTGTGCAATTTACAGGGAAAAAAAGCCAGCTTGCAGAACAATCGAAAGCATTAGGGAAAATGGACCCTGAAGAACGCAAAGTACAAGGTGCTGCGATTCATGCTGTTCGAGAAACAATTAATAGCGCTTTAACTGAGCGTCAAACGGCATTACAACAAGCTGCGCTAGCGCAAAAACTAGCAAATGAGACCATTGATATTACTTTACCAGGTCGTGGACAGCGCATTGGTACAGTTCATCCTGTTACTCAAGTACAAGAACGTATTTGCCAGTTCTTTACTAAAGCTGGTTTTACAGTTGCAACAGGACCGGAAGTTGAAGATGACTATCATAACTTTGAAGCATTAAATATTCCTGGGCACCATCCTGCACGTGCTATGCACGATACTTTCTATTTCGATGCAAACCATTTGTTGCGTACGCATACTTCTGGTGTGCAAATTCGTACCATGGAAACAAGCCAGCCGCCAATTCGTATTGTATGTCCGGGCCGTGTATATCGCTGTGACTCAGACCAAACGCATTCGCCAATGTTCCATCAAATCGAAGGTTTGTACGTTGCTGAGAACACCAGCTTTGCTGAATTAAAAGGTTTATTAATTAACCTACTGAATGAATTTTTTGAGAAAGATTTAAAAGTACGTTTCCGCCCATCATATTTCCCATTTACAGAGCCTAGTGCAGAAGTAGATATCATGGATGAGCGTGGACGTTGGTTAGAAGTATTAGGCTGTGGCATGGTACATCCAAATGTATTACGTGCTGCAGGTATTGATCCTGATAAATACAAAGGCTTTGCTTTTGGTTTAGGGGTAGAGCGTTTTGCAATGTTGCGTTATGGCATTAATGACTTGCGTATGTTCTATCAAAATGATGTGCGTTTCTTACGCCAATTTGCCTAACATTTTTTCAGGATTAAATAAGGTTTATAAAGATGAAGATTAGCGAAAATTGGTTACGCATATGGGTTAACCCAGCAATTGATAGTGATACATTATCTGATCAGTTGACTATGCTTGGTCTTGAGGTAGATGAACTAGCACCTGTTGCTAAGCCATTTACTGGGGTTGTGGTTGGTGAAGTTCTAACAGTTGAACAACATCCAGATGCAGACCGTCTACGTGTCACAACAGTGAATATTGGTTCAGGTGAGCCTTTACAAATTGTATGTGGTGCTCCTAATGTTCGTGCTGGAATGAAAGCACCTGTAGCAACTATTGGTGCAGTATTACCAGGCGATTTTAAAATCAAAAAAGGTAAGCTTCGTGGTGTTGAGTCACAAGGTATGTTGTGCGGTGCTTCTGAAATTGACCTTGAAGATAAAATCGATGGTTTACTTGAGCTACCTGCCGATGCTCCAGTAGGGGTAAACATTCGTGAATATTTGAAACTTGATGATAACGTCATTGATATCAGTATTACACCAAACCGTGGTGACTGTTTCAGTATCCGTGGTATCGCACGTGAGATTGCGGTAATTAATCAACTGCAAATGAATGAACCTGAAATCAAGTCAGTTGATGCGACAATCACTGATGAGAAAAAAGTAGTGATCAGCACGGATGGTGCTCCACGCTACTTAGGACGTGTAGTTAAAAACGTAAATGTAAAAGCTGCGACCCCCGAGTGGATGGAACAAGCTTTAGCACGTTCAGGAATTCGTACTCACAGTATTCTGGTTGATGTAACGAACTACGTCCTTATGGAATTGGGTCAGCCAATGCATGCTTTCGATTTATCTAAAATCGAAGGAACTGTGCACGTTTGCCATGCTAAGCCACAAGAAAAGTTACAACTTTTGAATGATCAAGAAGTTGAGTTGCAAGAAGATATAATGGTGATTGCAGATGATCAGAAAGCATTAGCAATCGCTGGTATTATGGGCGGTCTAGCATCAAGTGTAACTGATGATACAGCTGATATCTTCTTGGAGAGCGCATTCTTCGCTCCACTTGCGATTGCTGGGCGTGCTCGCCGTTTTGGTTTACATACAGATTCTTCGCAACGTTATGAACGCGGTGTAGATTTTGAATTGCCATTAATTGCGATGAATCGTGCTTCTCAGCTCATTAAAGAATTAGCGGGTGGTGAGTTTGGTCCTATCACTGTAGCTGAAAAAACGGATTTACTTCCAAAACGTGAAGCTATTGAACTTAAGCAAGCTCAAGTAGACCAATTATTGGGATATCAAGTTGCTGCTGATTTCATTACAGAGGCTTTAACTCGACTAGGGTGTAGCGTAACTGTTAAAGCTGAAGGTGAGTGGAGCGTTGTTCCTCCATCACATCGTTACGATATGGCAATTTATCAAGATTTGATTGAGGAAGTTGCACGTATTGATGGGTATGACAATATCCAAATTAGTCTACCAAGCATGGATGTTCAGCTTGCTAAGTACCAAGATCGTTTTGAAATTGCACAGTTACGGCAAACAGTAGTTACTTTGGGCTACCAAGAAGCAATTAGTTTTAGCTTTGCTGATGCAAAACTTGAAAAGCAATTGAACCCACAAGTAAATCCATTAATGCTTGCAAATCCAATCTCAAGTGATTTGGCAGCAATGCGTAGCACTTTGCTTTCTAGCTTAATTCCTTGTGTACAATATAATTTAAACCGTCAGCAAAGCCGTGTGCGTTTCTTTGAGTTGGGCTTACGTTTTGATTATCAAAATGCCGCTTCTATTCAAGATTTAAAGCAAATCCCGACATTAGCTTTAATTGCTGTAGGTTCTCGTGAACCAGAGTCATGGCATGTTAAGCCACAGCCAATGGATTTCTTCGACTTCAAAGGTGAAGTAGAAGAAGTTTTAGCTGCTGGACGTGTCAAAGTTGAATATGTACGCTCAGAGCGTGCTTGGTTACATCCGGGACAATCAGCTGAAATTTTAGTTGATGGTAAATCAATTGGTTACCTAGGCCGTTTGCACCCATCTTTAGAAAATGAGCTCGATTTGAGCACAACTTGGGTTGCTGAGCTTGATCAGGCAGCAGTTTTGCAATCTTATGTATCTAATTTTACAGAATTATCACGTTTTCCTTCGGTTAGACGTGATATTGCGCTTTTAATCTCTGATAATATAAATGTTAGAGATATTCAGCAGTTAATCGAAAAAACTGGTGGAGAGCTTTTAGACTCTACTTGGTTATTCGATGTGTATACGGGGCAGGGTGTCGAAGAAGGTAAACGCTCATTAGCGTTTGCACTACTATGGCAACATCCTTCACGTACGCTTGAAGATGCTGAAATTAAATCTGGTATGGACAATATAATCCAAGTGTTGGAAAACACTTATCAAGCGACATTGAGGGCCTCATGACAGCACTAACTAAAGCAGACATGGCTGATCATTTAAGTGAGTTAACCAGCTTAAATCGCCGTGAAGCAAAACAAATGGTCGAGTTGTTCTTTGACGAAATTAGCCAAGCGCTGATTGCGGGTGAGCAGGTTAAGCTTTCTGGTTTTGGTAATTTCGAACTTAGAGATAAACGCGAGCGTCCAGGACGCAATCCTAAAACAGGTGAAGAAATTCCAATTTCTGCTCGCCGAGTAGTGACCTTTAGAGCAGGTCAGAAATTTAGACAACGCGTTGGAAATGAGCAGATCGATTGATCTGCTTTTTTTTATTTATAATTTTTAAGGGGTTAAAATAAGATATATTCTATAGGTGAAAAATATTATTTAAATAGTATATAACGTAGCTATTGTTTAAATTATAAAATTTAAGCATAAAAAAAGAGGACATAAAGTCCTCTTTTTTATCTAATCTAGAGTATAGATTAGTGTGCAGCAGAAGCAGCAGCGTCAGTAGCAGCAGCAGCAGCGTCAGAAGCAGAAGCAGCAGCGTCAGAAGCAGCAGCAGCAGTTTCAGAAGCAGCAGCGTCAACAGCAACAGCAGCTTCAGAAGCAGCAGCAGTAGCTTCAGAAGCAGCAGCTACAGCTTCAGATGCAGCAGCAGCAGCTGGAGCTTCTTCTTTCTTAGAACAACCAACGAAAGCTAAAGTAGCGGCAACAGCAGCAGCAACAGCGAATTTTTTGAATAACATGGCATCACTCTCACAAAAAAAATTTGAGATTAAAAAAACCTAAGTTAGGCTGTTTTGCTTTTATTATTCCTAAACGTAGCTAGGTAACAACGCATGGAGCAGTCTAACTGGTCTGCCGCTATGCTATCACTGCGAATGTTGAAATACTACTGTCACCTGTCAAAAAAGCGCAGAAAAAACGAAAAAATAGGCTGTTTTTTAACAGAAAAAAACAATCAATTAGATTAAACATATTGGAAAAGGTATAAGTAAGCTACTAAAAAACCTAATTTTTTTATACTAAAAATATTTGTTTTCAAAAACTTAAATATATTCTTACATAGAAAACAACAAAATGTATTTTTGTGTAAAGCTTGTCAACCAAATAAAAAAGCTACTCAATAGAGTAGCTTTTCTCGATGATAATAAAATTGATTAAGTTGAAGCTTTACGTTTCATTTGATCAAAGAAATCATCATTTGTTTTGGTTTCTTTCATACGATCAAGTAAGAATTCCATAGCAGCCAACTCATCCATAGGGTGAAGAAGTTTGCGGAGAATCCAGACTTTACGTAATTTATCTTCATCCATTAAGCGTTCTTCGCGACGTGTGCCAGACTTTTTGATATTCATGGCAGGGAAGACACGCTTTTCAGCAATACGGCGATCAAGTGTAATTTCTTGGTTACCAGTACCTTTGAATTCTTCGTAAATTACATCGTCCATTTTACTGCCAGTTTCAATAAGGGCAGTAGAAATGATCGTTAAAGAACCACCTTCTTCGATGTTACGTGCAGCACCAAAGAAACGTTTAGGACGTTCTAATGCGTGAGCATCTACACCACCTGTTAGTACCTTGCCAGATGAAGGAATTACAGTGTTGTATGCACGAGCTAAACGTGTAATAGAGTCAAGTAAAATCACAACATCTTTTTTATGTTCAACAAGACGTTTTGCTTTTTCAATCACCATTTCTGCAACTTGTACGTGACGGGCAGGTGCTTCATCAAATGTTGAGGCAACAACTTCACCGCGTACAGTACGCTCCATTTCAGTTACTTCTTCTGGACGCTCATCAATAAGTAAAACAATAAGGAACACTTCCGGATTGTTTCTAACAATAGATTGCGCAATGTTTTGAAGTAACATTGTTTTACCCGCTTTTGGCGGTGCAACAATAATTGAACGTTGACCTTTACCAATTGGGGCAACTAAGTCGACAACACGAGCAGTTAAGTCTTCTGTCGTACCATTACCTAGTTCCATAACCAATTGTTCGGTTGGGAAAAGAGGAGTTAAGTTTTCAAATAAAATTTTATTTCGAGAATTTTCTGGCGTGTCATAGTTAATTTGATTAACTTTGAGCAACGCAAAATAACGCTCACCTTCTTTTGGAGGGCGAATAGTACCTGTGATGGTATCACCTGTACGCAAGTTAAAGCGTCGGATTTGTGAAGGACTCACATAAATATCATCCGGACCTGCTAAATACGAACCTGCGGCAGAGCGCAAAAAACCAAAACCATCAGAGAGAATTTCAAGAACGCCGTCACCAAAAATTTCTTCGCCATTCATTGCATGGCGTTTCAAGATGGCAAAGATAATATCTTGCTTTCGGTTACGAGCCATACCTTCAAGGCCCATAAATTCAGCAATTTTAATTAGTTCGCCGATTGGTTTTTTCTTGAGTTCAGTTAAATTCATAAGGGTCAGAATTAGGAAAGAGTAGAGTGTGGTTTAAAAGAAGAAAAATCGCTCGCATACAAAAAAGAGTATCGCAATTGTATTTACACAATAACAATTCAGAAGTCTGATTAACTGTTTCGAAGAGAAATGTGAAAAAACAATTTCTGTTGCCGAGTGGCGATCTTTATGTTTGTGTCTTGTAAGAAGCCGGACAGAAGACGATTCCCTTCAGTGCCTCTTGAGCATGCAATATAAGTGAGATCAGCTAATTTGTCAATTTATAGCCGAAAAAAATACGCTATATAGGTATAGCGTATTTTCATCTATAACGTTTCGTTTTAAACGTTTTCGTCAATAAAGCTAACGAGTTTAGAACGAGGTACAGCACCGATTTGTTGAGCTACTACTTCACCATTTTTGAAAAGTAATAGAGCAGGAATATTACGGATATTGTATTTTACTGCAGTATCTTCACAAGAAGTCACGTCAACTTTAACGATTTTTACTTTACCAGCATATTCACTTGATAAATCTTCAAGAACAGGTGCAATGGCTTTACAAGGTGCACACCAACCTGCCCAGAAGTCAACAAGTACAGGTGTTTCAGCATCAAGAACATCTGCTTGGAAGTTATCATCAGTTGTATTTACAATAGTCGCAGACATGGTACGGCTCCAATTTTTAGAAAAAAGTGCTATCACTGTGTGAGGATATAATCTCTATCAGTATTACATAGCTACTTAGTTCAATGTAAGGGTTTGATGCTATTATTCAAGGCTTAACTAAATTTGTCTAATGGATGCTCACGATATTCATCATCGGCTTGTACAATCGTTTAACAAATAGAAAAATATCGATGGCTAATAAATGTTGATGAAAATGGCTTTTCAATTGCATTCTTGTGAATTACTCTAGGCGTGAATTGTTATGGGTTTAGTTCAATAATGTCTGACTTTCTGATTGATGAAGAATTACTTGCTGCCATAGATATGGGGTCGAACAGTTTTCACCTTGCGATTGCACGGGTAGATCATGGTGAAGTTAAAAAAGTGGCTTCAATGTCAGAGAAAGTACAGCTTGCAGCTGGTCTGGATGAAAATAAAAACCTAACAGAAGCAGCGCAACAACGTGGATTAGCATGTTTAGCTCGTTTCGTTGGACGTTTAAGTTCGGTTCAACCCAATCGTTTAAGAATTGTGGCAACCAACGCTTTGCGTCAGGCTAAAAATGGTCATGAATTTATTCAAAAAGCGGCCGAAATTTTACCTAAACCTATTGAAATTATTGCGGGTCGTGAAGAAGCTCGTTTGATTTATCTTGGTGTATCTCACACGATGGCTAATGGCGGACGTCGTTTAGTTGTAGATATTGGTGGGGGATCTACCGAGTTTATTATTGGCGAAGAGTTTGAGCCAATTTATACAGAATCATTACAAATGGGATGTGTGGCATATACAAAAGCTTATTTCGCTGATGGCGAAATCACGCAAAAAGCCTTTGATAAAGCTGTAGTTGCTGCCCGTAAAGAACTTTCAGCAATCGCAACGACTTATAAGATGGAAGGTTGGGATACTGTTGTTGGCTCAAGTGGAACGATTAAAGCTTGCCGTCAAATTGTGGTGAATATGGGGTTAAGTGACGAACAAGAAAATGTCACTCGAGAAGGCCTATATAAACTCAAAGATAAACTACTTAAGTTCAAAAATATTTCTGAAATTGATTTTGAAGGTTTACGAGAAGATCGACGAGCAGTTTTGCCAGCCGGATTGGCAATTTTGTACGCAGTTTTTGAAGTTTTAGAAATTGAACGTTTGGCATATTCTGATGGTGCATTACGTGAAGGAGTCATGTATGACCTGTTAGGTCGTTTTAAGCATGAAGATATTCGGGATCGTAGTGTACAGGCCTTAATGGGGCGCTATAACGCCGATCCTAAACAAGCAGAGCGTGTCGTAAATACAGCCCAACATTTATTTGATGGTGTTGCAAAATCACTTAATTTAACTAGTGAAGACAGTGACTTACTACGTAGAGCAGCCTATTTGCATGAAATTGGTTTAGCAATTAGTCACGGTGGATATCATCGTCATGGTGCTTATTTATTACAGCATTCTGATATTCCTGGTTTCTCACAAATTGATCAAAATCATCTTTCACATTTAGTTGCTCACCATCGACGTAAATTACGTAATGATGTAAAAAATGAAGTTTTGAAGGCTGGCGGTAATAAATTACTTTACCTAAGTTTATTACTTCGTCTTGCAGTTTTACTCAATCATAGTCGCAGTGATCAGATGCTTCCTGCCATTGAATTAACCATCATAAATGATCAACAATGGCAGCTTAGTGTTTCTGGTGATGCCAAACAATGGCCATTGTTAGTTGCCGACTTGCATGATGAGCAAGAGCAGTTTAAGCATTGGGACATTGAATTGAATATTCAGTCGGAAAAATTTATCGATTAAAGGGATAATATTCGACCTATGAAAAAAGCTACTCAGTCCAAAGCGTGGACAACGGTTCAAATTGCACGTCATCCTGATCGTCCGCAATTTCTAGATTATGTCGGTGAAATCTTTACAGAGTTTGATGCCTTGCATGGTGATCGTTTGTTTGGTGACGATGGTGCGATGGTAGGTGGTCTTGCTCGTTTTGACGGTCAACCTGTGATGGTCATTGGACAACACCGTGGTCGTAGTACCCGTGAAAAATTAAAGCACAACTTTGGTATGGCGAACCCAGAAGGTTACCGTAAATCTCAGCGTTTATTAGATATGGCTGAGCGTTTTAATCTTCCAGTCTTTACATTTATTGATACTATGGGCGCTTACCCAGGTGTTGGTGCTGAAGAGCGTGGACAAGCTGAAGCAATTGCAACGAGTCTTGCTCAACTTTCAAGTTTGAAAGTTCCTGTGGTTGCAACAGTACTCGGTGAAGGCGGTTCTGGGGGGGCTTTAGGTATTGGTGTTGCTGACCGAGTAATTATGCTATCTCATAGTATTTATTCTGTTATTTCACCAGAAGGCTGTGCATCTATTTTGTGGAAGACTGCTGAAAAAGCGGCTCAAGCAAGTGAAGCTTTAGGTTTGACAGCAGATAAGCTGCAATCTTTAGGTATTGTTGAATATGTAGTAGATGAAGGCGAAGGGGCTCATTTAGACCCTGAGCGTGTCATGCAAAATCTAAAAGTAGTTTTGAAGCAAGCTTTAGATGAATTGCTACCAATGGATGCAAATGAACGATGCGAAGCACGTTATCAACGTTTAATGAAGTTTGGCAGCGAAAATTTAGGCATAGCGTCTTAAAGCAGTCTCAAGAGTTTTCAGAGAATAGCTCTTTTCTTATTGGATGTAGTGGCGGCATGGATTCAATGCTGCTGCTACATTTGATGTCTCAAATTTTCCCTCAAAAGATCCGAGTAATTCACATTGATCATCAACTGCAAGAACAAAGTGCAGAATGGTCGATACTAGTTGCTAATCAAGCAATAAGTTTAAATATCCCTTATATTATTCAAAAAGTCCAAGTTACTGATGGTAATTTGGAAGCTCAAGCACGTCAGGCACGTTATCAAGCTTATCTACAGCATTTACAACCTAATGAAACTTTAGTGCTTGCACACCATCAACAAGATCAGGCCGAAACAGTTATATTAAGATTGTTGTCGGGAGCTGGTGTTGATGGACTTGCTGCTATGCAGTCTATTGATTATCGTGTAGATATGGCGATTTGGCGTCCTTTTTTAGATTTAACTCGTGAACAAATTGCTGCTTGGACCGCTCAACTTGAAATTGAGTATGTAAATGATCCTACAAATTATGATATTCATTATGATCGGGCATGGTCACGTGAAGAGCTTTGGCCATTCTTACAAAGCCGATTTCCAAAAATGCAGCAGGCTTTAAGCCGAACCAGTTACCTGATGCAAGACGCTTCTGAAATTTTAGAAGAAGTTTTAAAAGTTGATTTAGAGCATTGTGGCACGGCTGAGTGTTTAGATTTAACTAAATTACTAGAGTTGACATCTGCACGTCAGCGTCAATTACTTTCTGTTTGGATGAAAGGTGATGGACAATATCGGCCTGCATTTGAAATGGTTGAGCGGTTAAAGAGTGAAGTAATTAATTCAAAGTCTGATGCGCAAGCCGCTTTGCACTGGAATCAGTTTTACTATGTCCGTTATCAAAATTACCTTTATAGATTAAGTAAGCAAGTTTTTCTTGCTGAAACATTAAATCCAGTTGAAGTAGAGTCGGAGCATCATTTCCAAATGGGGGAAATAGTGTATTACGCTTCAGGAAATTTTCAGATCACACAAAAAAATATCGGTTTGAGTCCATCTTTATTAAATAAAAAATTGACAATAATTCGACGTCAAGGCGGTGAAAAAGTCCATTTATATGGTCGTGTTGGGCAATGGCCATTAAAAAAAGCAATTCAAGAAGCACATATTTTGCCTTGGCTTCGTCATACAATTCAAATATTAGTCATAGATAATGTTATGCTTGGGGTTTTTACACCGAAAGGATTTTGGTTGGCTCAGTCTCCGTATTGTGAGCAAGGAGGATGGCAACCAGATTTAATTTCTCATTCTTGTGATCTGGTAAATGGCGAATATGGTTATGACAAGTGCAGTAAATAGTAATATCTGTTTTATTGGTGGTGGTAATATGGCCCAAGCGTTGATTGGTGGCCTGATTTCAAGAGGTTTACCGCCAACACGTATTACCGTTTCAGATCCAGTTGAACAAATCCGCCATTTATTACAAGAAAAAGAAGTTCATGTAACACAAGATAATGTGGCTGCAATTAAAAATGCTGATGTCGTTGTATTGGCAGTAAAACCACAAGTTTTGGCAACTGTTTTGCGTCCTCTAAAAGGACTTTTATCAGATAAATTGGTTATATCAATTATCGCTGGTGCTGAAATTCAAACGATATCAAACTTAATTGATAGCAACCGAATTGTTCGAGTTATGCCAAATACGCCAGCCCTCGTTCAAACTGGTGCGCATGGTATCTATGCAAATGATGTGGTGGGCTCTGCGGATCGTGAATTAACGAGTCAAATTTTAGCAGCCACAGGCTTAACAATTTGGGTAAACTCCGAAGCTCAAATTGATGCGGTAACGGCGGTTTCTGGCTCAGGTCCTGCATATTTTTTCTATCTCATGGAAAGTATGATCCGTGCTGGTAAAAATTTAGGACTTGATGAAAAAATTGCCACTGCTTTAACTCTTCAAACGGCATTAGGTGCAGCTCAAATGGCAATTACGAGTTCAAATACTCCGTCTGAACTTCGTAAGAATGTGACATCACCAAATGGTACGACACAAGCTGCACTTGAAGTTTTTGACCGTGCACAAATCTCCCAAAATATTCAATCTGCATTGGCTGCTGCACAGAAGCGTAGTCAAGAGTTGGCTCAAGAACTGAGTGACAGTGCAAAATAGCTTAAATAGGATAAGACAACTATGGGTGCAAATTCTGCGCTAATTTTTGGAATTTTAATTAATGTCGCGATTTTATTGGTCTTTTTCCGTTTTTTAATGCAATTGGCGGCAGTAAGTCCTTATAATCCTGTGGTTTTATCGACAGTAAAAGCGACGAAAATTGTTGATATTTTTGGCCGAATTTTTCCAACGGTCGCAAAAGGCCGATTCAATTTAGCCGCGTTAGTTCTTTTAATTATTTTATATTTACTGAAAATTTTCGGTGTAATGTATCTTTCTGGCTCAATGCCAAATAGTCCGATTCATTTAGTGATTCTGACATTTGTGACCATGATTCAAGATTTGATTCGTTTCTGCCGTTATTTGATTTTTGCGACAATCATTTTGAGTTGGGTGGTTATGTTCACTCAATCTCGTTCACCTTATATTGAGGTGATCCAAGATTTAGCTGAACCATTACTGGCACCATTCCGTCGTTTGTTGCCTAATATGGGAATGATTGATTTATCTCCAATTTTGGCATTCTTGGCACTGTATATTGCCGAGATCTTAATGAATGAAGTCGCTAAAGTTCTTTTAACTGGACTTTAAGTTTAGACAATAAAAAAGGGCTGTATTTCACAGCCCTTTTTTTATTGGTTTATTGATGACTTAGTGTGCGTCATCCCAGTTTTGTCCTTGCCCAACTTCAACCACTAACGGTACGGAAATTTCTACAACAGATTCCATGACTTTTGCGATTTGTTTTGAAAGTTCCTCAGCAATATTTTGATTAGCTTCAAATACTAATTCATCGTGTACTTGAAGTAGTAATTTGGCTTGATCTTTTGGCAAGATTTTATCAACTTCAATCATTGCAAGTTTAATAATATCAGCCGCACTACCTTGTAAAGGGGCATTGATCGCGGCACGTTCGGCAGCCTTACGCACCATTACATTTCGTGCATCAATATCAGGTGTATAAAGACGACGACCTAAAATAGTTTCAACAAAGCCTTGTTCCGATGCTACTTGGCGGGTACGTTGCATATATTCATAGATGCCAGGATAGCGTTGGAAATATTGCTTAATATAGTTTTGAGACTCTTGGCGTGTGAAACCTAACTGACGAATCAAACCAAACTCAGACATACCATAAAGTAGGCCAAAGTTAACGGCTTTCGCTTGACGACGTTGATCATTGGTCACATCTTCAATTGCAATACCCAATACTTCTGCTGCCGTACGACGGTGAACGTCTTGACCATGTTGGAACGCGTGTACCAATGCTTCATCTTGGGAAAAATGAGCCATTAAACGAAGTTCAATTTGCGAGTAATCGGCCGCTAGTAAAACTCGCCCTTCTGGTGCAATGAATGCTTTACGAATTTGACGGCCAATTTGTCTACGAATTGGAATATTCTGTAAGTTAGGATCAGAAGAGGAGAGACGGCCTGTCGCTGTGAGTGCTTGATGATAACTCGTATGTACGCGATGCGTGTCGTTATGAGATTGCTCTACTAGACGGTCCGTATAGGTGCTTTTTAGCTTTGCCAAACCACGATGTTCTAGAATAATTTCCGCTAAAGGATGTTCAATTTTTTCTAAAACACTTTCACTAGTGCTGTATTGCCCTGTTGCAGTTTTTTTACCGCCTTTAATTCCTAATTTATCAAATAGGATTTCGCCGACTTGTTTAGGTGAAGCAATATTAAAAGTTTCATCTGCAATTTCCAGCGCTTGATTTTCAAGCCCTTCCATTGTTTTTGCAAATTCAACACTTAATTTATCTAAGAATGCATGATCTAGGCGAATACCATCTTCTTCCATGCCTGACAAAATTCGGGCAACTGGCATTTCAATGTTATATAAAATATTTTCTAATTCAGGGTGTGCTTTGAGCTTACTTGAAAGAACTTCATATAAACGATAGGTCACATGTGCATCTTCGGCTGCATAATGAGCAGCAACTTCAATCTCAATTTGATTAAAAGTCTTTTGTTTAGCACCCTTACCAGCAATTTGTTCAAAAGTGGTGGTTAAGTGGCTTAAGTAGACACGAGCAACATCATCCATACCATGACGAGTAGCAGCTGCATTTAATACATAAGATGCCAGCATGCTATCGAAATACCAGCCTTTAAGCTCTATACCGTGGTTTGCAAAAATATGGGCGTCATATTTAAGATGATGACCGATTTTTTTAACTGCTTCATTTTCTAGCACAGGCTTAATTTGAGCTAGAATTTGTTCACGGTTCAGTTGTTGTGGTGCATTTTCATAATTATGTGCTAAAGGCACATAGTAGGCATCTTGTGCATCAAAGGCGATTGAAAAACCGACCATTTCTGCAATACGGTAATCAAGACTTGTGGTCTCTGTATCAATAGCAAAATGATCGGCATTTTGCATGCGTTGCCAGAGTTGATCCCAAGCTTCTTGAGTTAAAACAGTATGATAATTTGCAGTCCCAAGCTGATCATCTTGACTAGTTAAGCTGGCTTGATCTTCGGTTTCTATCGTTTCAGCAGGTTTAACTTCATTTTGAACTACTGTCTGTGAAGCTTGCTGTTTGTAGCTTGAACTATTTGGGTTGTTTGGATGATCAAGCGACTGTAATTGGTTTCTAAACTCAAGCTCAGTATAAAGATTACGTAAAGCTTCTACGTTTGGATCGATAAGCTTTAATTCATGCCAATCAAGTTCTAAAGGAAGATCACACACAATACTAGCTAATTGGTGATCAAGCTTAATATTGTCTAAATTGTCTTTAATATTTTGGCTCAGTTTGCCTTTAAGCTGGTCTACATTAGCAATGATATTGTCTAAAGTGCCGTATTCGGTCAGTAACTTGGCTGCTGTTTTTGCACCCACGCCAGGCACGCCCATAATACCGTCAGATGCATCACCCATTAGAGTCAAGTAGTCGATAATCTGATTTGGCCAAACACCAAACTTCTCAAATACGCCGTTGGTGTCCATTACACGGTCTTTAAAGCTATCTTCTAATTTTACATGGTCATTGACGAGCTGAGCCATGTCTTTATCTCCGGTTGAGATAAGGACATGATGGCCCTCGAGTACGGCACGTTTAGCAAGTGTACCGATAATGTCATCAGCTTCAGCACCCGGAAGGCTATATAAAGGAATCCCTTGAGCTTTAATCAATGCATGCAAATATGGAATCTGTTGAGATAACTCTTCAGGCATGGTTGGGCGATCACCTTTATAAATAGGTGAAAGCTTATGACGGAAAGTTGGCTCAGGCGTATCAAAAATGACAGCCATATGTGTTGGCTGCATACGGCGCATTAATTTTTGAATGGCAGAAATTGCCCCACGTATTGCATTGGTATGTAACCCTGTAGAGGTCGTCAATGGTGGTAATGCATGATATGCACGAAATAAAAAATAGGACCCATCAACCAAGACAAATGGTGGCATTGAACAATTCCTTAATTTGAATTAGGGGTATTTTACGTGAAAATGGCTATGAATGCAGGATTATGATTTTTGCAGTATTTTGTATGAATAAATATACGCTTGTATTGGCTTGAAGTAATATGACATGTAATGAAGCTGTTATATTGCTAAGCCCATGTATAAAAAAGACAAACAGGGAATGATCGTCGTTTTGATCGCTTTGACTTTGTTTTTAGCCATTTCAATTGGTTTTAAATTTCAAAGCGCCGTTGTTGCTTTATCTATTGCGCTCACTGTCATATTAGTTCAATTTTTATCAAATTTGCATCAGCGTTTAATTCATTTAGAACAACAGTTTTCTCAGCAGAAAACGCCACTTTATTCTATACACATACAAAGAACAGTAATTTATGCAGCCGCCTTGGTTGCATTAGTTGCTTATATTAATCATTGGATGTGGATTGCTGGTGGGGTATTACTGGTTTTATTATTATGTTTGATTCAAATCATTAGTGCATTTCATACTCGTCTATTGTTCCTTGAGTCAGCAAAACAAACTGTTCGTGTAAACGATACTCTACAAACAGAAGCTATAACTCCAGCGATAGAGCAAGTTGATCCAAAAAATATCGTTGAGCCAGTCAAGCCAGCTCTACCTGAAACAATAGCTTTAAATCAAGAACAACAAATAGCTCATGTACAAAGCGCATGGTGGCAAGCAGCAGTCGACTGGATGGTCCATGGCAATCCAATTTTAAGAGTTGCTGTCGCTGTACTGATGGTTGGAGTAGTGTTGTTATTACGTTTTGCAAGCGAGCACTGGCAGTTAAGCTTAGGTGTAAAACTTGGTTTTATTGCTCTTGCTGGAGGTGTGTTAACAGCATTTGGGTATACCTTGCAAAAGAAAAACCAGCTTTTTGCTGTGGCATTGCAGGGTGTAGGACTTGCGGTTGTATTCCTGACGCTTGTGTTCTCACATCATTTTGGTGTAATTGCCAATATCACTACAGCGAGTATTTTATTTGCTATTTTATTAGCAATTACGGTATTCCTGAGCTTAAAACAACAAGCAATTTATTTAGCAATATTAGCACTCGGTATGGCTTATGCGGCACCTTTAGTTATTCCGCAATATCGCCCAGATGTGATTTTCCTATTTAGTTATTACTTCGTCATTAATCTTGCAGTGGCTGCTGTTAATTTTATTCAGCCTTGGAAAATCCTAAATCAGATTGCTTTCTTTGCCACAATGTTTATTGGTGGTAGTGCAATCGCATTTTATGCTGAGCCAGCAAAATTTGACACATTAGACTGGATCTTATGGTGTCATATTGCTTTGTTTATTTGGTTAAGTGTTCGTTATAGCCAAAATATATCGCGGGTTTCAGAACATGATAAACAAGTGGGTATTCGCTTACCTCCACTGTTAGATGTTGGTCTTATTTTTAGTGTTCCTGTATTAGGCTTTACGCTTCATGCCTATTTAGTTCATGAATCTACGCAAGCGTTGACGATTGGTGCTGCTGTCTTGGCGGGTACTTATGCGGTATTAACTTATTGGATTAAAAAATCCCATCCAGAACTTTCAGTTCTTGCCAAAAGCTTTTTCATTCTTTCCGTTGCTTTTTTTGCCTTAATTTTTCCACTCGCGAAAGGGGCACATTGGACTGCTATTGGTTGGGTTGCTCAAGGTACGGCCCTCATTGTATGGGGAGTAACTGAACGCTACCGTTTAAGCCGATATATTGGGGTGATTTTAGTTTTACTTAGCTCACTTGCACTGTTTTATCAGGTTTGGGCAAATGAAGAGTTCCCAACGCTAAGCACTAGCATTTATGCAATTGCTCAATTCATTTCAGCTTTTTATTTACTGCAATACAACAGTAAAGAACAACGTTATTTCAGTGCAAGCATGTTTAGTGGCATTTTCTTATGTCTAGGTATGTATGCGGGTGCTGTAGCAGGTGTAGAAATAATGGCATGGCATCATCATGCCTTAAGCCCATATTTGATGTTTGCCATAGCCTTAATAGCAGTATTTAGTGCAGTTATTCATTATAAGCTTCGTGTCCAATGGGAAAGTTTACAGTTACTTTTAATTAGTCTGTTACTGTTACTAATTTTGGGTGAAGCCTTTACAAGTCAAGTTTTTACGTTGTTTAAATGGGGAGATTCATTACAGCAAATTACTTTCCTTGTTAGTACTATTCTTCTTAGTGGTTTATTTATTATCGCTCAACCGCAGTCGGGTGAGTCTAGCTACTTAAAAGTCTGGGCTGGTTTATGCTGGTTAGCATTAGCGATAGTGGGTGTGGCTATTTTTCCGCAAATGCCAATTGTGGCTTTGGCTTTTGTTTCAGGGGGGTATTCACTTTGGGCATATAAAGCTCATAAAACGACGTTGTTGCATCAAATTCCGGTGTGGTGTTTAAGCTTATTGTGGTTGCTTGCGGTGAGTGTTGATATTCATTCTGCCGAGTACCTATATTTTGTTCCCTTATTTAACTTAACTGACTTACTTTCAATTGTGGGATTTGCAGGTCTACTCTTTATTATTTATCAACATGATTTTGATCAGGATAGGTCACTGGAGTGGACTTTTAAAATTACAACAATTTTAGTGGGATTGTTGGTTTTCAGTAGTGTGGTCGTTCGGGGCTTGCACCACTACTGGGCGACACCACTATGGAGCGTGGCAATTTGGACAAATGGAATAGTCCAATTAAGCCTGACACTACTTTGGGTTATTTTGGCATTTGTATTGACCACATACTCTAGTCGGAAAATGATTCGTCAACTCTGGTTTGTAGGTGCTGCACTTTTAGGGATTGTTGTATTAAAGCTGATTTTGCTTGATCTATCGCAAAGTGCAACATTAACTCGAGTTATTTCATTTATTGGAGCAGGTGGGGTAATGTTGATAATTGCTTATCTTGCACCATTACCACCATCATCCTCTGTGCAGAAGAATCAAGAGCCTAAGCTTTAGGCTCTCGTTTTAACTCTTTCTGGTTGCTGTATTGATCGATATCATCTTCAGCAAAAACAGTAGATGGACGATCAATTAATCCCATTTTAGGAACAGGAATTTCAATTTGGTTATCTAAAAAACCATTTCGGATACGTTCTTGCATTTCATCTCGAACTTTTAAAGAATTTTCTTGGCGGCACCACATTGCAAATAAAAGCTCAATCGATGACTCTCTAAATGCAGTTACAGTTACCGCAGGTTTTGGGTCATCTAATACGAGTGGATAATTTGCTGCCACATTTAGCAACACTTCGCGAACTTTAATAATGTCTTCGTGAAAGTTAATGGCGAGTGTAATTGGAATACGCCGTATCGGATATTTAGATAAGTTGTGTACAGGCGCACGAATAAGTTGTTCATTCGGCAAACGAATATAAACATTGTCGAGGGTGAGTAGCTTAACCGAGAGTAGGTCAATTGAAATGACTTCACCTTCGATGGTATTGCCACGAATGAGGGTAATTTGAATGGTATCACCGACTTCAAATGAACCTTCCCCAATCAAAAATAGACCACTAATTAAGTTACTGGCTGATGTTTGAGAAGCAAAACCAAGTGCTACTGTTAAAATCCCTGCCGCTCCAAGAAATACACTAAGTTTAAATCCCGCCTCTTTCAAACTCGTCATAATGAAGAGTAAGAAAATAAAATAAAAAATACCACGACGCCACACTAAACGTTGATGAGCATTAAAGCGTGAGCCAATAGTTCTAATAAATGTATTTGAAATAATGCGTGCAAGAACAAAACCAATAAAACAAAGCACAACACCGACTAAAATTTCACTAATACGTTCGGTATTAATATTGGTAAATATACTTTTGAGACTATAAGCGATTTCTTTCGGAATACTTGTATCAGCCATATAACCCCCTTAAAAGAATGAATCAAACATATTAAATAGTGCACCACCAGGTGACCGCGGGGGATGAACATAAGTCACTTCACCAGCAAGAGGTGGTGTACGGTTTTCAATACGAATACGGGCAGGACGGTCAGAGCCCTCATAATAAACTTTAATTTGAGAAGTCCATAAACGACCAGTACTTTCACTATAAAAAAGAGGTAGTGCAGTTACTGGTACATTCATACGATCAAAGCGTAATTGATGGTTACTGGTATTGTGAAAATCAATGGGTGTAACTGCACGAAACGCACGTGGTGTTAACAAGTTTAAATCAGTACGTCCATCAACAGAGGTTGCATAGCAAATTTCACCTTGCTGCGCATTAGGCCCAAACCATGTATCTTTAGGCTGAATTACAGGAATTTCAAATAAAGGCTCATGCTGACTTTCAACTAAACCAGCAATCCAGAGAGGCGTACTAATATAAAGTGTTCCTCGCTGACCTGCTGGAATATAAATCGGATCAACAGGTTTAATAACCACAGAACGATCTGCCAGACGTGGCATAAGTAAAAATTCTGAATTGGTCTTTCGAAACATATAACGTTCGACTTGAACATTATGTGGAAAAGCAAAATGTGGGTCGGCAACTGGATGCCAATCTTGCTCATTATCATCTTGAAGAGAAGGACGATAATATTCGATACGCCATTCTTTTATGCCACGCGTTAAACGAAAGAGCATTGAACCAAATTGCCATGCTTTGGATTGGTTAATTTCAAAGTGCTGTTCACCCCACCATTTTAAAGAATTTTGGGGGCGAGGCTGATATTCATTATTTTCAAACAAGACGTAAAATTCCTCTACCGAGTTGTTAAACAGACTTCACGCTGTAATCTGCTTAGAGTACACTCAAAATCATCTTACTCATCATTATAAATTGTGATGCAAATATTGAAACAAATACAAGTTCCATATAGTTTTGCCAAGCGTCATGGTGTTTTATTTCGTTATGACGGTGATCAAGTTTTTATTGTTAGACGTCAAAATACAGAAAAAATTGCATTGCAGGAAGCAAGACGAATTTTGGGGAAGCCTGCACATTATCAGTTATGTACTGAACAAGAGTTTAATAGCCTATTAAGTACGAGTTACGCAGGCGACACTGGGGAGTCGCAACAAGTTGCGGCTGGTTTAGAAGATCATCCAGATTTATTGAGTCTTGCCGATCAAGTTCCTGAAACAGAAGACTTAATGGACCAAGAAGATGATGCACCTATTGTTCGTCTTATTAATGCATTACTTTCAGAGGCAATTCGGGTAGGGGCTTCAGATATTCATATTGAAGCTTTCGAAAAAAAACTATCTGTTCGTTTACGGGTAGATGGTCAATTGCGTGAAATTGTACAGCCACGCCGTGAACTAGCTCCGTTACTTGTTTCACGTATTAAAGTTATGGCGAAACTCGATATTGCCGAAAAGCGTGTACCGCAAGATGGACGTATTTCTTTACGTCTTGCTGGCCGTGAAGTTGATGTCCGTGTTTCAACTTTGCCATCGTCACATGGTGAAAGGGTTGTTATGCGTTTACTCGATAAACAAGCGGGTCGACTCAATATGACTCACTTGGGTTTAATGGCAAATGACTATGAACGTTTAACGCAATTGGTACATCGTCCACACGGCATTATTTTAGTCACAGGGCCTACGGGTTCGGGTAAAACAACAACTTTATATGCAGCTCTATCTGATCTAAATGACAATACCCGAAATATCTTAACTGCCGAAGATCCTATCGAATATCAACTCGAAGGTATTGGTCAAACCCAAGTGAATACCAAAGTAGATATGACATTTGCTCGTGCTTTAAAAGCAATGTTACGTCAAGATCCTGATGTAGTGATGGTGGGCGAAATTCGTGACTTAGAAACTGCTGAAATTGCAGTACAAGCCTCGTTAACAGGCCATTTAGTTTTATCTACACTACATACCAACACTGCTATTGGAGCGGTTACTCGTCTTAAAGATATGGGGATTGAACCCTTCTTATTATCAAGCTCTTTAATTGGGGTGGTTGCTCAACGTTTGGTTCGTACCTTATGTCCACATTGTATGACATTGCGTGAAGCCGATACTTTTGAAAAGCTGGTTTTTCAGCATATCTCGGATGAGCCAGCTTTAAAGTTACCTGAAGCCAAAGGGTGTGATCATTGCTCACATTTAGGATTTAATGGTCGTACAGCGATTTATGAAATTGTACCTGTTGATGAACCTATGCGTCGCCTTATTCATGGCAATGCCGCTGAATATGAACTAGAAAACCATGCTCGTCAGTATTCAGGTTCAATTCGTGATGATGGTTTGCGTAAAGTGCTTTCGGGTAAAACTACACTTGAAGAAGTGCTTCGAGTAACCAATGAGGCAAGTGAAGCATAATTTGGAAGATATAAAAAATGCCCGATTTGATTCGGGCATTTTTGAAATATCAAAACTTATTCAGTCACAATATTAAAAGTCACATCAATATTATTGCGAGTCGCATTTGAATATGGACAAACAATATGAGCTGCTGCCACTAATTTTTCAGCTTCTTCACGGTCCATGCCGATTAAGTAAACATTTAACGTTACTTCAATACTAAAACCTGTAGGAATTGGACCAATACCAACTTCACCTTCAACATAAGCATCTTTGCTAATATTAAATTTATCGCGGTTTGCAACGAATTTTAAAGCACCCAAAAAGCACGCTGAGTAACCAGCTGCAAATAATTGTTCTGGGTTAGTTACAGCACCACCAGCGCCGCCCATTTCTTTAGGTACACCGAGTTGTACGTCTAATACGCCGTCTGATGAAGTTGCACGACCATCACGGCCACCAGTTGCTTTAGCTTTTGCAAGATACACAACTTTTTCTAAAGACATCTTATTATTCCTAATTTAAATTGAATACAAATATATCGTACACGACTTAATTATTTTGACAAGCCAAATTTGTAAAAAAAATGATGATTATTTGGCTATATTTGTACGAAGTTGTGTCAGTTGATCTTTCAAACCAAGTAGAGTGGTCATGTCACAAGAACTTGCTTCCAAAATATGAGCTGGAATATTCACGGCTTGTTCCTTAAGTTCTATACCTTTTTCACTTAGTGTAATAATTACTTGACGTTCATCTTCTTTTGAACGAGTGCGATTTACGAGTTGAATTGCTTCTAACTTTTTTAAAATAGGGGTTAAGGTCGATGATTCTAAAAATAGTTTGTTGCCAATCTCTGAAACGGTAATCTCATCTTTTTCCCATAGAACCAACATTACCAAATATTGAGGATAAGTAATGCCTAATGGAGTCAAAAGTTTTCTATAAAGCTGATTAAGAGCTAAATTTGTTGAATAAATGAGGAAACATAACTGATTCTCAAGCTTTAAATTTTGACAGTCTTGGTCCATATATTTCTCAGAAAACTAATAGATGCTTTTGTAGTATATCGCTTTATGTTTAACTTCTTAAATGCTCATAATTTTGAGTTATTGATAAAAATAAGATAACGCAAAAAAAAGAGTAATCGAAAAATTACCCTATGACTTGAAAATATGAATTTGGAACAGTTACCAGAGATCGGCAATTTTTTTCATTAAACGAGCACGGTATTTAGCAGTTGGATTATTTTCATTACGTTGTTGCTCTTGTTCGTAGAAATCTTGCCAAGCTGTAATCATTTCTAAAGTTGTTCCTTGTTTTTTAATCATAGAAACATCAGCAGGTTGAATATTCTCTAAACGTTGTCTCGCACCTTCTGCACCGGTTCCCCAACCAATAATCCGTTGTCCAAAAGCAGGGAGAGGGATATTTTTAGGAGTAGGTGGAAGGACATCTTGTTTAAGTTGTAAGTTTGGGGAAACAAAATGATTTGTTGCACCAAATTCAGCTGCATAACAGTGAATATTTGCCCCTAAGCAAAAAATGCTAATTAAATATTTCCACATGAATAATTAAGCTTTTAATAGTGAATTAATTTACGATGCGTCATTAAAGGCATTGATGTACGAACAAGCTCTTGAGCAGCTAAATCAAAAGGTACAGTAATTAAACCACTACCTTCATGCTCAATCATACTTAAAACTTGTCCACGGCTATCAGTTGCTCCTGCATGTCCCCAAGTTTGACGTTTTTCTCCATGCCAACCTTGCTGTGCTGCCCCTAAAACATAACATTGACTATCCATTGCACGTGCTTGTAATAAAAGCTGCCAGTGCATTTGCCCTGTTGTATAGGTAAATGCTGCTGGTGCAGTCAATAGATGAGCACCTTGTTGTCTCAAGGTTAAAGCTAACTCAGGAAAACGCAAGTCATAACATACCATTAGCCCGATATTGCCAAAAGGGGTAGATGTGACTACAACGTCTGTTCCAGGTTCAAAGAAGCGGGATTCTTGATATCCACCGACAGCATCGCCAACTTGAACATCAAATAAATGTATTTTGTCGTAACGTGCTTCTGTCCTTTCTGGACTAATACATAAGCTTACTGTGCGCACACGGCCATCTTGTATGATAGAACCATCTTGACGAAATGGGCACGGTAAAGTGCCAGCAACAATCCAAATTTGATATTGATGCGCGAGTTTCTCAAGTCTTTGCTGAATTGATTCAAATTGCTCAGCTGTTTCACGCTGTTTACCAGCAGCGAAACATACAAAGTTTTCTGGAAAAACAATTAAGCTGGCATTTTGAGCTTTGCTTTGCTGAATCAATGACTCGATTATTTGAAAGTTGCTTTCAATGTCATCTTGAGAATTCATTTGAACAACTGAAACAAGAGTCATATACAAATCCAGATTAGCAATAAAATTTAGGCATTTTGCTTATCAGATACTTGTTCAAGCGTGTCTTGTTCTTTCTGCAATTGCTTAACAAGTGGCTCAAACATATTCTGATTGTTTGCATTAAGTTTCATCAATGTCTTGTGTGCATCCAGCACGGTTCTTAGCATTGCATTATGAGTAATGTGTTCATCCGTTAGCGTCAAAGTACAAACGTTAGGATCGCCACAATAATTCAAAATGACAAAAACCTGCCCTAGCCCCATGCTATTGGCTAAGGTTGTGATATCTGGATTGGTAGATAGCATCACAGCTTGAATATGATGAGTCTGTTTCAGTTTTAAGCCTAGCTTAGCTAAGATGCCTAATACAGTACTATCAATAAATGTTGTTTGGGTTAAATCAACGATTGCACCAACAACATTCTCTTGCTGTTCAATTCTGTTTAAAAGTTTGTCTAGACTTATACAAGAATGGGCTCGCACTTCACCAATAAGTTTGAAAATATGCGTTCCATTTAAGCTTGCATATTCAACATGACCTGTTGACATATAAATGCCATTTTCAGAGAAGGATAGAAAAATTATCACATAGTGCCATCTCAGACTCAAGAGTCCTTAAGTCGTATATTTTTTAATTGATTGATTTTTAAATTAATTCATTCGACAAAGACTAAAAATTGCGATGTCATCAGCAACATGATCAGGGGCTTGGAATGATTGATTTTGCAAATGTTGGACCAATTGTTGAAACTGATCATTCAATCCGCCATCAAATGGTTCTAGTGCTCCATCTGAGCAAACAATAAAACGTGCATGACGATTTAATGTACAAACATGTTCTTCAACTTCCAATTCATCTGTTAAACCCAAAGGGAAACTACTAGTCGTTAAAATTTTTGGAGGTTGATTTGGTTCAAAAATAATTGGAGGAGGGTAGTGGCCTGCACTAGACCAGCGAAGACTATGCGTTTCCAGATTTAAAATACCGACCACAATCGTAATATGTTTTTCAATATTTTCTTGAACGAGCATTCCATTTAATTTTTTAATCAACTGTCTTGGAGTTTTTGATCTGCCATGAAAAGCAGCCATCCAAGAAGTTAATAAACTGCTTGTTACACCGTGTCCTGATACATCTGCAAGATAAAATAAAACTTCTTTATCGTTTAATTTCCAATAGTCATACCAGTCACCTGATAGATATGCGGAAGGTTGGAAAAAAGTTTCAACTTCATAATTTGGTAAATCAATAGGATTCGGTAGTAAACGTTTTTGTAATTCTGCCGCCGAAGGTAAGTCGCGACTATCTTGATTGCGTTTATATTGAGCATCAATTCTTGTTAATGCTTTATTCAGATCTTGAGGTAACTGATTCCATACCCATCCAGCAAGAGCACCTGCCTCCCATGCCTGAGCTAATGCACTACCTTCATGTTCGAAAGCAATCACAATGGTAGGTAAACGCCATTTATAAGTCAGGAAATCTTGTACATCAGCAATTGCGATAATTGTTGGATCGTATAAATCGAGATCATCTATGTGAATGACTTGTAAGTCTGGAAGTGAATCCAGAGCTTGCTCTAAGAAAGGGATAGAGCGTGTCGGTTTAATGAAATACATAGAAGATATGATTGTCCTTTTTCAAGATCATTTTATCCATCATAGAGGATGTATAATCAAAATCAAGGTATTGCCTTTCTATATAGTAGATACAATACCTTGGTTTCCTCTTTAATTATTTCTTGCTTTTAGGTTGGCTATCATCTGGAACATCTTCAGATTCGTCATCATCAATGAAAGATACGTCTGCTGAATTACCTTTTTTCTCGGCAATTTGGAACGCCTTACGTTGAAGATACAAATCGCGAATCATCGCATATTGATCGCCTTGTATCGTTTGATCCAAATCTAAATACTGGGCACGTGTATCAACAGCTTGTAAGACGTTAGTTGACCAATACAAACCATCTTGGTTATCCATAATATACTTTTGTGGACGAGCTTGAGAGTCTACAGCTAAGCCTAAACCATCACGTAAAGTACTTGGGCCAAAGAAAGGTAGCATTAGGAATGGTCCAGAAGGAACACCATAGTAACCGAGAGTTACGCCAAAACTTTCATCTTCAGGTGGAAGCCCTAAGCGACTAGCGGGGTCAGCTAAACCTAAAGTCGTTAAGGTGTTCACAGTAAATCGGCCAAGTGTTTTTACTGCGCGAACAGGACGACCTTGAATGAGTTGGTTAACAGCATTCCATGGCTCACCCAGGTTTTTGCGGAACTGGCGATAGGAACCGCGAACATCTTCTGGTGTTTTTTCATTATATTGAACTGCAACGGGACGCAAAAAGTTGCGATCTAGCATGTCATTAAAAGAATAAATAGGGCGGTTTAATGACTGTAATGGATCTTTTACTGTGTCAGGTTGAGCAGCGTTTGCATTGATTTTTAAATCTTTAGCTTTTAGACCTTTTAAGTCTTTAATAATTTGTGAGCGGGGGCGACTCTGCTGAGCCTCTGTCGAAGCAACATCTTCCGAACTCGCGGTAGATCCTTCAGTAAGATTTTCTTGAGCGTGTGCTGATGTATAAATACCAACAGTTAATAAGCTCGATAATAGTAAATTAGAATAATTCATATAATTCCTTAACCGCTAGCCAGGCTATCTATAATATGCAGTTGGATAGAGATATATTTTAATACAGAAGCGATAACCTATTATCAATGTAAAATTGGTCAAATAATATAGAAATATGGCGAAAAAGACTAAAAAGTGACCGCTTGAATAATAAAATATGAGAAAGGTATTGCAAAGGGAATTTAATGGTCTATAATGCACATCCATCGGCGGTGATGCAGATAGAAACTTGTTGAAAAACAGTTACTTGTGATTAAGTTGGTTGCTTTAAGTGATGAATTTGATGATAAGGTGGTTTGAAAAATAAGTTTTAAAAAATATCGAAATTACCTGTTGACTTTTAAGAGATTAAGAGTAATATAGCCGACCTAGCTTGCTGGTGACGAACCAGGAAGAGGATCATTAAGAGAATTGAAGAACAACTTGTGTGGATTTTTACTGGTTGATTAATCGAAATAATTTTCATTGATTGATTGGTTTAAATTACTCGAAGTTTATTTGAGCGAAATTTAAGTCAGTAATTGATGAGCCAGAATTGGCACCTTGTCTTTAAATAAGGTGCAAAATGA
>NZ_JANBNX010000016.1:0-80847 GCF_035615275.1 Acinetobacter sp. IK23
CTCGCTTGATTAAAGCTTGGTTATACGAGGACCAATTGGTTGTACGATAGATTTTAGGTGTAGGCTTCTTCATCTGGAAATTATATTACTGAAGAAGCCTTCAAGAATAGCTTTGTGCAACAAAGCCTATTACACTTAAAAGAATTTTTAGTATTTGAAATACTAACTTTACTTACCGTTTATCTGAGCCTTACTGAATCACAAAGCAGTTTGTTGTAGCCTATTTATAGAGACCTTTATTTGAATCTTCATCTTTTGATTGAAATAGGATGACTGATTTTTTGGAGCTAGGTATGAACTTTCTAAAACGATCAGCTTTAATCGCTGTATTTGCTTTTATAGGTTTACCAACTGTTCAGGCAGAAGAGGTAACGACTTTACCCACTATTCGCGTTATGGCTGAATCTGAGCTACGTGACGAGGTGGGCTTTGTACCGTTTCAAGAAGATAAGAACGTACGACAAGCACTACAACACCATGAATATAAAATACATAACGATATACAGAATGCTTTAGTCCCAGAAGGTATGACGACCGTAGATTATCAGCCCGTTATGGCGCAGCCTGATCTGTCGCAACTTTCCCCATTTTTACAACAATATATTTTAGCGGTAGCGGGTGGGATTCAGTCTTCTGACCCAACTAATGGTCTTTTTGAAATGTTAAAAGATTTGAACATTAACCGAAGTAATGTCGATGCTTATCGCGAAGGTACGATGAAAGTAAATTTAAATGATATTTTGAAATTACAGCAACAAATCCAAGATGGTTTAAAAGGCCGATAAAATAAAAATCCCCGCATTGAGCGGGGATTTTTTATCTTGGTGCTAATTAAACACGTTCGATAATCGTTGCAATACCTTGCCCAAGGCCGATACACATAGTCGCGAGACCAATTTGAGTATCTTGTTGTTCCATCACGTTCAACAACGTAGTTGTAATACGTGCACCAGAACAGCCTAGTGGGTGACCAAGTGCGATTGCACCACCATTTAAGTTCACGATGTCTTGTTTGTCATAAAGACCTAAGCCCTTAAGAACAGACAAGCCTTGTGCAGCAAATGCTTCATTTAACTCAACAGTCTGAATATCAGCAATTGATAAGCCAGCACGCTTAAGCGCTTTTTGAGTCGCTGGAACTGGACCGTAACCCATGATTGCTGCGTCACAGCCTGCTACTGCCATAGAGCGAATTACAGCACGTGGTTTTAAACCTAATGCTTGTGCACGTTCAGCAGACATAAGCAACATTGCAGAAGCACCGTCAGAAAGAGCAGAAGAAGTTGCTGCTGTTACTGAACCACCTTTAGGGTCAAATACAGGTTTTAATGCTTTGAATGCTTCAAGGTTTGCATCTGGACGAATCACTTCGTCGATGTCGCAAAGGATTTTGAAACCATTTGCATCGTGGCCTTCAACACCAACGATTTCATTTTTGAAACGACCTTCCTGAGTTGCAGCCCAAGCACGGCGGTGAGATTCAACACCGAACGCATCTTGTTCTTCACGAGTAATGCCGTTCATACGACCTAACATTTCAGCAGTTAAGCCCATCATGTTAGATGCTTTTGCATAGTGTTTAGATGCTTCTGGGTTAAGGTCGATGCCGTGCATCATACCTACGTGGCCCATATGCTCTACACCACCAATAATGAAGATGTCACCTTGGTTAGTCGCAATTTGTGCTGCGGCAGTGTGGATTGCCTGCATAGACGAACCACAAAGACGGTTCACTGTTTGACCAGCAACAGTTTTAGGCAAGTCAGCCAATAAACCGATGTTACGGCCAATGTTCATACCTTGTTCTAGAGTCTGGTTTACACAGCCCCAGATCAGATCTTCAACTTCATTTACATCAAACTGGTTACGAGCAACGAGCGCACGTACAAGTTCAGCAGATAAACTGTCGGCACGTACATTACGGAACATACCGTTTTTAGATTTGCCCATGGCAGAACGAACGCCATCAACAATCACAACGTCACGTGGATTTAAAGTAGCCATTCACATCGCTCCTTAACCGTAGAATTTTTTGTTGTTAGCAGCCATGTCGCGCAACATTTGCGGCGCTTCATAAGCCTTACCTAAGTGTGCATATTTGTCGCAAAGCGCAACGTATTCAGCAACACCTGTTTGGTCGATGTAACGGCATGGACCACCACGGAATGGAGGGAAACCTACACCCATAATCATCGCCATATCTGCTTCAGCGGCAGTTGCAACGATGTTGTCTTCTAAGCAACGAACTGTTTCGTTACAGAAAGCAAGCATCATACGGTCAATGATTTCTTGGTTATCAAATTCGCGTTTTTCACCAGTCACGAAAGGAGCAATGATTTCATATGCTGTTGGATCAACAGTTTTTGCTTTCTTGCCTTTCTTGTCGAGTACGTACTTGTAGAAACCAACGTCATTCTTTTGACCAAGACGTTTAGCTTCGTACATTGCTTGAATTGAACCTTTGTAGTCCGGCTTCATACGGTCTGGGAAACCTTCTGCCATGACTTCTGCACCATGTACACCTGTGTCGATACCAACAACGTCGATGAGGTAAGCAGGACCCATTGGCCAGCCAAACTTAGACATTACATTGTCAACTTGTTGGAAGTCTGCGCCGTCTTTTACAAGAAGGTCAAACGCACCAAAGTAAGGGAACAATACACGGTTAACCAAGAACCCTGGGCAGTCGTTTACAACGATTGGTGTTTTACCCATTTTTTGAGCAAGCACTACAGTCGTTGCAATCGCTTCTTCAGAAGTTTTTTCACCACGAATAACTTCTACAAGCGGCATCATGTGAACTGGGTTGAAGAAGTGCATACCAACGAAGTTTTCAGGACGTTGTAATGCTTTCGCTAAACGCGTGATTGAAATCGTAGACGTATTAGAAGCAATGATCGTATTTTCACGAACATTCTTTTCAGTATCCGCAAGTACCATTTCTTTAACTTTTGGATTTTCTGTAACTGCTTCGATTACGATATCAACTTCTTTAAACTCGTCGTAGCTTAAAGTAGGGCGGATACGTGCAAGAGTTTCACCCATTTGCGCAGGTTTCATTTTCTTACGTTCAACTTGTTTAGTTAACAAGCTGTTCGCTTCTGACATACCTAATGCAAGTTGTGGGTTACCAATATCTTTCATGATAATTGGTGTGCCTTTGCTTGCAGCTTGGTAAGCAATACCACCACCCATAATACCAGCGCCAAGTACAGCTGCTTGGTTTACAGGATGAGCACCTTTTTCATGTTTTTTAGCAGTTTTCTTAACAACTTGGTCATTGAGGAATAAGCCAATCAATGCACCAGCTTGTGGAGTAATCGCTGCTTTCGCAAAGCCTTCAGCTTCAACTTTTAATGCTTCATCACGTGCAAGGCTTGCACCTGCTTGTAATGAATCAAGTAATAATTTTGGAGCAGGGTATTGAGCAGGGTTTGCTTTAGCAAGTACTGCACCTTTTGCTGTGTTGAACGCCATCATTTGTTCAAGTGGATTCAATTTTACAGCATCAAGTTTTTCTTGGCGTTTTGCTTTCCAGTTTAAACGACCAGAAATTGCTTGTTTAACCAAGTCAGTTGCAGCTTCAAGTAATTTGTCAGCAGCTACAACCGCATCTACAGCACCATCTTTAAGTGCAGCAGCCGGTTTTTTAGGAACAGCCATTGCCATCCATTCAACTGCGTTGTCGATACCGATAACACGGCTTAAACGAACGCTACCACCGAAACCAGGATAAATACCGAGTTTGATTTCAGGTAAGCCCACTTGTGCAGCTTCTGACATCACACGATAGTCACACACTAAGCACATTTCAAAACCGCCACCTAAAGCCATGCCATTAATAGCAGCAACTTTTGGAAGGTCTAAATCTTCAAAGCTATTGAAGATCTCGTGAACAGGCATAAGCCAGTCAACAATCGCTTTTTCGCCTTGGGCGAAGTTTTCGCCAAATTCAGTAATATCTGCACCAACAATAAATGTAGATTTACCCGAAGTTACAACTAAGCCTTTAATATCGTTATTGGCTTTTACAGCAGCAATCGCTGCTTGGAAATCTTCAATTGTTGCACGGTTAAATTTATTGACCGACTCACCTTGTAAGTCAAAGCGGAATTCTGCAATTCCGTCCGAAAGCATTTGGACGGTAATGGCATTGCCAGCGTGGATCATGCCTGATCTCCTTAGTTTTGGAGGACTTCTAAGTTGATGTTATGAAGCGTGTGTACAGCTCCGGTACACATTTATGCTTCGCTAATCTTACGATAACTATATCTAAAAAGAAGCCAACAAGTTGTATCAAGCCGTGACGCAAGGGTCATCAATTATCTGCAAATAATTTTTTTTAATTTATTTATATGGAAAATATGTTTTTTATAGGGAGCAATAGCTTGATAACCAAGGGTTGAAGGGTCCATAAGAGAATGTAGTAAACGATGAAATGAATAATAAAAGAACAATGAAATAATAGAGATTTCAATGGGGAAAACACATGTATGGAAAAGAATAAAGACTGCTAAATAACTTAAATTTTTGAATTAGTAATAAAAAATAAGATGTTTCGTGAATTATTATACAGAAAGGGTTGTCTATTTTTTTATCTTTGGATAAACTTTGTGTTATAAAAATGTTAGATAAAGTAATATTATGTTAAAAAATAAGTTTGTAATTTTAGCTATCCTACCAATGATGTTGAGTGCGTGTGGCGGTGGTGGTTCTAGTGATAATAATTCCGTAAATAACGATCAAAGTAGTGCATCACAAGATTCTACGGTAAATGGAAGTCGTTACTATTTTATGGATTACAATGCGAATGAAACAGACGCATTAAATATTTCTTATTTTGAAATATTCAATAAAAAATCAACAGATGGATCCTCTAATCAACCTTTAGGTGAGTATTTGCTCACAGAGAAAAAACTCTATTTGCCAACTGATAGAGCGATTAATGTTATGAATATTAATTCGCTAACAGATTGGACACTGGATCTTATTGGTGATGTTAAAGAGGATTGGAAACTTCAGAGAGTTAATCTGTCTGGTCAGAACATGTTTGACGCTGTTTTACCAGGTTACCGAGCAGTAGGCTTTCCAGTAAATGATGCAAGCACGACGAATGGGCGTATATTTCTTAATACTTATGGACAGAATAAATTTCCTGAAGGAAGTAGTTGCTACCGTTTAATTTCAAAAAAATCTAATCAAGAGTCGTTTGCATTTAATGTCGGTCAAGATTATGAACTTAACCAAAGTTTTGATGAGTTCGATGCTGAAAATGCTCCATATCTTAATCGTTTGAATCAAACAAATCCATTTGGCTTTACTTATAAAGCAGTTAAGGGCACATGGCAAAATGTTTCATGGACAACAATTTATAATACTAGTTTAGGTTTTGCTGCAAACGATAGTGTGGCGGTGCAATATCAAGGTAAGCCATATACAGCAAATTATACAAGTAACATTGCTTGGACGGCTGATCAAGAAGTTAAGCATTGGGAAACATACTTAAAAAATACCAATGATTCTGACAGTATTCGTTTAGCTCGGTTAAGAATTGCACAATTGAAATCAGGCTGTTATGTCTATAATGAAACCGCTGCAAGAGCACTTGTTTCTCTAAATGCGTTAAATTGGAAACCCTATCAAAACTAATTTAAAGCCTGAGTTTAAGAAATCTCAAGAATAAATATTCTTGAGATTTCTTTTTGCTAAAAATAATAGTTAATCATATGACTCTGAATTTTCTTCGAGAGTTTGTTATTATTTCTCCGATTTTAAATTTCTTCGAAGTATTTTAAAGATGCTTAAATGCGAGTAACTATATGATTAAGTGGGTCATATTAGCGATTTTTGTAATATCTGCATTGTATATCCAACATCGCGGCAAAGTGCGTCACTCGTTTTATCGTCAATTTTTTGACCATTCAACCTTGCTCGCACCGATTAACTTTTTAATGTACATCTTTTCAAAGGTACCGAATCAGCCTTATATCGATACTCAACACTTCAAAGATTTAAAAGTGTTAGATGAAAATTGGGAAATGATTCGAGACGAAGCGAAAGCTTTATATGACCAAGGTGGGATTAAAGCATCGAGTACCTATAATGACTTAGGTTTTAACTCGTTCTTTAAAACAGGATGGAAACGTTTTTACCTCAAATGGTATGAGTCAAGCCATCCTTCGGCTGCTGAACTTTGTCCGAAAACAACGGCTTTACTCAAAACATTACCGACCATTAAAGCGGCAATGTTTACCGAGCTTGCTCCTGACAGCCGTTTGGTAAGACACCGTGACCCATACGCAGGTTCACTTCGTTATCACTTGGGTTTGATTACACCAAATGATGATCGTTGTTTCATTGATGTCGATGGTGAAAGATACTCTTGGCGTGACGGTCAAAGCGTTGTGTTTGATGAAACGTATATTCACTATGCTGAAAATAAGACTGAGCAAAACCGTATTATTTTCTTTGCAGACGTTGAGCGTCCAATGAAAGTGAAATGGATGGAACGTTTTAACCATTGGTTTGGTCGTAACGTGATGACTGCGGCAAGCTCACCGAATGAAACAGGTGACCAAACGGGTGGTTTAAATAAAGCATTTGGTTATGTGTACCAAATTCGTATTAAAGCCAAAGCATTAAAAGCTAAAAACCGCAAATTATATTACTTCTTAAAATGGTTCCTCATGCTTGGAATTTTCTTTCTGATTTTTGTACGACCATATGTATTTTAATTAAAACGCCCGAAAGGGCGTTTTTTTATTTTAATTAAATTTATATTAAATTAAGTTTTTATTGCGTGTTAACTAATAAAAGGTCACATTGTTCCATTCAGCAGGTTTCTTACTGTTTAGAAAGTTAATAAGTCGAGATGGTTTTATTTCAAGTGTTGCTTTACCGTAGTCAGAGCTAAAAAGAGTATTAATGTAATTAGTAGGTGCCTGATCAATGTCAATTACATTAGGTAAAACCCATTTTCCTGTTGGATTTTCTGGAGTCTCATTAACAACTTGAATATTATTTGATGTTTTTGATGCAGCTAAACGCAGAGCATGTGTCAATACACCATCTTTATGATAAACCACTGCATAGGCATTATTACCATATTCTTTTGCTAATGGAGATAGATTGGCTGCTGTATTTGTTAATTCTCCATGTGCGCTTACCCCTATATGCGTTACCTTACCGTCTTTCATCCAGACTACGGCGTGTTCTAGGTCATGTCGATGTCCTATAAAGTCTAAGTTACCATTTACGGCTTTATCTTTAACTGTATAAAGTGCAAAAATACGACCGCAGTAAATAGAATTCTGATAAGTCGTACATTTCTCCTTGTAAATAATATTTGCTTTGCTTAACTGATCCCTATAACTACATTGACCTTCTAAAGTACCTGAGGTGCTCAAACCATTATTCGGGTAATAGTTTTCACCTTGTTTTTGTACTGGTGCTGAAGCTAGACATCCATCTGTGTCAAAATCAAAGACAATTTTTCCGTTTTCCAAGTTTATGGGTTGCAACGTAGAAAGACCTGTAACACATGCTGGTTGGTCTGCACTGCATAGAGGAACTTGGCTCCAGTCTTTTGAAAAACCTTGAGTTGAGTAGATCACGCTACCGATTAGAGTAAAGATTAAGATATAGATTTTCATATATTATGGATATTTTAAGAGTTGAATCCAAATATTAAAAAAGTTAAATGACATTATTTTTTCAGTTTTATTAAAATATTATTTTATGTGTATTTTAATAATATTATGTTTTTAATAAATTTTTTATAAAAAATAACTTTATGTAAATTTTCATTAAGTAGATAATTTAAAAAATGATTGATTATTGATCTAAATGATTAATTTTGTGACCCATTTCACAGTGCTAGGAATTTGTTACAACTATTAAAAGCCAACGCATAATTTTGATTCTACAATTGCTCCGTTTTTTCGAAGACTGGTTAGCGGAAGTAGGTTTCAAAATGGCTCATGCTCATCACGTAGCTCATGCACATGTTCACCACATTAAATTGAGAAAAGAAGAAAGTTCTCAGGGTGACTTAAAAACGAAAGCGATGTTAAACAAAGCTTCTGCTGAGACTAAAAAGCATAGCCGATCAACTTCTAAAAGACATAAAGTAGAAGACCAAAATATCGATCTGCATAAATTCTCAAGCAAACTTGAAAGTATGTCTGCAAGGCACAGTAAAGAAAAATGCGCCAAAAATATTCGTATTGCTTTACAGGCAGCAGGTGCAGATGTTTCAAAGCATCCAGTAGCTGCATCTGACTGGGGGCATACTCTAGAAAAGAACGGCTATAAGAAAATCAAACCGGCATTCAATCGTCCTCAAGAAGGCGATATCTATATTATTGAACGTACAAGTGGTCATACTTACGGACATATTGCTGGCTATACGGGGAATGGTTGGTTCTCTGATTTCCGTCAAAAAACCTATGCGGTCTATAAAGAAAAAGACGTGAAGTACAGTTATTATCGTCTCGATTCTTAAAGATGTACGACACACTTTGTCATCGCTTGTCTAATTTGGGTTCTGGCACAGTAAAGCACTTGAAAAGTAAGGGTGAAAACATCACATTAGGTATTCAGTATTAAGCCATGCATGCCAATAGTGAATCAAAACGCTCGTCCCCATATTGAAAAAATTTTAGCCCATATGACCCAACTTCCAGGCGTTTATAAAATGCTAGGGAAAGATGGTGAGTTGTTATATGTCGGTAAAGCAAAAAACCTAAAAAATCGGGTATCGAGTTATTTTGTTAAAACCATTGAGCATCCAAAAACTCAAGCTTTAGTTGCCAGAATTTATGATATTGAAACGCTCGTCACGCGTTCAGAAACTGAAGCCCTGCTTTTAGAACAAAACTTAATTAAACAACATCGTCCGCCATATAACATCATGCTGCGAGATGACAAATCATATGTCTATATTTTTGTTTCCGCAGATAAGCCGTATCCGCGAATTGCCAGTGGTCGTGGCAAGGGTAAACATCAAATTGGTAAGTTCTTTGGGCCTTATCCAAGCGCTTATAGTGCCCGAGATACTTTACTGGTTTTACAAAAACTTTTTAATGTGCGCCAGTGTGAAAACAGTTACTTCTCACAGCGCAAACGTCCATGTTTGCAATATCAAATCAAACGCTGTTCGGCCCCATGTGTAGGCTTGGTTTCACCAGAAGATTACAAAGAAGATGTGAATAACAGTATTCGTTTCTTACAAGGTGACACCAAAGAATTAAACCAAGAGCTGATTGCGAAAATGGAGCAAGCAGCGGCGGATCTTGAATTTGAAAAAGCCGTTTTTTATCGAGACCGATTGTCTTTACTTCGTGAAGTACAAGCACAGCAAGCTGTTTTCAAAGTGAAAGGTGAAGCTGATATTTTGGCCATTGCCTATCAGGCTGGTGTGACATGTGTGCAGATTATGCATGTGCGTAATGGACGTATGCTAGGCGGTAAAAGTTATTTCCCTGATATGTTGGGTGATGACCTCGGACAAATGCTAAGTGACTTTATGGCAAACTTTTATTTTCAGGTTGCCGATGAAGTACCAAGTGAACTGATTGTAAATACTGCCTTACCTGACCGTAAAGAGCTGGAAGAAGCCTTAGCACAGCAGTTTGGAAAGAAAGTCCAGATTAAGAGCAATGTGCGAGAAACACGTGCTGAATGGTTAGAGCTTGCTGAAATGAACGTTCAGCATGCAATTAAAGGGCAGTTGAGTAACCATTTAGAACTCAATGAGCGTTTCCACCAGCTTGAGCAGGTGGTTGGCCGTCCAATTGATCGTATCGAATGTTTCGATATTAGTCATACCATGGGCGAAGCACCGATCGCATCATGCGTGGTGTTTGACCAAGGCGGTGCGCGTAAACGTGACTACCGACAATTTGCCATTCAAGATATTACTGCGGGCGATGATTATGCTGCGATGCGACAAGCTTTAACGCGTCGCTATAAAAAGGCTATGCTGCCTGACTTGCTTTTAATTGATGGTGGTAAAGGCCAACTTCATATGGCAATGGAAGTTATGCAAGAACTTGGACTTGAGGCTTTCATGATTGGTGTCTCAAAGGGTGAGGGGCGTAAACCAGGACTTGAAACGCTTCATTTTACTGACGGCACAAAAACTCAGTTACCTGAAGATCATAAAGCCCTACATTTGATTCAACAGGTCCGTGATGAAGCTCACCGTTTTGCGATTACCAAACACCGCGCTAAGCGTGATAAACGCCGTAGTACCTCAGTTTTAGAGGCCATTCCGGGCTTAGGGCCTAAACGCCGTCGAGATTTATTAACACATTTTGGTGGGATTCAAGGCGTGTTAAAAGCATCGGAAAAAGAACTGACAGTCGTGCCGGGCTTAGGGGAAGTGATGGCAAGAACGATTTATAAAATTTTGCATGAGTAGCCACGTATTTAAAATTTGAGTGACAAAAGCACTCATAAATTAATAGCATCATGACCATTCACATGATGGTCAAAATAATGAAAGATACTTTCTAATCACGCACATGACTTAGGGATATGCATGTCATTATTACAGCTATTTGAAGATGTAAAACAAAATGAATGGATTGATATACCCGCAGGGTGGTTACAGGGCCGTACGGTTTTTGGTGGCCTTGTTGCTGGGCTATTAATGCAAAAAGCATGCTCCCATATTCAAGATCCAAATAAAAGATTATTAAGTTGTAGTGTTACTTTTGTGGGTCCTGTACAGCAAGGTTCTGCCCGATTGACTATTGAAGTTTTAAGAGAGGGGAAGTCAGTCACTACGCTTGAGGCACGTTTATGGCAAGATGGTGCAGTACAAACCATTTTGGTCGCAAGTTTTGGGGCACCTCGTGTATCGAGTATTGAGGTAAAAAAAGAACCTGTTGCTCCTACGTATGTACAACCTGAAAATTTATCTGTCATTCCTTTTGGTCAGCATATGCCTGAATGCTTTCAGCACTTTGAAGTGTGTTGGGCTGAGGGTAATTATCCGGTGACAGCAAGTGAGCATCCGGACTTTGGTGGCTGGTCAAGGTTCTCACCAGAGCAACATGAAAATCGTCAACTAACATTGCCTGATTTGATTGTTCTCATGGACATTTGGCCGCCGGGTGTATTGCCAATGTTTAAGCAAGTTGCACCTGCAAGTTCTTTAACGTGGCACATTACGTATGTGAACCCAGTCCAGCATCAACTGTGTGACTGGTTTAAATATAAAGTCGTCACAGAATATGCAAGTGAAGGTTACTCGACAGAATATGCATATCTTTGGGATCAAAGTGATCATTTAATTGCAATTTTGAGGCAAACTGTTACGGTATTTACCTAAGCAATCTACTTTCTCGATTCACATATTTCGTATAAAGTGGCTGTTACAGATAGATACAATATTGAAGTATGTGTCTTTGTCTGTTAAAAGATGCGTGAAGACTAAATTGGCGGTGTTTATGACCACAGGGCGAATCCTGAATATCCCAAATATCCTAACTTTGGCGCGTATCGCGCTTATTCCAGTATTTTTGGTGATTGCATATTGGCCGCCTGCAATAGGTATTGGTGAGCACGTAGGAAGTATGACTCGTCATATTATCTTGACTGCGATCTTTGTGCTGGCTGCTATAACCGACTGGTTTGATGGCTATTTGGCACGATCTTTAAACCAGACTTCAGCATTTGGCCGATTTCTAGACCCAGTTGCAGACAAACTCATGGTAGCAGCTGCACTTATTGTTTTAGTACAGTGGAAACCTACCATTGCGATGGCTTTTGCAGCAATTGTTATTATTTCACGGGAAATTACTGTTTCTGCTCTACGTGAGTGGATGGCAGAACTGGGTGCGCGAACCAGTGTAGCAGTGTCAACTGTAGGTAAATATAAAACTGCATTTCAAATGATTGCGATTAGTGTGTTCTTACTCAACTGGCAGCCTTTAGAAATGTTGGCTTATGCTTTGTTATATACCGCAGTCATTCTTACTTTGTGGTCAATGTTCATTTATTTAAAAGCCGCGTGGCCATATCTAAAGCAGCCATAAAACCAAATAAGATTTTAAAAAGCCTTTCCTTGAGAAAGGCTTTTTTATTGCAAAGCGCAAAAATAGCTTAAATCACGTAATTGGTATAATAAGTAAATACCATTGGCAAAACGGCACTTAACTGGCATTGTTAGCTTGAGAGATAGCTAAGCAGCAAGGGGAGATTGCATGACTCTAGATTTATTTTCTCCGGAACCTTGTGAAAATTTATTACCTTATGATGGTGAAGTTCAGGACTATGGATGTATTTTAGGTGCTGAAGAGGCCGAGCAATATTTTCAGTATTTGTATCAACATTTGGCATGGCGACATGATGAAGCGAAGTTATACGGCAAGCACTTCATTACTCCCCGCAAAGTTGCTTGGTATGGTGACGAGCATTATAGATATAAGTATTCTGGTGTTTTTCGGGATTCTCTGCCGTGGGACAAAGCGCTTGCTAAGTTGAAACAGCAGGTAGAACAAATTCTTTCAGAAAAATTTAATTCTTGCTTAGCCAATCTTTATGAAGATGGAACGCAAGGTATGGCTTGGCATAGCGACTCAGATGTGTCTTTAGCTAGAACAACCACCATTGCTTCTTTAAGTTTTGGAGCGACCAGAAAGTTCTCTTTTAGACATATTCACACTAAAGAAAAAGTTGAAATGTGGTTACAGCCGGGGCAACTTATTGTGATGCGCGGTGAAACTCAACAATATTGGCAACACCATTTAAATCGTTCGACAAAAATTTTACAACCACGTATTAATCTGACATTCCGTCAGTTCAAATTTTCATAAGTTTTTGCTAAAAATTAGGCAAGAAAAAAGCCCATGATGGCTGCATGAGCTTATTCCTCTGAGGGAGAGCCTTCTATTGATGAGCTGCTGATGAAAAGAATCATCAATAGGTGCTAAAATCATAATATGAGAATATTTTGGTTTTTTCAATGCTTAAAAATGTAAAAAAACTTTAAATTATCAAAAATACTATTTTATATCTCACCTTTTTCTGAGAGTTCCATAAAGCGCTGCTCAATCAATCCAGCATTTTCTTGCAAAATTTCAATCAGTTTTTGAATATTTAAAAAGTCAAAACGATTCTTTGATGCAACTAATGTTAAAGCCAAAGGAACTTCTTTACTCGAAAAACGAACGGGAACGGCAAGGCCTGAAACATTAGGGTCAATCTCACCTTGTGAGAAATAGAAGCCTTGTTTTTTTATTTTACGCATGCGTTGAATAAAGCTTGTTTCGTCTAGAGCAAAACCTGACTGCGATAGCTCATTCTGAAAACGTTCATAGTAGTCATGCATGCGCTGTTTACTTAAATGTGACACCATTGTTTTTGGTGATGCTCCAACATAGATCGGACGCGGACAACCTCGGCCATATGAAAGTAGCTCTGTATCTTTAAAAATCTCATGATGAATATCAATACAATAGTCATCATTTAAATAGGTGAGTAAACAGCAGAGTTCAGTGCGCTCAACGATATTGCGCATAAACGGCGTACTGATTTGGACGAGTGGATCTGTTGTTCTGGATACATAGTCAAGAACTGCTATTTTTGAGCCTAAAGTGTAATCGCCAGAAGTACCATTAATACGTTTTAATAAGTCAGCAGATACGAGTTCTTTCAAATAACGGTAGCTGGTCGGTTTAGACAAGCCAAGTTCTTCGCAAATAATATCGACATTAATCACTGGTCGTGAAACTGAAAATAAATCCAGTACGGTTAAAA
The DNA here is from genome assembly GCF_035615275.1 of Acinetobacter sp. IK23. Classification (NCBI taxonomy): domain Bacteria; kingdom Pseudomonadati; phylum Pseudomonadota; class Gammaproteobacteria; order Moraxellales; family Moraxellaceae; genus Acinetobacter; species Acinetobacter sp. IK23. The sequence continues at coordinate 13,768 of NZ_JANBNX010000016.1, forward strand.
TTTTGCCAAAACTTGAAATTGCCATGATGTCTTATTCGTATCCTTAATAAAGAGTCGCACTTGAGTTCTTATAACAGAAAAATTGAAGCTTTGTCTCAATTGCAAGATAACTACCTGATTTAAATATTTTACGCTCAGAATCAGAAAAGTTCTCTTGATTCGTACATCATATATGATTAACTAAAAACATATCAAATTATCAAATAAAGATATTTTAGTTGACTAAATCACTTTAATTTGAAAAAATTGTGCAACAAAATATCTAATCGAGAAATTGGTTTACTCTGCCAGCTTTCTCGATGTCTCTCCTTTCCTAAGCTTGGTCGCCTAAATAGCGGTCAAACTGAAATCATCTGGGCATATCATGCAAAGATGTAGGAAAAATCATTGTATTGAAGGATGCTCTCATTAACTCATTTGTCTATAAGGCAAATGATAAAGTCGTGTTGTCTTTTTAAAAAAGCAAGGGCACGCTGAGGAGCATGCTCATCAGTTCAAATCTGTATTTGAGATGAGTTCATGTTATTAAAGCAAATACTGGCTTTTCGCCCGAGTAAGCTTGATCTAATTTTTGCAATAAAGACATTTATTGCCGGCATGTTGGCATTATTTGTCTCGTTTGAATTAGACCTGATTAATCCAATGTGGTCGATCGGTACTGTCTTGATTATCGCCAACCCTTATTCGGGTATGGTGTCGTCTAAGTGTGTCTATCGTGTTTTAGGGACGGTGGGTGGCGCCATTGTTGCGTTAACAATCACGCCTCATCTGATTAATACGCCGTGGATCTTTACGGTGGTGTTATCACTATGGGTAGGCTTTGCGCTTTATGTATCCTTACTCGACCGGACGCCTCGCAGTTATGCATTTATGTTGGCGGGTTATTCAACTGCAATGATTGCGTACAACGCGATTACTTATATTGATCAGTACAATATTTTTGATATTGCTTTGGCGCGTGTACTTGAGATTTCAATTGGTGTGATTTCAAGTGCAGTGGTTTCCGCAACTATTTTGCCTATGCATATTGGTTCAGCCATTAAGCAGCGTGTAACTAAAACACTCAAAGATACAGAAAACCTATTTGCAAATTTGTTAAATGCAGACCAGCAGCAAAACAATACACAGCTTTTAGCCGCAATTACTCGTGATACAACTGATATTCATGCTTTGGCAGTTCACTTGAGTTATGAAAAAGGTGAATTGCATGGCATGACCAAGCCTTTGCAAGAAATGCTCCATCAAATGTCGATGGTAGTTGCAAACTTGGTTGCTTTGTCTGAACGAATTAAACAGTTACAAGAACTGAATTTTGTTGAAAGTCATGCGGATAAATTAAAACAGCTTTCAGGTCATGTGATTCATTTTCTCGAACAAAAAGACCAGATGACTGATGAAAATGTTTTGCAGTTACCTGACGAGTTTGAAAATGACTTTTTGAACTTAAATGACTCGGCTTCTGAACATCAGCAAGTTTTATTGGCTGCCATGAAAATGGATGTCCGCCACTTTATTAGTAATGTTTTAGCTGTAAAAGTTTTATGGCAACGCATCAAGCAGGGTAATAAAGAGATTCCAGATAGCATTACTCCAATGACTACGACCTACCCAAGTTTACACCGAGATCACGGGGTAGCGGTCAGAGGCGGTATTAGTGCGGTACTCATTACATTTATTGTGACAGGTGTGTGGATTCTGTCTGGCTGGAAGGCTGGATTTATGATGGCACAGATTGGTGCAGTAACTGCCTGTATTTTAACAGCCTTAGATAACCCTGTTCCTGTCTTGCGTATTTTTATATGGGGCAGTGTGGCATCGGCTGTTTTAGTGTTTATTTATGCTTTTGGTGTTTTCCCTCATGTCACTACATTTTGGGAGCTTGGAATCGTTTTACTACCGATGTTCTTATTTGCGGTTTCTATGATGGCAAATCAGGCACTCATGCCTGTAGGTATGGTGCTCGGTATTAATACCATGATGGGCCTGAACTTGCACAATGCTTATAGCATGGATGCAGTGTCTTACTTAGACAGTTCATTCGGTATGGTGATGGGCGTATTGGTATCTCTCATTGTGATAGATGTGGTACGTGCCATGTCACCCGATACCAGTGCAAATCGTATTTTAGCTTTACATTATCGTGCGATGCGCCAAGCGATTTATATCCCTTATGGTATTGAATTCAAAGTTCATTTGAGAGGTATGTTAGACCGTGTTGGTGTCTTAAACACTAAAATGGTGCAGTCAGAAGAGATTAAAAAATCAATTCATCAGGCACTAGTTGAATCAAGTGCAATTGTTGATTTAACCCGTTTGCAAGAGTTAGTAAATCAGGTTCAGTCATCTTCAGAACTGGCTCATCATATTGGGCGTTTGCAACAAGATTTAGATGAGCTATTTAGAGCTAAAGAGAATGAAAAAGATGAAGCAGATGTATTAATACAACATATTCATCAGACTTTGTTTGAACTAAAACAGCTTGCTTCAAATATAGAAGATATGGCTATTCGCCAAAGATTATTTATTTCACTAAATAATATTGCTTATAGCATGTGTCATGTTTCATCAAACCAAATGAATGCAGATCGTACGCTTACAGGAGCCACAGCGCATGGGTGAGTTTAATGTCTACGGTATTTACGTGCCCGCTTTGCTCGTCCAAGCCTTATTTGCATATATATGTTTCCGCTTGTTAAGTCCTTTAACTAACAAATGGATTGCACAAGGCTGGATTGCATTGCCCAGCATTTTCAATTTGTGTTTTTACCTTTTATTACTTTTGGTGATACACCAAGTTTTTGTTGGGTTAGGTGCTTAAAGATGATTGCCAGATTAAAGATTGAGTTAGGTGAGTGAAATGAATCAATTGGAGTTGAAAAAAGTCATCCGTCCAGTGATTTTGATTGTCGCATTAATGATTGCGGTCTATACCATTGTGCATTTATGGAATTACTATAATGCAGCGCCGTGGACACGTGATGGTCGCGTTCGTGGTGACGTCATTCAAGTTTCTTCAGATGTAGCAGGGCTTGTAACGGAAGTATTGGTTCAAGATAACCAAACTGTCAAAAAAGGTCAGGTGCTTTTTAAAATTGATGTTTCTCGCCGAGCTTTAGATGTAGAGCAAGCAAAGTCTGATTTGGCAAAAGCAAAAGCAGCATTTGCTCAAGCACAAGCAGGTTTAGCACAAGCGAAGGCAAACTTAATTAAATCGAGTACGAACATTAAGTTAGCCGAGAAAAACGCAAACCGTTATTCAAACTTAATGGATGGCGCTATTTCTAAACAAGAACAAGATCAAGTTTTTGCAACTCGCGATCAATCCCTTGCAGAGCATGAACAACTTCAAGCTGCGATTGAACAAGCAGAAGCAACTATTAAGCAGCAACAGGCACTCGTTGAAGCTGCGACAAGTAACTTGCATTTAGCTGAACTTAATATGCATCGTGCTGCTGTGGTGGCACCCGCAGATGGAACACTCTCTAATTTTGATATGCGCCCTGGTAATTATGTTCAAGTTGGACAAGCAGTTGCAGCATTGCTCGATCGTAAACAACTCTATGTTGTAGGGTATTTTGAAGAGACAAAATTAGACCGTATTCATATTGGCGATGAAGCGAGTGTACAGTTAATGGGTGATAGTCAGAAAATTAAAGGTCATGTACAAGGTATTGCATCGGGTATTGAAGACCGTGAGCGTTCAAGCAGTTCTAAATTGCTTGCAAACGTAAACCCAACCTTTAGCTGGGTTCGTTTAGCGCAGCGCGTACCTGTAAAAATTGTGTTAGACGAAGCGCCAAAAAATCAGCTTGCTTTTGTTTCTGGTCGTACTGCGACAGTACATATTATTGAAAAATAAAAAGCTTAAGTTTTTCTACTCAATAAAAAAGCATGTGTAAAACATGCTTTTTTATTTTTATGGCGTTAAGCCGACCGGATTTCGATACCAACTCTGGATCAGCAAGGCTGCTGCAAAACTATCTGCTGATAATTTCTTTGCGCGTCCTTGTTCTTGGTAGAAGCCGAGCTCTTCTCTTGCTTCACGCGTCGTTAAGCGCTCATCCACCATCCAAGTTTCAATGTTGGTTTGATGGCGTAAACGTCTTGCAAATTTGCGAGCACGTGTAGAAAGTTCTGACTCACTATCATCCATATTTAATGGAAGACCAACAATAAACAAATCAGGTTGCCACTCTTTCACAATTTTTAAAAGCTGGTCCCAGTTAGGAATTCCATCTTTCATCACAAATAACGGTAGTGGGTTAGCACTTTCAATTGCAGATTGACCTATCGCCATCCCCATTTTTTGAGTGCCAAAGTCGAAAGCCATAATTGATTTGGATTGTGTCACAGTCATTAAGCATGTCCGATTTCAGAAGCCAGCCATGTGCGATCTACACCAATCTTTTTATAGGCTGCATCCCAACGGTCGTCGTACGGTAAGTTAAAAATCAGATCCATATCGGCATCACAGATAAGCCAGTCACCACGAGCGATTTCATCTTCTAACTGGTTTTTACCCCAACTCGCATAACCTAGTGCGATTTGATAGCGACCCACACCTTCGTTATGTGCAATTGCATCAAGAATATCTTTACTGGTGGTAATACAGACATTTTCACCCACAGCAATAGAAGAGTGCCAAGTTGGTTGGCCAGTATGAAGGACAAAGCCTGCTTCTGGGCGTAAAGGCCCACCTTGTAAAACCTCATGTGGATTTACATTGTCTGCATCAATATCTAAATCATTCAGGAGTTCTTTAATTTGAATGCCAGCAGGACGATTAATGATAATGCCTTGAGCACCTTCTTCATCGTGACGGGCAAGATAAATTACTGTATTTGCAAAAAAGTCATCTGCCAGTTCTGGCGGGGCAATCAGACAACGGTGAGTCATGTATTGTTTGGTCACCTAAGCGGTTCTCCCTCAAAAAATGTCGCTAGAGGGTCTCACGACCCTTTTATCTATATAGGTTCTTTTTATCAACATACAAGAGTTAATCGGATTTCGCCAATCTTTTTCTCTCATTTTCTTTATTAATTTGAAGAAGCCTGAAATTTAAGTTGTCGTAATTGTTTAGCATGCTGTAAGGTCGTTTCATTAATTTCAACACCGCCAGACATACGTGCTAATTCAGAAATAATCTGATTTTCATCAAGTTGTACAATGGTGCTGCTGGCTGGGTCAGTCTGCTGCTTTTTAACTAACAAATGTTGATCAGATTGCGCAGCGACCTGTGCTTGGTGAGTAATACATAAAAGTTGGACATGTTGAGCTAAGTCGGCAAGTAAACGTCCAACCACTTCAGCCGTACCACCGCTAATCCCCACATCAATTTCATCAAACACTAAAACTTCGGCTTCTGTTTTTTCCGCGTTCATGACTTGCATGACGAGTGCAATACGTGACAGTTCACCACCCGATGCCACACGAGCCAATGGTTGTGGTGGTATACCTTTATTAGCCGTAAATAAAAGTTGAATAAAGCTTAAACCTTCTGAGCTTGGTTGTTCTAGTGGCTCAAACTTAAACTCAAAGTGGGCTTCTGGTAGTGCTAAGGGTTTCACTTGTTCGGTTAACTGTTTTGCAAGTGGAGCAGCAGCTTCACGACGAATATTATCTAAATGCTGAGCTTTCTCTAAAAATTCCTCATGTGACTTTTCTACTTGCTCTGCCAGAGTCTCTGGGTCTTCAAGTTGGTGCAATTGTTCAAGCTCATTTTGCCAAGTTTCGTATTCTTCTTTGAGCGTCTCTGGCTGAGTACGGTACTTACGTGCCAGACGATGAAAAACTTCAAGCTTGGAATTTAGTTCTTCCATTCTTTCAGGGTCAAAACTTTGACGATCAATGAACTGACGTAAATTTGATGTGGCATCATCAATTTCACTTTGTGCATTTAATAATGAGTTATAAATTTCAGAAAGCTGCTCGCTACGTCCAGCATGAGATTCTAAACGACGAATGATCGACGACATTTCTTGAGTAATGTTTTGCTCAGCTTCATCAAGCGCATTCAGGCTATAGCTACAATCTTGCATGATATGTTCATGATGACTGAGGCGATCGAACTCTTGCTCGATTTCTTTGTAATCAGTTTGAATAACCTCTTCAAGCTCTTCAATTTGCAGCTCTAAGGTCGCAATACGTTGTAGACGAGTTGCTTGAGCATCTAAAGCTGCTTGGTGTAAACGAATTGTGCGTTGCCATGTGCTATAAGCTTCACGGACATCATTCGCCTCAGCATAAAAATTGTTATAACGGTCTAACCAATGCTTTGGATAAGGTGGTTCAAGAAGTTGCTGTTGGCTGTGTTGGCTATATAACTGAACCAGTAAACGTCCTAATTCTTTAAGCTCAGAGAGACTACTCGGACGTCCATTAACCCATGCTTTACTACGACCAGTTGCGAAAATAACACGTCGTAAATGAATTTCCCCAGAATCATCATCTAGTTCATGGTCTTGTAGCCATTTCGCTTCAGGGCTATTGTCCTGATAAGTAAAAACAGCGGTGATATCCGCTTTGTCCGAACCATAGCGGACATAATTTGTATCTGTACGTTCACCTAAGCAGGCAGAAAGTGCATCCAGTAATAATGATTTTCCGGCACCTGTCTCACCTGTTAGAACATTAAATCCTTGTTCTATATCAATAGCTAAATGATCAGCTAATGCAAAATTAATTAAAGTTAAATGTGTGAGCATAAACGCATCCAACGCGCCAAATTATGGGTTAAAGATAGAGAAGTTTTGAATTTGCTACAAGTGATCTATTATTCTAACTTAAATTATAGAACTCCAAGATTCTTGTTCGTTTATTATTTGGCAATAATCGTCGATATCAAAAATTATCAGAATTATTCATGGATACATTTATTTAATTGTGTAGAAAGATATTTTTTACTTGCCAGTTTATTTTGACGAGTAAAAAATATATCAGTATTTTCATAATATTGAAGTACATATTGGTGATTATGTTGCCACTGGAAAGTATGTGGACAAACGAGTTATAGACCAACATTATCTGCGTTATAGTATTTGACCGATTTTAAAATAAAGTGTGCTTGTACATGCTAGTCGGCATTTTGATGGAAATAACGTCGATTTCCCAGCTTGTGAGGCCGCTTCAATGCGAAATAACCCAGACAACTTTCATGTTGGCATAGAAGTTGATTCATCATTAGTTACAGCTCCTAGTTGATTATTCAACAGCGCAGAAAGTTTACTGAGTTTTTCTGGATGAAATTTACGATGAAGTTTGCAGATAAGGTGAAATTATGTTGACCAATCGAAATATTGAAGTAAATTTACCCCACGCTTTTACTAAAAAAATTCAGCTACAGCAGTAGAAATTACAAGTCTATCTGTATGAAAACTGATTGATTAGTTATTTAGGCACAATTAAACTACATTCAACATAATTTATATAAATGCGGCATTATCTGGAGAATGTGCATGAGTTCAACCCAATTTGATCATGTAACGGTCATCAAAAAGTCAAATGTTTATTTTGGTGGAGCATGTATCAGCCATACCGTGCAATTTGAAGATGGAACGAAAAAAACATTAGGTGTTATTTTGCCGACTGAGCAGCCTTTAACATTTGAAACTCATGTTCCTGAGCGTATGGAAATTATTTCAGGTGAATGTCGCGTGAAAATTGCAGACAGCAATGAAAGTGAATTGTTCCGCGCTGGTCAATCATTTTATGTTCCTGGAAACAGCGTTTTTAAAATTGAGACTGATGAAGTGCTCGATTATGTGTGCCATTTAGAAGGCTAAGAAATTCCTGTTTAAATCGGGTACACTATGCCCAAAGAAATCCTGTAAAGTTGGCTTTGCAGGATTTTTATTTTTTTGCTCAAACGTTGTTAGAGGTCAAGCATGGCAAAACCGGAATATTATTATGGCGTTCACTCAGTGGAGTCATTGTTAGAACTTGAGCCGGAACGTGTGCTAACCCTGTTTACTTTAAAAGGGCGGGATGACCAACGTTTGCAAAAAATTTTGCAATTGGCAGAGCCTTTTGGAATTAGTGTACAAAAGGCAAGCCGTGATAGTCTTGAAAAACTTGCTGGTTTGCCATTTCATCAAGGTGTAGTAGCAGCAGTACGTCCTCATCCGATTTTAAATGAAAAAGATCTAGATCAGATCTTGGCTGAAACTCCAGATGCTTTATTGCTCGCATTAGATCAGGTAACAGATCCACATAACTTAGGTGCTTGTATCCGTACCGCTGCTGCAATGGGCGTGCAAGCTGTGATTGTGCCTCGTGATCGTTCGGCAAGCTTAACCCCAACGGCTCGTAAAGTTGCGGCGGGTGGAGCTGAAAAAGTTAAATTTATTCAAGTCACAAATTTAGCTCGTACATTGGCTCATCTGAAAGAAACCACTCATGTACGTGTAATTGGTACTATGCTTGATGAAAGTGCACTGCCAATCCAAAAGTGTGATTTCTCTGGCCCAGTCGTGATTGTGATGGGAGCTGAAGATACAGGTTTGCGCCCAATTACTCAGGCACAGTGTGATCACAAAGTTTATATTCCGATGTCTGGAAATTTACAGAGTCTAAACGTAAGCGTGGCAACAGGTATGGCACTTTACGAGGCTTGTCGTCAGCGTTCTGAGGTATAATTGAGCTGCCTTTCTAGTTTTTAAGCAGTCTTCATATGTCTCCCCGTAAGCAAGGTTATTTCTTTGTATTGGTGACCATGTGCATTTGGGGCGGGTTTACACTTTTCGCTCGTTTAAATGCACAATGGCACATCAGTGCTTGGGACATTGCCGCACTGCGCTTCTCTATCGCCTTTCTAATTTTAATGCCTATCTTAATTTATAAAAAAGATCTCGCTTTTTTATGGAGTAAGCATGCGGTTATTTTGGCGCTCATTGGCGGTGTCATCTATTGTCTGACTGTTTATACAGCTTTTCTTTATGCTCCAGCCGCACATGCTGCAATATTTTTAAATGGCTGCATACCAATCTGTACTGCTATAGCTGCCTATATTTTATTTAGACAGCCGTTTGATAAACACACATGGGCGAGTCTCGCAATCATGATCGCTGCCTTAGCACTCATGAGCGTTTTGATGCTACGTACAAGTACCTCTGCGTTTGGAATTGGAGACTTACTCTTTTTTATTAGTGCGATTTGGTGGGGCATCTTCACTGTATTACTTAAACAGTGGAAACTTTCTGCATGGCACTCTATGGCAAGTGTCGCGATTTGGTCAGCAATCATTTACTTGCCTATCTATGTTTTATTTTTGCCTAAGCATTTCATGGAAGTTAGTCCTGTTCATTTAGCGATACAGGGCATTTTCCATGGTGTATTTGTCGTTATTATCGCAACTTTGACTTATGTTGCTGCCATTCAACGTCTTGGTGCTTTTAAAACGGGAAGTATTGTCACTTTGGCGCCGTTCATTGCGGCTATTTTAGCTGTACCTTTACTTGGTGAGTCATTAAGCCCATCAATTGTTGTGGGCTTAGTAGGTATGGGAATAGGTGCTTTACAGCCTTGGCGCTGGTTTAGACAAGATAGCCTGACACAAAAAATTAAGCAGCAAAATACACAAAATTAGTTTGCACGCTTCAAATAGCTTTGATGTAAAGGCTCTAATTGCTGATATAGATGTTCGAGTAATCCGTCATTAAACACAATGTCATTAGCAAGTTTGCGTTTACGCTCGCGTGGCATTTGTGCAGCAATAATTTTCTGGATTTGTTCTTTATTTTGCCCGTCACGTTGACTTGCACGCTGAATTTGAGTTTGTTCACTCGCATCAACTAATAAAGTGTGATTAACCAATTCATGTTGGTTGGTTTCAAAGAGTAATGGTGAAACTAAAATCACATAAGGACTTTTTGGATTTTGTAGTTGTTGAATAATCGATTGGCGAATGGCAGGGTGTGTAATTTTCTCAAGTATGTGTCTTGCTTCAGGGTTCTGAAAAATATGTTCGCGTAGGGCACGACGATCTAAATTACCATCGGGCTGAAGTACCCAGTCTCCAAAAGTTTGCTGAATTTTTTGGAGAGTAGGTTGGCCTTTTTCAACGACTTCACGCGCAACGATGTCGGCATCGACGACTTGAATTCCTTGGGACTCGAACCATTGTGTTGCAGCAGATTTTCCACTGCCAATACCACCTGTGATTCCCAGAATAAAAGCCATCTTAACCTCCTAAATAAATATTCATAATCTGATCACCCCATAAAAAGGCAACCCAACCCGCAATGGCAATATATGGCCCAAAAGCAAAAGGCTGATTGTCATTTCTTAACTTTAATAAGATGATGCCAATGATTGCACCCAATAAAGACGACAATAACACAATTAACGGTAGCATCAATGGCCCCATCCATGCGCCCAATGCTGCAAGTAACTTAAAGTCACCGTAGCCCATACCTTCTTTGCCAGTAATCACTTTAAATAAGTAATAGACAATCCAAAGACATAGAAAACCAATCAGGTAACCCCAAATGGCCGAGTTAGGTGAGGTATAAATATTAAAGGTATTAATGCCTAAGCCAAGCGCAGCCAAAGGTAGGGTAAAACGGTCGGGTAGCAGCTGAGTATCAAAGTCTATAAAGGTGAGGGCAATTAGTATCCATGTGAGGACTAGGCCGAAAAGCATTTGTATGGTCGGGCCAAACACCATAACCACCACCAGTGAACATAACATGGTGAGTAGTTCAATTGCTGGATAACGAATGCTAATCGAATGCTGGCAATGACCACATTTTCCTCTTAGCATCAACCAGCTTACGATAGGAATATTTTGATACCAACGGATCGGTTGGTGGCAATTTGGACATGATGAAGCAGGTTTGCTTAATGTTAGTTTTTCATGATCAATAATCGGTTGTTCTGGATTGAGGAGTATTTGACATTCTTGCTGCCAGTCTTGCTCCATCATCTTTGGGGTACGATAAACCACTACATTTAGAAAGCTACCAATGCATAGGCTCACGAATGCAACTGCAATATAAAGAGCAGTTAAGTTTTGAATAAAATAAGCAATGATTTCTTGCATTATACAACTGAGCCCATTTGGAAAATTGGAAGATACATAGCAATTACTAGACCGCCTACCAGTACCCCTAAAATTGCCATAATTAAAGGTTCCATCATTGCAGTTAAACCATCAACTGCATTATCAACTTCATTTTCATAATAGGTAGCCACTTTATCGAGCATGCTGTCTAGTGCACCAGATTCTTCACCAATTGCAACCATTTGTATAGCCATAGAAGGGAAACGGTTAGATACACGCATGGCAAACTGAAGTTGTTGTCCTGTTGCTACATCTTCACGAATTTTCATAACAGCTTTTTCATAGATGACATTATTGGTTGCACCAGCAGTCGACTCAAGTGCATCAATGAGCGGAACACCTGCTGCAAATGTTGTGGCAAGTGTCCGGCTATAACGGGCAATAATTGCTTTATAGACCAAGTTCCCAAAAATAGGTAATTTGAGCGCCAGTTTATCTAAGCCATCTCTAAACTTTTTACTACGTTTTTTAGCTTCTAAAAAGGCTACAATAGTTGCACCAATTACCATAATCATAATGAACCAGTATTCTTGCATCCATTTCGACATATTCACGACCATTTGGGTGAATGCTGGTAAATCTGCTCCAAATGAGGAAAACAGATCTTGGAAAACGGGTACGACTTTAACCATCAAAATAATGGTCACCACAATTGCTACTACAATAACCGTGGCCGGATATTTCATTGCTTTCTTGATTTTCTGCTTGAGCAATTCACTTTTTTCTTTGTAAATTGCCACACGATCTAGCATGGTTTCGAGAGCACCTGATTGTTCTCCAGATTCCACAAGTGAACAAAACAAATTGTCAAAATGTTGCGGATATTTTCTTAAAGCTGAGGCAAAAGTACTACCACCCTCAATTTCACCTTTAATACCAAGTACTACCTCACGCATGGCTGGATTTTCTAAACCTTCTGCTACAATTTCAAAGCCTTGTACCAGCGGTACACCGGCTTTCATCATGGTCGCCAGTTGTCGGGTAAAAATAGTAATATCAAGCGTTGATACTTTTTTCTTGAATAAACCTTCAAGAATATTTTTACGTTTCTCACGTATGGTTCGAACAGTCACCCCTTGTTTGCGTAAGGTTACTTTAGCTAAAGCCATATTTTTAGCTGGAAGTTCCCCCTTAATTTTTAAGCCCTTACGGTCAACCCCTTCATAAGCAAAAGTCGGCATCATTTGTGCCTTTTTGACAGCCATTAGATTATCCTTATTTTAAATAGTGTCTTATTCACTGGTCACACGGTTGACTTCTTGTAGAGAGGTCACCCCTTGTATTACCTTTTGTAAACCTGAACGACGTAGATTATTAAACCCCAATTTTTCAGAAGCAGCCGCGATTTCTAAAGCATTGCCATCTTCCATAATAATCTTGGAAATTTCAGGTGTAACTTTCATTACCTCATAAATACCGACACGGCCTTTATAGCCTTCACGACATTCAGGACAACCCACAGGTTGAAAAACGCGAAAGTCTGGATGTGCTAGATCCTGTTCGGTAAAGCCCATTTCCAATAGGCTTTGTTTTGGAACATCTGTAGGTATTTTACATTGAGAGCAAAGGCGGCGTGCTAACCGCTGAGCAATAACCAAGTTGACTGATGTTGCAATATTGAAAGAAGGAACCCCCATATTGCGTAAGCGAGTCAGTGTTTCTGGTGCACTGTTGGTATGCAGTGTTGACATCACCATGTGACCGGTTTGTGCAGCTTTAATCGCGATTTCTGCTGTTTCCAAGTCACGAATCTCACCCACCATAATAATGTCAGGGTCTTGTCGTAAAAAAGATTTAAGTGCAGCAGCAAACGTAAGACCTACTTTTGGATTCACGTTAACCTGATTAATCCCTTCAAGGTTAATTTCTACAGGGTCTTCGGCAGTAGAGATATTAGAGCTCTCAGTATTTAAAATATTTAAACCTGTATATAAAGATACAGTTTTACCGGAACCTGTTGGACCTGTGATTAAAAGCATGCCCTGTGGTTTATCTAAAGCTTCCATAAATAAAGCTTTTTGTTCTTCTTCGTATCCTAATGCGTCAATCCCCAGCATCGCACTTGATGGGTCAAGAATACGTAGAACTAGCTTTTCACCAAACAACGTCGGAAGTGAGTTCACACGAAAATCAATTGCTTTAGTTTTTGAGAGCTTAAGTTTGATACGACCATCTTGTGGGACACGTTTTTCGGAAATATCCATTTGAGACATTACTTTTAAACGTGAAGCCAAACGGTTTGCCAATTGTAAAGGAGGGTTAGCAATTTGACGTAACACGCCGTCAACACGATATCGAACCCGATATGACTTTTCATACGGTTCAAAATGTAAATCTGAAGCTCCCATACGAATTGCATCAATGAGCAACTTATTAATATATTTAACAATGGGAGCTTCATCACCTTGAGGTGTTTCGTCTTCATCTTCTTGAGTGGCAGGGCTATCAAGGCTGACGTCAAGATCAAACTCTTCATCATTAAAATCAAAACTGCTTTCTTCTGCGAAATGTTGGTTTAAAACTTTTTCGAGTTTATGGTGCTCGACAATCACAGGCTCAACCATCAGTTTGCTATTAAAACGAATCGCATCAATCGCTTCAATATTGCTTGGATTGCTAGTCGCAACATATAAAATTTGGCCTCTTTGAATAAGTGGCAAAATTCGATGTTTTAAAATCAGTTTTTGATCGACCAGATCTTTAGGAATCTGAGATGTGTCATAAACATCAAGATCAAAATATGGTTCAGCAAACTCAGCGGAAATTGTTTCAGCCAATAAAGAAGGTGAGAGATGAACCTCTTCAATTAAATAGGCAACTGTATCCCGCTTAGCTCTTTTTGCTGCATCTAATGCAGTTTGCATGGTCGTTGCCGACACATGTTCTTCTTCGACTAAACGTCGAAAAAACCCCGTAAATTTTGGAGATGTATGTAATGCTGACATCTGCCTGCCTATGCTAATGTGTTTATAATTGGTATATGAAAAATTATACTTTTGTTATGTAAAATTACTACCTTAGAAAGTGTTGCTCTTGTCCTAATCATTCTGTTAAAACTTGAACCAGTCGAAGTTTTTATAGATTAATTTTTAGAGTATTCAATTTTGAACTGTTATAAAGTTTTTCTTAATTTCAAGTACTAGTAAGGATATAAGTATTTGCATGAAAGAAAAGTATCTGAAATTTGTATAAATGCGTGTAGAATGTGCTGCATTTTTGATGAAAGGTGAGCAGTATGTCGGGTACGACGATTACGCCTTGGGTAGTTGGCAACTGGAAAATGAATCCAATGCGTGCTAACGCCAACCAACTTATAGAAGAATTTAAACAATTATTGCAACAAAACCAAATTGCAGATGAAAGCTGCCATGTGGGCGTTGCCCCTGTTGCTATTGCACTTACAACAGTACAGGCGCAATTGCAGGATGCTGTAAGAACAGTATATACGGTTGCGCAGGATGTATCGCGTGTTGCGGGTACAGGTGCTTATACTGGTGAAGTTAGTGCAGAATTATTAAAAGATAGCCAAATTAATTTCGTATTGGTCGGGCATTCTGAACGCCGTGATATTTTTGGCGACAACGTTGAAATTTTGAAGGCGAAACTCCAAAATGCATTAAGTGCGGGCTTAACTGTCATTTATTGTGTGGGTGAAAGTCTTGAACAGCGTGAGCAAGGCCATGCAGAGCAAGTTGTTTTACAGCAAATTTGCGATATTGCACCTGTGGTTACTGCTGAACAATGGCAAAACCAAGTCGTGATTGCTTATGAACCTATCTGGGCAATTGGTACAGGTAAAACAGCTTCTCCACAAGACGCGCAAGCGATGCACGCTAAAATTCGTGAAGGCTTATGTCAGCTTACTTCAGCGGGTTCAGATATTGCTATTTTATATGGTGGTAGTGTAAAAGCTGAAAATGCTGTTGAATTAGCTGCATGTCCAGACATTAATGGTGCGTTGGTCGGCGGTGCTTCATTAAATGCAGCATCTTTTTATCAAATTGTACAAGCCTTCGCGCAAAGCAAATAACGAGGATAGGGTATGCACTCTTTTGTACTTGTTGTACATATTATTTTAGCTGTACTGATGATTGCATTGATTTTAGTGCAACACGGTAAAGGCGCAGATGCTGGTGCTTCTTTTGGCGGCGGCGGTGCAGCAACTGTATTTGGTGCATCGGGTTCGGGTAATTTCCTGACTCGTCTAACTGCTGTTTTAACTGCATTGTTCTTTGTAACGAGTTTAACTCTTGCTGTTTTTGCGAAAAAACAGACGACGGAAGCATATAGCTTGAAAACTGTACAAACAACAGCACCAGCTCAAACAACATCGCCTGAAACTTCACCAAATGCACCAAAAACGGGTCAATAATTCGAAATAGGGCTTTCCTTTTGCAGTTGGAAGGACTAGAATGCGTCCCACAAGCTGCGGTGGTGGTGGAATTGGTAGACACGCTACCTTGAGGTGGTAGTGCCTTCGGGCGTGGGGGTTCAAGTCCCCCCTTCCGCACCAACTTTGAACCAGAAAGTTGAGTGCAAGCAGTTTATTGATGCGGGATGGAGCAGTCTGGTAGCTCGTCGGGCTCATAACCCGAAGGTCGTTGGTTCAAATCCAGCTCCCGCTACCAATTTGATTAAGGTGCAACTTAATCAGGCGAATATTAGATAAGTTTACATTGACTTTTTTTGATATTTGTATATAATTTTTGCACGTTGATGCGGGATGGAGCAGTCTGGTAGCTCGTCGGGCTCATAACCCGAAGGTCGTTGGTTCAAATCCAGCTCCCGCTACCAAGTTTCTTAAAAGAGGCTCACAGAAAAGTGGGCCTTTTTGCACAGTGGACTATTGTTTTCTGTGCTACATAGGGGCGATTAACGCCCTTTTTTATTGGTTATCGTATCGCTATCGTGTAGTGTCGACATCAATTGGTCAAATAGTCATGCTTCACTATAGTAGGTCTGTGTCGGTTAAAACAACCGATTGAATCGCACGAGAATGACGAGAGTAAATGAAATTATCAAATAAATCCCAAGCATTGTATGACATGATTGCCCCAGCAGTGCAAGCATGTGGTGTTGACCTGTGGGGAATTGAATTCCTTCCACAAGGTAAACGTTCATTATTGCGTATTTATATCGATAGACCAGTTGATGAAAATGCTGAACCAGTGATTAATGAAGATGGTGAAGTAGAACAAGGTCGTGGTATTGGTGTGCAAGATTGTGTACGAGTTACACAACAAGTCGGCGCAATGTTAGATGTTCATGACCCGATTTCAGGTGAGTATTCATTAGAAGTTTCTTCACCAGGTTGGGATCGCCCATTTTTTCAACTCGAACAATTGCAAAGCTACATTGGACAACAGGTTGCTTTGCGTTTAATTGCAGCAGTAGAAAATCGCCGTAAATTTCAAGCAAAACTCCTTGATGTAGACCTTGAAAATGAAGAGATTAAGGTTGAAGTTGAAGGAAAGCATGTGCTTGATATCGACAGCAACAATATCGATAAAGCAAACTTGATCTATCAAGATTAAATTTATTTAAATTATATAAGAAATCGGTAGGTGACTTATGGGCCGCGAAATTCTTACCGTTGTAGAAACGGTTAGTAATGAAAAAGGTGTTAGTCGTGAAGCGATCTTCGAGGCTTTAGAACAAGCTCTAGTTGCTGCAACGAAGAAAAGATTTTACGAAGGTACACATGCTGAAGAAGCTCAGCTTCGTGTAGAAATTGATCGTAAAACAGGTGATTACCGTACATTCCGTCAATGGACTGTTGTGGCAGATGAAGATCATGAAATGCCAGCTTGCCAAGACGCGATTTCTGATCTTGACCCATCTAAATGGTCAATTGGTGATGTACGTGAGCTCGAAGTGGAATCTATCGAGTTTGGTCGTATTGCTGCACAAATTGCAAAACAAGTTATCGTACAAAAAATTCGTGAAGCTGAGCGTGCTTTAGTTGCTGATGCATACGAGTCTAAAGTTGGTGAGTTGATTTACGGTGAAGTGAAAAAACAAACCAAAGATGGCTTTATTATCGACTTAGGCGACAACGCAGAAGCTTATCTTGCACGTGAAGAAATGATTCCTAAAGAAATTCTTCGTCCAAAGCAACGTGTAAACGCTATTTTATATAATGTTAACCGTGAAGGTCGTGGCGCTCAGTTGTTGTTATCACGCGCTAAGCCTGAAATGTTAATTGCTTTAATGAAAAAAGAAATTCCTGAAATTTCTGAAGAAATTATTGAAATTAAAGCAGCAGCACGTCAACCGGGTGTTCGTGCTAAAATTGCAGTGAAAACAAATGATCACCGTATTGACCCTGTAGGTGCGTGTATTGGTATGCGTGGTACGCGTATCCAAGCTGTGCAACAAGAGTTAAATGGTGAACGTATTGATGTAGTGGTTTGGTCTGATGATCCAGCTCAATACATTGCAAGTGCATTAGAACCAGCTGATGTTTCAGGCATCGTGCTTGATGAAGATGCAAGAAGTGCCGACATTATTTTTGCAACCAGCGATCAATTGGCTCGTGCGATTGGCTCACAAGGTCAAAACGTTCGTTTGGCTTCTGATTTAACTGGTTATAAACTCGACATGATGCTTGAAGAAGAGTATCGTGCTCGTCAGCAAAATGAAGCTCAACAGTATCTTGACATGTTTGTATCACGTTTAGATATTGAAGAAGATTTAGCAATGGCATTGGTAGAAATGGGCTTCACTTCTTTAGAAGAGATTGCTTATGTGCCTGCTGAAACTTTTGACGAAATTGAGCTTGACGCTGAATTGGTTGAGTTATTGCAAAGTCGTGCAAAAGAAGCAGCTCTTACTGATGCTTTGAAACAGCAAGAAAATATTCAAGAACCGAGCGCAGACCTCCTCACTATGGAAGGCATGACTTCTGAGATCGCTTACTCGCTTGCCGCTCGCGGTATTATTACCGTTGATGATTTGGCAGATCAGGCTACTGACGATATCTCTGATATTGAAGGTCTTGATCATGAAAAAGCTGGTCAATTGATCATGAAAGCTCGCGAATCATGGTTTAACTAGGAGATGAAATATGACGGACAAGTCGATTAAAGAGTTAGCTCTCACTGTAGGACGTCCTGTTGAGAAGCTCCTAGAACAGGCTCGTGAAGCAGGTTTGCCTCAACGTACAGCAGACGACATTATTACCACTGAACAACAGGATACTTTGGTCAATCATTTGAAAAAAGTACATGGTCAGGAAAGTGGTAACATAGGAAAAATTGCGTTGAAACGTAAAACAACCAGTACCGCTAAAGTTGCAAGTACTTCAGGTAAAGCAAAAACAATTAACGTAGAAGTACGTAAAAAACAGGTTTTTGCTAAGCCAAACCCAGAACAAATTGCAGCAGAAGCTAAAGCGCGTGCAGAAGCAGAAGCTAAAACACGTGCAGATCAACAAGCGCGTGATACTGCAGAGCAAAAAGCGCGTCTTCAAACAGAGCAAAAAGCAAAAGCAACTTTAGATGCGATGCGTGCTGCTCACCAACAAGATAGCGCTGCACAGTCAGCACCTAAAGCTGCTGTTGTAGTGAAAAAACGTGGTGGTGGTACAGTAAAACCTGCACCAAAACCAGCAGAAACTTTAGAGCAAAAGAAAGCGCGCGAAGCACAAACAGCTCAGTTAAAAGCAACTGAAGAAGCTGCACGTCGTAAAGCGGCTGAAGAAGCTCAACAACGTACACTTGAACAAATGCGCAAAATGGCGTCTAAGTATTCAAATGATGATACAACGACAACAATTCGCGTAATTGATGATTCTCCACTTGCTTCAGGTCTTGTTGGCCAAGCTTATGAAGATTCATTCAAGCAAGAAGACCGTGAAATTAAACGTGGTGGTGCAACTACTAACCCGCGTGCTGGTAAGAAAGGCGGTCGTCGTGGTCAAGAAGAGCAAAGCTTCGTTAACCATAACAAACGTGGTTTAAAATCAAGCCAAGCAAATAAGCATGGATTTGAAAAGCCAGTTAAAAAGCAAGTCTACGATGTAGAAATCGGTTCAAGTATTGTTGTTGCCGATCTTGCTCAAAAAATGGCGATTAAAGTACGTGAAGTTATCAAAACACTTATGAAAATGGGTGAGTTGGTTAACCAAGATCAAGCGATTGACCAAGATACAGCAGCACTTGTTGTAGAAGAAATGGGCCATAACCCTGTTCTAGTTTCTGATACACAAGCGGAAGATAACTTGCTTGAAGCGGCTGAAGAAGCGCGTGGTGAGCAAACAACTCGTCCACCAGTTGTTACGATTATGGGTCACGTTGACCATGGTAAGACATCATTGCTTGACCGTATCCGTCGTTCGAAAGTGGCGGCTGGTGAAGCAGGTGGTATTACCCAGCATATTGGTGCGTATCACGTTGAAACAGACAAAGGAATCATTACATTCCTTGATACACCGGGACATGCTGCGTTTACTTCAATGCGTGCACGTGGTGCTAAAGCGACAGATATCGTGGTATTGGTTGTTGCAGCAGATGACGGTGTAATGCCACAAACTGCAGAAGCAATTGACCATGCTCGTGCAGCAGGTACTCCAATTATTGTTGCAATCAACAAAATGGATAAAGAATCTGCTGATCCAGACCGTGTGTTAAATGAATTAACAACGAAACAAATCGTTCCAGAAGAATGGGGTGGTGATGTTCCGATTGCTAAGGTTTCTGCACATACTGGACAAGGTATTGATGAACTCCTTGATTTAATTCTTATTCAATCAGAATTGATGGAATTAAAAGCATCTGCTGAAGGTGCTGCGCAAGGTGTTGTTATTGAAGCACGTGTTGATAAAGGCCGTGGTGCAGTAACTTCTATTCTTGTTCAAAACGGTACATTAAATATTGGTGACCTTGTTCTTGCAGGTTCATCTTATGGTCGTGTCCGTGCAATGTCTGATGAAAACGGTAAGCCAATTAAATCAGCAGGACCATCTATTCCAGTAGAAATTCTGGGTCTTCCAGATGCTCCAATGGCGGGTGATGAAGTTCTTGTTGTAAATGACGAGAAGAAAGCACGTGAAGTTGCTGATGCTCGTGCTGACCGTGAGCGTCAAAAACGTATTGACCGTCAAAGTGCAATGCGTCTTGAAAATATTATGTCGTCAATGGGCAAAAAAGACGTTCCTACAGTGAATGTTGTTTTAAGAACTGACGTACGTGGTACTTTAGAAGCATTAAATTCAGCTTTATATGAATTATCTACTGATGAAGTAAAAGTTCGTGTAATTAGTTCAGGTGTTGGTGCGATTACTGAGTCTGATGTGATTCTTGCTGAATCTTCAGAAGCTGTATTGTTAGGCTTTAACGTTCGTGCTGATACAGCTGCTCGTCAACGCAGTGACCAAGACGGTATCGATATTCGTTACTACAGCATCATTTATGAATTAATTGATGATGTGAAAGATGCTATGAGCGGTAAACTTGCTCCTGAACACCGTGAAACAATCTTGGGTGTTGCTGAAGTACGTGAAGTATTCCACTCAAGTAAGTTTGGTGCAGCAGCAGGCTGTATGGTACTTGAAGGTACATTGCATCGTAATAAACCGATTCGCGTATTACGTGATGACGTGGTTGTGTTCCAAGGTGAACTTGAATCATTACGTCGTTATAAAGATGTGGTTGAGGAAGTTCGTGCCGGTATGGAATGTGGTCTTGCGGTGAAAGGTTATAAAGACATCAAAGTACAAGACAAGATTGAAGTATACGATGTTCAATTGATTAAACGGAGTCTTTAATGGCGGGTAGCCAACGCTTAAAGCGCATGGCGGATTCAGTACAACGCGAGTTGTCTGAGCTAATCCGTCAAGAGCTTAAAGATCCTCGCTTAGGTGGTCTAGTGACCATCTCTGCGGTGAAAGTCAGTGCGGATATGGGATATGCTGAAGTTTACGTTACTGTTATGGGACGTGAGCTAGGTGATGAACAAAGTGAAGCAGCAAATAAAGAAACTTTAGATGTATTAAATAAAGCTTCTGGTTTCTTGCGTCATGAGTTAAGCCGTCGTATTAAAACTCGTATTACGCCTCGTTTACGTTTCCATTACGATAAGACGAACGCATATGGTAACTATATGTTTGGTCTTATTGAAAAAGCGGTACAAGATTTACCGGAACGTAAGTCAGATGACCAAGAGTAATTAAAACTCAAAATAAAAAAGCCACCTTGGGGTGGCTTTTTTATTATTCAACATTTTACTTAATGTTTAGGTGGATCCATCGGAGGTTTATTCTGTGAAAAGCGTTGTCCGATTTTATAACGATCCCATGGTAATGGACGTTCTATTGCTTCAGGAACCTCACCACTGAGTGAGCGTAAGCGTAGATGTAGTGCCGCTTGTGCTATTAAATTGGCTGAAACAGGAGCTGTAATAAAAGCCAAAAGTGTGATCAATAGTTCGGCAAAACCAAAGCGGCCTTGGAAAGCAAAAAAGATCATTGAAGCAATTAAAAAGCTACCTAAACCCAACGTGCTCGATTTGGTAGGTGCATGTAAGCGCATGAATAGATCGGGTAGGCGTACCATTCCGATCGATCCAACTAACATAAAGAATGCACCGAAAACCAGAAAGATCGAAACAATAATTTCCATTGTAAATTGCATTTTGACCTCCCTTTAATCGATCACATGACCAGTTGTGAAATAGCGTGCCAAAGCAGCTGTCGAAACAAACCCTAGCATGGCAACCAATAATGCCCCTTCAAATAAAGAGGTGGTTGTCCAATAGATACCTAATACAACAATCAGACAAGTTGCATTTAGAAAAAGCGTATCGAGTGCCAAAAGACGATCTACAATTGATGGCCCCATCACCATTCGAAACAAGCAAAGCAACATAGAGACTGTGATAGCAATCATGCTAATACCAAGAGCATAAGGTAGGATGGTCATATGTTGTCCTCCGATTTGCTTTTTACATCAAAAATCTCCATGAGCGGAGCTTCATAGCGTTGTTTGATGTCTTGCACATCACTTTCGGTATTTTCTGTACTGAGTGAGTGCACCAGAATATCACCACGCTCTTGATCAATACCAGCTGAGACAGTTCCCGGTGTTGTGGTAATAATCATTGCCAGTAACGAATTCACCTGTTCATGTTCCGTTTCTAAAGGCACACGGTACCATTTAGGATGTAATTTTTTAGGCGGCCCTAATACCAGCTTTGCAACACGAAAATTGGAAATAACAATATCCCAAAGTACAACAAAAAATAGTTTTATTGCTGGTTGCCAATGGATGTGCGGTGTTCTGGTAATAAAAGGTCGGACTAAACGCGGAATCACAAGACCCAAAATTACAGCCATAAGTAGGTCGCTGGCATCAAGACTATGCGAGAGCATTAACCAGAAAATAATAATCAAAAAAGAAACAAATGGATGTGGGAACCAACGTTCAAGCAATTTAGATAGCTGCATTGTTAAGGCTCCATAGGTTTCAGTTGACTTTCATCAGCAATCGTTGGTGTTAGCAATTTTTCTTGCTGCTGAATTTGGCGGCGCTTATATTCGGAAATATGTTCACCGTTAAAAGTGTCTTTAGAAATAATGTCAGGAACGAGATAGGCATTATGATCTTCAACTTCTCCACCATATTTTGTTTCTGGTAAATAAGATGAGTCATAAGGCTGAACACTAATAGTTTCGCCATTTTGGTCAGTCTTAAGAATAGACTGCTGATAGAGCGCATGGTTTTGAATTTGTTGAGCCGTACCAGTTGTATAGTGCAATACGGGTGAAGCAAACACTACATAAGTGATCAAGCCTGCAAGCAGAATATAAATGACTGAATCATTACGTGGTGGTGCTTTTACAGGTAGAGCTTGATAACTCACATAAGCAGGATCCTTTGGGTCTTCTTCTGGTACTGAAGCTCTCCAGAATAAAATAAACCCGATACGTGTTAACGCAATAATGCTTAATAGACTTACAACAAGCACGACTCCAATGATCCAGCCTTGATATGCAGTTTCAACAGTCGCTTGTAGAATAAATACTTTCCCAAAGAAGCCACTAAAAGGCGGTAACCCGGCAAGCATCATTGCAATTAAAAAATAAGTCAGCATCGCTGCTTTTTCTTGCTTGATTCTTGGAGCAATCTTTAAGTGATCTTTAAAGTCACCACGTTGTGAAGTCATCCAGCCACAGAACAGGTAAAACGCAGCACCAATCAGTGTACTGTGTACGAGATAGAACAATGCTCCTGACCATGCTTGCGTGTTTGACATTGCTATTGCGGTCAATAGAGTACCAATCGAAGACAGCACCATAAAACCAACAAAACGTCTGAGACGATCTGCACCAATTGCTGCAATCACACCATATAAAGAAGTGACTAAACCAATTGGAAGGAGCCAACCTTTAAAGATTTCCTGACTGATTACATCGTTAAATACTGTTCCATTGACACGTAAAATGGCATAAATCCCCACTTTGGTCATAATGGTAAAAATTGCTGCAACGGGCGTACTTGCAACGGCATAAGTTTTTGGTAGCCAAAAACCAACCGGTAACATGGCAGCTTTAATACCAAATACAACAAATAAGAGTAGGGCACCAGCAACTGCTAATTTATGCTGGTCTGCATCTAAAGTTGGTAAAAGGCGTGAAACGTCAGTCATATTTAGACTGCCTACACTGCCATAAATCATACCAAGGCCAATTAAGAATAGGGCAGAGGCTAAAAGATTGATAATGACATAGTGTACGCCAAGTTGAAATCGTGGCTTCCCTTGTCCATGTAGCAGCAGGACATAAGATGCCATAAGCAAAATTTCAAAGAAAACGAACAGGTTGAATAAGTCACCTGTAAGAAATGCTCCGCATAACCCCATTAAAAGAAAATGGAATATGGCGTGGAAATAGCGTCCACGTGTATCCCAATTTGCGCTGGCATACCATAGAACTGGAACTGCTAATGCATAGGTTAAAACCAGCATAAAGGCAGAGAGTCGGTCGAGTACCAAGACAATACCAAAAGGAGCTGACCACTCACTCAACTGATAAACCGTAATTTGTCCGGTATTTGCAACAATAAGATAATTAACAGCAGTGGCTAAGCCTGCAACTGCTGAGACTAAACTAATGCCACGACGCCAAGGTTGTCGCCAATCTTCTTTCAATGCGCCAGCGCCAGGATTACCTAAAAGTAATAAGATAAAACCAGTAAAAGCAGGAATGAGGATGCTGAAAATAGGTGTATTTGCTTGCCAAAAAGATAAAAAATCAAACATCACGGCTCATCCTCACGTGGGTCGTATGTTGGGGAAATATCTTCTTTAGCATCAACATGATCACTACCTGATTCATAACGGCTTCGTAATGCTAGTTGCACAATGAATGCTGTAGTCGCAAAGCCGATAACAATCGCAGTTAAAACAAGTGCTTGAGGAAGTGGGTCGGTAATATTCGTCGTTTCAGTTAAAATTGCAGGTGAGCTCACTTGTAAGCGGCCCATCGCAAACAAAAATAGGTTAACTGCATAACCGAGTACGGCTAATCCCAATACAACAGGGAATGTCCGTGCACGCAAAATGAGATAAATGCCTGTCGCAACAAGTAACCCAATGGCAGAGGCCAGTAAGAATTCTAAACTGATCATGATGATTTCTCCCCATGAGGTACAGGACCAGACATACTCGAGTGGCGAGAGTCCCCTAATACAGAGATAAGTAGCATCGTGGCACCTACCACTGTGATATACACACCCAAATCGAAGCTCGCTGCTGAAGCCAGATGTAGTTTTCCTAAAACTGGTAACTCAACATAGACATGAGCACTAGTTAAGAATGGACGTGCCCAGAACCATGCAGCAATACCAGTTAAGCCTGCAATTGTTAAACCCGAACCAATCCAGACTTCGTATAGACGACCAGATTGTGCTTTTAGCATTTGTTCCGCTTGATCTTGACCTAAAGCAATGTACTGAATAATCAGCGCCATTGAGGTAATTAGACCTGCAATGAAGCCTCCGCCAGGATAATTATGTCCGCGCATAAAGATGTAGACACTTACGACAAGTGCTAAAGGCAGTACCCATGATGCCGTAATACGGAACATCAGTGGAGATGGGTTAAAACGATAGGTGAGGCCTTGTGTCATGGTGGTACCGTGTACCCGCATACCATCCATTAAGCAAAGTGCTCCAATCGCAGCAATGCCGAGTACAGTAATTTCACCGAAGGTATCGAAGCCACGGAAGTCGACTAAAATGACATTTACAATGTTTGAACCACCACCTAGTGGTAAAGACTGCTGCGCAAAGAACCATGAAATTGAATTGTGATCACGAGTTAAAATGAGCCACGTAATCCAGCCGATACCTAAACCACCAATAATTGCTAAAGCTGCATCTCTTAAACGTCGAGAACGAAGAGATTCATACGGTGTAAGTTGGGGAAGTAGAGATAAACTCATTAACAGTAATACAGTAGTAACTACATCGACTGTAATTTGAGTCAACGCTAAGTCTGGTGCCGACATGGTGACAAATACCATGGTAACCACAAGACCAATTGCACCGCTAATGAGTACTGCTTTGATACGCTCATGATGAAACCAGAGCATCATCCAACAACCAGAGAATAATGTTAGCCAAAGAACAATGGCAATCCATGGTGCATGTGTCAGTTCACGGGTACCTGTTGTAAGCCCTTGATTGATTAAAGGCAGGGTAACCATGATGATGCTAAAAGCAATGATGAGGAACAGGTAACTTTGTAAGGAACCATTCTCAGTTTTTTGTTTGATTTTACGGCTAGTTAATAATAAATGTTTTAAAAACAAATCAAATAAAATACGACCTTGTAAGCGACCAAGTCTTGGATCGAGGTCAATTTTACGAATCATGCCGCCTTTTGCTAAAGCAAAATAGAAAAGTGTACCGCCCACTAAGGCAATAATACTCATGATTAAAGGTGCATTGAATCCATGCCAGATCGCAAGATGAGTTCCTGCAAAATCAGGCTGCATGAGACTTGCACGTGTCACACTGTTAACTAAAGGCTCGACCAGTAAGGATGGGAAAATACCCACTAAAATACAGAGTGTTGCAAGTAGTATGGCTGGTGCTCGCATGCCAATTGGTGGTTCATGCGCATTTTTATTTGGTACTTGTTTACCAATTGGACCGTCAAAGAACACGCCGTGTACTAATCGGATTGAATAACTCACTGCAAAAATACCTGCAAGAGTCGCAATAATACTGGCAAAGATAACCGTTGAACCTGAAAGGTTTGCTAACAGTTCGGTAAAGAACATTTCTTTCGAAATAAAGCCATTGGTGAGCGGAACACCTGCCATTGATGCTGCAGTAATCATGGTAAGTGTTGCGGTAAACGGCAGTAATTGCCATACCCCACTTAACTTTCTAAGATCACGTGTACCAGTTTCATGGTCAATAATCCCTGCAATCATAAACAGCGCAGCTTTAAATGTTGCATGGTTAATAATATGAAAAACCGCTGCTGCAACAGCTAAAGGTGAGCCAATACCAAGCAAGCAGACAATCAGACCTAAATGACTAATGGTTGAATAGGCTAACAGTCCTTTTAAATCTTCTTTAAAGATTGCAAAGCATGCAGCCATACAGAGCGTAAATAGGCCTACAAAAGTAACGATGTTGTGATAAAGCGCGGCACCAATAAAGATAGGTGCAAGACGAGCTAATAAGAAAATACCAGCCTTAACCATGGTTGCGGAGTGCAAATAAGCCGACACCGGAGTGGGTGCAGCCATTGCATTGGGTAACCAAAAATGGAAAGGGAACTGCGCACTTTTTGTAAAAGCACCGAGTAAAATAAGTAAAAGCGCTGGAACGAAAAGATGATGACTTTGAATGAGATCTTTCATTCCGACAATGTCATTAATTTCGTAGGTACCTGTGATTTGTCCTAATAAGACAAATCCACCTAGCATAGCGAGTCCACCCATTCCTGTGATGGTAAGTGCCATACGTGAGCCACGCTGGGCTGCTTCGTAATGACTCCAGTAACCTACTAATAAGAAGGATGAAATACTGGTAAGTTCCCAAAAGACTAATAAAATAATTAAATTATTGGAAAGAGAAATACCCAACATAGCTGCCATAAACAGCATGAGTAATAAATATAGTTTACTTAGTGAATTTTTAGGGCCTAAATAGTAATAGGCATAAATATAAATGAGTGTACCGATACCGGTAATAAGAAGAGAAAATAATAAACCAAGGGCATCAAGTCTAAAGCTCAGATTAATCCCAAGTTGTGGTAACCAATCCCAACTTTGTTGAATGCTTGCACCACTAAGCACTGTTTTAGCTTGAGTCAGTAATAAACCAAAACTGGTTAAACTGACTCCGATTGCCCCTAAAGCCGTTACTCCACGTGAAAACCGTTGAAGCAATGAAACAAGGGTGGTGCCTAATATTAACGGTAATAAGATAATTATCGGTAGCACACTCGTATCCATATATAATTTAGACCGAAGCCTAAAGGTGAAATTTTCATTTCAGAATAGATAGGAATTCAAAGAGATTTCCAAAGCTTATATTCTGAAAACCCGACCAAATTAGAAAAATAAAGCGAGAAACAAGTTGTATTGCGCAACTTGAATAATAAAAACGCAAAATGAAATTTATTGTACACTAAAAAATCATTAAAAATCTGATGTTATTACATGCGGTAACAACATCTAGTGATTTTTCAGCTTAAAAACCAGATTTCATCGTATATTTAGCGAATGAGGTTTTTATTATAAAAATTACACTAAATGAATAATAACGTTTTAAAGAGAAGAAGTTTCTTCCGAGGTATCTCCTGTATGAATCATACGTAATAATTCAATTTTTTGCTGTTCATTTAAGCCTTGGATTTGTTGGTACAAACTGTCGATTTGAGTTATTGAAGGTTGAGTATCAAGCGGTAGCGTATCGACATGAGGAACTGTTTCATCTCTTTGCAATAGCGTATAAAGGTGCTCAAGCTGCTGTTGAGTGGTATTTAAATCAAGTTGAGTAACCTTGCCATGTTCTAATTTAAGACATTGGTAGGTAACTGCATGTTCAAGTAATTCTTCACGGCTTCCCGTCACTATAATTTGTAAACGCGGAAAGGCTTGATGCAGACGATGTAAAATTTCAGAACAATGCAGAGCATCTAATTGCGAATCAATCTGGTCAATTAACAAAACTCCTTCACCTTCTAGGCACGGGTTTAGGCTTAATGGATTGAGTAAACAAAGTCTACGAACAATATCACCTACCAAAGCAATCCACGTTTTTGTGGTATTTGAAAGTTGCTGAAACGTTAAAACCTCACCTTGGTAATGCGCCATAAGTTGAAGCTTTGGATGATATTGTAAATAGAGCTCAGAAAGCTCTGGAAAAACCGTTTTTAACGCTGATTTGAGTGCGTATAAGTTTGGTGAGGGTAGTTGCTTTGGTTGTCCTGCCAATTCGATTTGAAGTCGGCGTAAAAGTTCGTCCTGATCTTCTGGATTTGATTGTTGTGAAATAATTTTTTGTACAACATGAGCTGCTTGCGCATTTTCAATATCACTAATTTCACGTAGCCATTCAAAAAAGCGAGTAAACGTTGTAAATGGAATTAAACTAATATCGTAAGCAGAAATAGATTGGGTAATGCCCGGTAGGTTTTTGTTGAGCAAACTTATATCGTTAACAAAACGCTCAGATGGATAATAGGCAAGTAAGGGCAGACCTTGAAGTGGGTCTTTTCTCGTTACTTGATGATAAAGTGCAATGGCTTGATCGAGTTGTTGAGTTTCGACTTGACTCATGCCTATTCCACTCGAATTTAAGGTCTTAAACAGTTTCCAGCTACAAAGTGATGTGTCAGTCTGCTGTGCTGAAGTTGTTTCAGGGAGTTGACCAAACTCTGAAGGAATATGAATACTGACTTCTATTTTAGACTGCAAACGAGAAAGGGTAATGTCTTGATCAGGCATAACCACGCCTGGAGTACGGACATCTTTCAAGCGAGCTGGAAACCATGTTAAGGCATTATAAATATGCTTAAGCAGCATACTTTTTCCGGTTGCCTGTTCACCTAAAATTAAAGTAATTGGTTGTTTATCATATTCAAACTGGATCTTTAGATCATGAAACAGAGCAACATGTTTAAATTGGATAGATTCAAGTCTCATAGGCTCACCTAATTATGAGCGCTTCAACCAACCGACTTTCGAAGACTTAAAGGCGCCCTTACTTTTAATTGTTGTATCAGATCATAAAGATGATGGATGTTTAGACTTACTTTAGCACGAGTACAGGCCACGTAAAGTAATCTTAATTCTTCATCTGTAATCTTGTGTTCTAAGCCATTAATTTTAAATTGATAGTCATCTTCAATATGGACACGATTCCACTCTAGGCCTTTTGCTTTATGGGCGGTAGAAATGACATAGTCAGCTTGTTCAAGTGGAGTGATCTTTGCAAGTGCTTTTTTTAGTGGGTCAGTGCCGTGATCATCTACTAGTTTAACCAAAGGTTTAATGTCACTTCCTTCATTGGTTTCGCAATATTCATGAACATCATGCCATGAGTTAAACCATGCCAACTCGGGAACGTCAGTAACTCGTTTTCCTTGTTTCAAGAGGCTTGCAGCGTCTACAAAACGGTTTAGTTTTTGATGATCCGCCTGCAAACTTACTTTGTCACCATGAACTAAACCAGCTAATAAAAGCTCCATTGCCCGAGCATTGGTACGACACAAAATTGCATCACGCATTTTGGTATGAGGCTTATTGACGACACTTGATTTTTGGTTCGGATTGCCAAGCAGAGGAACTGTCTCATTTAAGCCACCTAGCAAAGCATTGGCAACATCGGCAATTGCCTCTCCAAAACGGAAAGAAGTGGTGAGACGAGATTCCGGCAAGGGCAATTGTTGCATAGCATTAATTGCACCACGCCACGCGTAGATTTGCTGATGTGCATCACCTACATAAATAACCTGCGTACTTTTTTGACGAAGCAAAATCCCCAGCATTAAAGGATCAGCATCTTGGGCTTCATCAAATAAGACATAATCGGCTGGAATGTTAGGTTCAGACAATGCCCAAAGCTTAAGATAAATATCGTGACCAATTCCGGCCTGATGGTTCGGGTCGATAGACTCTAACCAGCGCCGTTCAACAGCAGGGTAAAGGTGGGTTTGTAGCTCGGTAATGTCGTCTGGATGTAACCAGTTGGGTGCCTGAATATGTCGAGGAGCGGGGTATTGTGAGCTAGTCGAACAGAAATAGCTCACCGCATTTGCGACAAGACTTGCGAGGCGACTTGGCATTAAGACGTATTTTTCATAACGCCCACCCATCATACGTCGCAAGGTAATCGGTTCTAGTCGATATTCTTTTGCAATGAAGCTTGGACTTAAGCGCGGCAAGCGTAACTTATCAGTCACACCACGCGGCACACTACGAAACGCGAGCGAGTGGAAAGTACGGCAGTCTACATTGCGATGAAATTTGTTCTGAGCTTCGCCTGCAATGGCCTTGTTAAATGCTAGGTACATACCACGCCGTTCAGGCATGGCATCGCTAATCATTTGTAATGTGGTGGTTTTACCTGTACCCGCATAGGCAATCACTTTAAATGATTGCCCAAGACGTCCATTATCTATGGCAATTGCTTGCTCATAGGTGGCTTTAGGTTTTTCGATATTCGACACTGAGTGATTTTAAACCTTGTTGCGGTTAGCTTTTTCAACTAAACCAGATAAACCCTGACGACGAGCTAATTCGTCAATAATAAGTTGTGGATTAAGATCGAAATAACCCAACATGACAATGCTATGGAACCACAAATCGGCAGTTTCATAAATCAAGTCATTTAAATTGCTTTCTGTATTTTGAGCAGCGTAGTCTTTTGCAGCAATAATAGTTTCTACGCCTTCTTCGCCAACTTTTTCTAAGATTTTATTAATGCCTTTTTTGTAGAGGCTTGCAACATATGAAGTGTCTGCTTCTGCTTGCTTACGCTCTTGCATTAATTGCCCTAAGTGAGCAAGCACATCAACTTGTTCAGTGGTGTGAGC
Source organism: Acinetobacter sp. IK23 (assembly GCF_035615275.1). Taxonomy (NCBI): domain Bacteria; kingdom Pseudomonadati; phylum Pseudomonadota; class Gammaproteobacteria; order Moraxellales; family Moraxellaceae; genus Acinetobacter; species Acinetobacter sp. IK23. The sequence goes on from NZ_JANBNX010000016.1 coordinate 44,885, forward strand.
GTGATCGTGGCTTTCAGTTTTAGCTTTGTCACCATAAATTGCAGTAGGGTCTTTTAATTGTGCATCGACAATTTCCCAGCCCTGTGGGGTAAGTTTACGGTAGAAACAAGACTCACGACCTGTATGGCACGCGATACCACCGTGTTGTTCAATTTGTAGAATAATTACGTCGCCGTCACAGTCTAAACGAATTTCATAAACTGTTTGAAAATGGCCTGATTCTTCGCCCTTGTGCCAGAGTTTTTGGCGAGAGCGAGAGAAATACACAGCTTGTTTTTTTTCTGCTGTGAGTGCAAGTGATTCACGGTTCATCCACGCTACCATCAAAATACGTCCGGTTTGATGATGTTGAGCAATGGCAGGGATAAGACCATTGGAATCAAATTTAACTTCATCTAACCAGTTTGACATGAGCGGAAATCCATTGAGTGGAAATGAGCTAGTGTAGCGCTTGTGCTTGGGGTTGGCTATGCTTGTTGTATAAAAAATCGGTTATATGATTTATATGTGAGATAGATATGAGTAACTTATAACTTGAGAGTTGTTTAAATTAATTTTGATTTGTGAAGTCATCGCGATTATAAAATTATCTCAGCATATTATATAACTTGGGAAAATAAATTTTGGAAAAAATAGAAAATTTTGCTTGTCGAGTATGTGGGCTGATACAAGATGACGAGCCGTGGGGTGAAAATGGGGAAAATCCAAACTTTGCTATTTGTAGTTGTTGTGGCACTGAGTTTGGATATGAAGATTGTACTAAAGAGTCCGTAAAAGCAAACCGCAAGAGATGGTTGGAGGCAGGTGCTAATTGGTGGGTATTAAAAGAGAAACCTAAAGATTGGGATATTGAAAAACAATTACAAAATATCCCTGCAAACTATAAATGACTTATAACTTTATGTTGTTTGAAATCTCAATCAAATTTTGATCTGGGTCGCGAATATAAACTGAAAGAATAGGGTGCATTGCACCAGTACGTTCAACAGGACCTTCTTCAATTTGAATATTTAACTGATTAAGGTGTGCAACTACTTCTGAAATGGGAGTTTCTGAAATAAAACACAGGTCGGCAGATCCTGGAGTTGGCTGTAATGCCTTAGGTTCAAATTCTTTGCCCTGCTGGTGTAAATTTATTTTTTGATTTCCAAACTGTAGAGCCTTTCTATCACCTTTAAAAGTGATGACCTCAAACCCTAATACGGTTTGATAGAAATTACATGTATTTTCAATACTAGCAACAGTTAAAACTAAATGATCAAGATGGCTAATTTTCATGTGCTACTCACAAGTATTTAATAGGGTTAATAATCAGATAGAGATTCATTTTTTAAATGAAACGCACTGCTTTCTTTAGGTGTTTGAGCGACTTGATCATAATCAAGTTGTTGAAACGGACTAGTCTTTAAACCTGAAATTGTGATGGCCATTTCCTTTCGAAAATAGGGAATTTGATACATCCACGGAAAAACAAGGTCTCTTAAAATTCCAGTCCACCAATAATCAGATTGATAAAGTGGTGTTAATAAGCGACTGAGAAATTGATAAAACTGGGTGGATGAGCGGCGAAGCTGGTGATAGTGCTGCCAGAGCAGAGGCCAGTCAATATTCTGGTTCTTCTTGGCACGTTGTAATGATTGAGAAAAAGCCCAAGCATCTAATAACGCCATATTTGCGCCTTGCCCTAACTGTGGACTCATTGCATGAGCTGCATCTCCAATTACCCCGATTCTTCCTTGACCAAATTGAGTCATGACGACATCACGATAGTTTGCAGATAACCATTTAGGCTGAGTTTGACTATTATACAAAATTTCTTTTAGCCATTCTGCCACTTTGGGCCATCGCTCTGAGACTTGCTTTAACCAAGCCTGCTTGGCTTGTTCATCTTGTAAAAAGCTTTGTAATTGTGGGGTAGGTAAGCTCCAAAATATACTCGAAAGGCGCTGTTGGGGTTCTGCTGGAATGGCTCCTGTAGGAAGAATTCCCATCATAATTTTCGAGCGATCATAAAATTGATGCAGAATTTCAGAATCGAGGACTTGGCATTCAGGTACGATACACCACGCCGCTCCCCATGGATAAGCTTTGTCAATCTTTACCCATGCTTTGGGGCGTAACTGGCTACGAGCACCATTGGCAATGAGTAGGCCATCAAAGCAAGCATCAAACTTTTGGTTTTGATGGCTGCCAAATATCCGAACTTCATCGTTATGTTCTTCAAAACTTTCAATAGAATGGTTCATACACCAAGTAATCTGGCTTGAATACTCGCTAAGCTTTTGAGTGAGTACATGACATAAAGTGGCACGGTGTATACCTAAACCATAAAGATTTGCTGATGCTTCGTGATAATGACTGTTAACTAAAAGGCGCTTATCCGGAAGTTGTCCTTCTAGGCCCGTGACTCTCGCACCTAAGGTTAAGGCTTTGTCGAGTACACCTAAATGTTCAAATACAGCTAAGCCCGCAGGTTGTAGTAATAATCCAGCACCTACCGGAGATAACTCATCAACTTGTTCAAAAATAGTAACGTTATTGCCTTCTCGGGCAAGCAAAATGGCAGTGGCTAAACCTGCTGTACCTGCCCCGATAATAGCAAAATGAGGTATTTTCATTGTTTGTTCTTTTCAAGCATTTATGAATGTTAATTTAGCAATGAACGAATAAGCGATCTATATTTTTTAAAAATTAAAGTTGGCCATAAAAAAACCTTGCACTTGCAAGGGTTTTAGAACTTATTTCAATATACGCCAAAGCGCTAATAAACTGCTTAGCACAATTAAAATAATAGAAACAAACCAAGGGCTAATAATCGCGATGGTGAGCAAAATCAGCATGGTACTGCCAAATATCCAACTGCGGCGTTGTTGATGTTCCATTTGCAAACGAAGTTGCTGCATTTCGCGTAACTGACGGTCTTGCCAAGCAGACTGATTTTTTAAACCATTTAAACTATCAACAATTAAGCTTGGGAAGTCTTGGGCACCTAAAAGCAGGTCAGGTAGTTGCTGCCCTAACTCTTTTATATTTTTGACTGGGTTCATGTTGGCTTTGACCCATTCAGTCAAAATAGGTTTTGCCAATTTCCAGATGTCGAGCTGCGGATAAAGATCGGTCCCTAGACCTTCGACATGCACTAAAGTCTTGAGCAACAACATGAGTTGAGGTGGAATTTCTAAATGGAAGCGACGGGCAATATCCATTACTTGAATCAAGATACCTGCAAAATCAAGTTGATCCATTGGTTTAGATACCATTGGACCCACTGTGCGACGCATTTCACGAGATAACGCATCTTGGTCTGTACCCGGTGGAATCCAGCCAGCTTGATGCACAATTTGAATGAGCTGCATAAAGTTGCTGTTCATGACAGCAAGTAACATGCGGGCAATGGTCATTTGGTCATGCTTAGATAACTCGCCCATAATTGCACAGTCGAGTGCAATAAAGCGTGGATTGCTTGGGTTAATTGTTTCTACAAAGACATTGCCGGGATGCATGTCAGCATGGAAAAAGTTATCGCGGAATACTTGCGTAAAGAAAATGGTTAATCCTTTTTCTGCAAGTTGTGCGCGGTCCATGCCTAGACGGTCAAAGGTTGCCGTGTCTGAAATAGGAACACCTGTAATGCGCTCTGCTACCATGACATCTTTGGTGTCCATGTAGACTTCAGGTACGTACATCATGGTTGAGCCAGTAAAGTAATGGCGCATACGACGAGTGTTGTCTGCTTCGATACTCAAGTCCAGCTCATTTAAAATAATCTGGCGGTAGTCTTGAATAATTTCAGAGAGATGTAAGGCACGAGCAGCTTCAAGGCGACTTTCTAGTGTGTTGCCTAACCATGCCAAAATCTCAAAGTCTTGCAAAATTTGATTACGAATGTCAGGGCGAGTCACTTTAACAACGACTTCTCGACCATCGTGCAAAGCAGCAGTATGAACTTGTGCAATTGAAGCAGCCGCTAATGGCTGGTCATCAAATCGTGCAAACAAGGTATTTACATCAGCTTTTAATGATTCTTGAATACGTTGTTTGGCAACATTGCTATCAAAAGGTTTGACTTGATCTTGAAGTAAGACCAATTGAGCGAGTATTTCAGGTGGAATTAAATCACGTCGAGTTGAAAGTAATTGTCCAAGTTTGATTGCAAGTGGCCCCATCTCTTCTAAAGCTTCTTTGAGCTTTAAAGGATTTTTACGTTCGCGACTCGACCATGCAGCAGGATGCATTTTAATAACACTTAATGCACGCTGAGCTTTAACAGGTAATTCATCCGCAGGGAATAACGTATCGAGTCTATAGTGCGCTGCAATACGCCAAAGTTCGAGTAAACGTGAAACGTGCGGAATCATATACAGTCTTACCTAGTCTTGAGTGGGTTGTAGTTGTGCATTGAGCTGCTGCAATTTAGCTTCTAGACGGTCAATATCTTGATTAAGCTTACGCGTAGCTTGATTTAAATTGTCCATTTCCCAACGTGGGGCAAATAAACCACTGTCTTCTTTTAAAGCATCTTCAGCAAAAAATAGATGGCTTTGAAGAGAACGTTTTAAATGCTTTGGTGCAAGCTGAATCTTGCCAATTTCATGAGCGAGTTGAGGACCAACCCATTTTGATAAATGCGCAGCTAAATCAGGTTCAGCTTGCTGCATAATTTTTTGAATATCTTGTAATAGGTGATAGTCACCTTCTAGTGGGATATTACCAATCTGGTCTGCATCACTCACCAATAGTTTGATGAGTTCAACCACATCTTTGATATGCAAAGTTGCTGTTGCTTCAGAAATTTTGAATTGCGGATCAAAAGGGCGTTGTTCAAAAATAGAAGGTTTTTCGCTATGCCCAGTTGCAGTAGGTTCAAGACGTACTTTTTCTTGGTCAAAGAATACATCGACAGAAAGCTGCGGGCTATCAATCACAACACGCAACATTTTGCCCTGTAACTGATTGAGCTGAATGCGGGTTAATGCATCCAGATCGATCAGATGATGAATGATACGTTCGACTGCACCAAGTGCCAGAATCGACCACATATCGCTATACCTTACAGTTTGAAGCCACGGTGAACGGCAACGATACCAGCAGTTAAGTTGTGATAGTCACAGTTCTGGAAACCAGCATTTTCCATCATACCTTTTAAAGTACGTTGGTCTGGGTGCATACGAATTGATTCAGCCAAGTACTTATAGCTTTCTGAGTCATTGGCAACCAATTTACCCATAATCGGTAAAGCAGTGAATGAATAAAGATCATAAAGTTTTGAGAATGGCTCAAATACAGGCTTAGAGAATTCAAGAATCAGTAAACGACCACCTGGCTTAAGTACACGGAACATAGAAGCAAGTGCTGCATCTTTATCAGTTACGTTACGTAAACCAAAGCTAATAGTAACAAGGTCAAAGCTGTTGTCTGCAAATGGCTCTAATGTTTCTGCATTGGCAAGAACGAAATCGACATTGGTACAGCCTGCATCAATTAGACGGTCACGACCAACATTCAGCATAGACTCGTTAATGTCTGAAAGTACCACATGACCTTGCGGACCTACTTCACGACTAAATACTTTTGCTAAGTCACCTGTACCGCCAGCAATGTCTAATACGTGTTGACCACGGCGAACACCAGACATATTAATTGCAAAGCGCTTCCATAGACGGTGAATACCAAATGACATCAAGTCATTCATAAGGTCATATTTGCTTGCAACCGAGTGAAAAACTTCAGCAACTTTTTGAGCTTTATCTTCAGTTCTAACTGTTGAGTAACCAAAGTGTGTTGTTTCACCAACGTTGCCAGTGTTACCTGCGCCACGTGGTAAATTATATTTAGGTACAGAACCACTAACAGGTGTATCTGTTAGTGTTTGCTGTAAAGATTGTTGTTGCCCTTGAGGTGTACCTTGCGGTAAAGGTGAGCTTAGGAATGGGCTAACTTTGTCTGAACTTTGTGCCTGCTCAGTTGGAGATGTTGGCTTTTGGTTTTCGTTAGACATATTGTCTCTCCTAGACTCAAACTCAAGTGAAACGGAATAAGTTCTGCATGATGACAGATTTTGTCTATTTTTACAGGCATCATCATGCAAATATAATGAATAAAATCTCAACTTCGTGAGGTTGAGTTTTTCTATGTGCCGACCTTATCACACTCTAAACGGATTCGGATGCCCTGAATGTACATTTTCAACAATTTGGCGTTCTTTTTCCGTAAAAGTCTTGATAAAGCTCTCGGCAGATTTTAACGGTTTCATCGCACTAAAACCATCTTGAATAAAATCATACATCAATTCGAAATGATATTTTTGAGCAATTCCTTTACACATTTTAAATGCAGTGAACATCATAAATGAACGCATGTATTTATCTAAAGCGATCCCTAGATCGTCAAGAAGAGCAAGCTGTTGATAACGGGCTTCTGCTTGATCAAGCTTGATTAAGGTCAAGCGCATGATCTCGTCGGTGAGTACGGTATCTGCTGGGTAGTCTGCGAGAAGTTGCATGGCAACTTGCTCATCAAGTTGAGTTGCAAGCACAGCCAAACTTACCGATTTAGTTCCGGTTTTAATCGCATTTTCAGGCAATACTTTTTCGGCTTTATGGGCATATTTCAATAAGCGTTCAATTTGTGCAGCAAGCGCATCGAACTCTGGACCACCATATAAACGGTTTAAAAAATACTCTGACATGAGCTTATGCTCTGGCAAATTAAAAAAGTCATGATGGGTATCTTTCATCCGCTCTTTTAGCCATGTTTGTACATCTTGCAAACGTTGGGCAAGCACAGGATTATCATGATAATTAAATGTTTTATATTGTTGTAAAAGATCATCAAAAGCAGCGAGTTTAGACATGTAAGGCTCTAATATTGGGCTATTTACAAAAAATCATAAGAGGCATTGTAACCTTCTACTATGGCGAGTAGATGTAAAAAAAATGATTTATGCGTCAATTTTTAAGTGAAATCTTGCTGCAATGACATAATTTGTATAGCAATTCATCATTTAAGCGCATAAGTTAAAGATCATCGAAATTAAACAATAAAAGATTAGAGCTCCAGACTATGAGTAAACAACAACCGAAATTCGAAATTCGAGATAAAGAACAGCTTTCAGTCGATTTGATTGAAGCACAATATGCTTTAAAAGATAGTCGAGGTAAGCCTAATGCTAAAAGTACATTGATATTAATGAGTGGTATTGAGCTTGCTGGAAAGGGGGAAGCAGTTAAGCAGCTTCGCGAATGGTTAGACCCGAGATATTTGCGGGTAAAAGCAGATGCGCCACGTATGCTCACCGATACAGAAGCATTTTGGCAGTTTTATTCAGAATTTATTCCAACTGAAGGCCAAATTGTGGTGATGTTTGGTAATTGGTATAGCGACTTGCTTGTCACAGCAACTCATGTTGCAGAGCCTTTGGATGAGGCACGTTTTGATGCGTATGTTGAAAATATGCGTTCATTTGAACAAGACCTAAAAAATAATTATGTCGATGTGATTAAAGTTTGGTTTGATCTTTCTTGGAAATCATTGCAAAAACGGTTAGATAAAATAGACCCTTCTGAACAGCACTGGCATAAACTCCACGGCTTAGACTGGCGTAATAAAAAACAATATGACACTTTGCAAAATTTACGCCGACGTTTTACCGATGATTGGTACATTATTGATGGGGAAGATGAAACACAACGTGATCAGTTTTTTGCCCAATATCTTTTGCAAAATATGCGTGATTTACCTGAGCACGAAAGTGAAGTCAAAGGAAAATGGCAGCAAGCAAAGATTCCTGAAAGTTTGTTAAAACCTGCTCAGGAAAAGCTTGATAAAGCCGAATATAAAAAAGAGCTTGATAAACTGAGTAAAAGAATTGCAGATAGCATGCGCTTTGATAAACGAAATGTGGTAATTGCGTTTGAAGGAATGGATGCCGCAGGTAAAGGTGGTGCCATTAAACGAATTGTTAAAAATTTAGATCCGCGTGAATATGAAATTCACTGTATTGGAGCTCCTGAACGCTTTGAAGCGAGACATCCTTATTTATGGCGTTTCTGGAACCGTATTAATGAAGCTGAAAAAATTACGATTTTTGACCGGACATGGTATGGTCGCGTACTCGTTGAGCGAGTTGAAGAGTTTGCGTCACCTTTAGAGTGGCAAAGGGCATATGATGAGATTAACCGCTTCGAAAAAGATTTGTTTGATAGTCAAACCATTGTTGTGAAAATTTGGCTAGCGATTAGTAAAGATGAGCAAGAACAGCGTTTTAAAGCCAGAGAAGAGACACCGCATAAACGCTTTAAAATTACCGCAGAAGACTGGCGTAATCGTGATAAATGGGATGACTATTTAAAAGCAGCGGCAGATATGTTTGAACGAACGAGCACTGAGTATGCACCTTGGCATATTGTTGCGACTGATGACAAATATACAGCTCGGTTAGAGGTGTTAAGAGCGATTTTAAAACAGTTAAAGGCAGACTAAGGTCTCCTTTAACTGTTTAAATATTACTGCTTATTTGATTATGCAAGTTGATCCTTGATTGATGGGGATTCTATAGCAAGAGTTTTCCGATTGCGAAATACAATAAGCGTTGCAATTAAACTAATGATTGCGGCAAACATTAACCAGAAAGCAGGCATACTTTTGCTGCCAGATTCTTGTACAAGATATGTGGCAATCATAGGCGTTAACCCACCAAATATAGAAGTGGCAAGACTATACGCTACAGAGAACCCAGCAATTCTTACAGAGCTTGGCATCATTTCAGTGAGGGAAACGACCAATGCGCCGTTATAGAAACTATAGAGCAGAGATAGCCAAAGTAGTGAAATTAACATGTGTGCCAAACTAATGTTTTGAGTCAGCCAGCTTAATAGCGGATAAGCACTTATAAAAATTAAAACTGTTGTGGTAATCAATAATGGTTTTCGACCAATTTTATCTGATAAATAACCACCTATAGGTAATAGAATAAAGTTACTTGCCCCGACCATTACCGTTGCAAATAAGCTTTCTGCAGTTGTTAAATGTAGAACTTCTTTTCCATAAGTTGGGGTGTAAACTGTAATGAAATAGAACATGGTTGTAGTTGTTGCAACCATACACATTCCAACGACTACAATTTTCCAATTCGCTGCAAGCGTTGACATAATTTGTTTAGTAGTTGGATGCTCTTTTCGAGAGGCAAAAGCTTCGGTTTCGGCTAAAGATTTACGTAACCAGAATATAAACGGAATAATTGCACAACCGACAAAAAATGGAATACGCCAAGCCCAAGCATCAACTTGTGCTTTCGTAAATGCTAGGCTGACTAAATAGCCTAATGTGGCAGCAAAAATTACAGCAACTTGTTGGCTAGCAGATTGCCAACTGGTAATAAACCCACGGTTATGTGGTTCAGCAATTTCAGATAAATAAACGGAGACACCACCTAGCTCAACTCCAGCTGAGAAACCTTGGGCTAGACGACCAACAAATATTAAGACAGTGGCTGCAAAGCCGATGGTGGCATATCCGGGTGTTAATGCAATTAACAAGGAACCAAGTGCCATAATACTTAAGGTGACCATTAATCCTTTTCGGCGGCCAATTCGATCGACATATGGGCCTAAGACGAGTGCGCCAATTGGTCGCATCAAAAAGCTAACGGCAAATACCAAAAAAGTTTTCATTAGTGCGGCATAGCTGCTATCAGAATGAAAAAAAGTTTCACCTATCGCTTTTGCATATAGACCGAAGAGGAAAAAGTCATATTGTTCTAGGAAGTTACCACTGGTTACATTAAAAATGGCACGTAAACGGGATGTTGATTGTCCATATTCCACAATGACTCTCCGTATTTCATTTGGCATTGTAGACTGAATAATAGACTTTTAAACTTTAGTAAAACTTAAAAAAATAAGTGAAGATTACAGTTTTTAACATATCTTTTGTTTTATTGTGTAAATTTTAAAAGCAAAAAATAAGGCACAGTCACGTGCCTTAAAAAAATTACGATAGGATTGTATTAACTCTCAAGTACTGTTGAGTTGATTCCCTTTTGTTGAATGCGTTTAGCAAGGTTGTAGCTATCATTTAGATGAGTTTGGGCTATTTTTTTCATCATAAAATAACCTAAACTTGCTGCAACAATTTGTCCGCCTAATGGTATAAATTTGGTTACTTGTTTAGTGACGATTTTGCCAAAGAAACCATTAAAGGTTTTTTTAACGGTTGTACGCGCGACCATAAAACCTGAAAATTGAAAGCCACGTTTACGCAATTCATCCCAATGAATGGTTTTTGTTTTTGGATCATAGACGCTGACATGTTCAGGTGCTAAGCCAAAGCGAGCATTAATATCGGGAATAAGCTGTGTCAAAATTCCCAAATCTACGACCACGTCAAAAAAAGGAATCGGTACAATTGCTGCACCAGCAGACACGTAAGCTCTTTTCTGAATGAGATCGTGGCACTCATCGCGAATTTGTTCCAGATTTAGGCTAGGATCAATATAGTCAGGAATGTTATCAATTTTCATAATGTTTACCTGTAATGGGTTCCTTAATGGTGCCTTCCAAACACAAGGCAAGTGACACCTAAAGTTAGATTATGCTGTGTTTAAACCAACGTGACATAGTCAGATTCAGTTGTATAGTAATGAATGTTTATGATTTTGTGCATAAATTATGCGAGTAGGGTATGAAATAAATGGGCATCCATGTTATTCAAAGTCAACGTATTGATGTGTTGTTGCAGGGCGTACTGGCATCTACGTCCCAACCTTCTACGCATCCTTTACAGGTTTTGAAAGCCCAGCATTTTATTGTACCTAGTCCTGCAGTTGAGCAGTGGCTTATACAAAAACTTGCAGAACAACAAGGAATGACAGCCAATTACCAGTTCCATCAGCGAGTTCGCGGTTTTCAGTGGTACGCCTATCAACAGGTTCTTACCGCGCATAAAGAACAGGTTCGTAAAGCGAATATTCCACGCCTGATTTTTAAATGGCGTGTACATCAGGCATTACAAGAGTTTATTCAGCCTGATGAAATGAGTATAGATGACTCACATCCATTACATTCTATTGTTCAGCGTATTTACGACAGTGCAGATCGACTTGAACAAGGGATTGAGAAACAGCTAAAAAAACAAAAAATGTTGTATTGGGTGGCTGAGCAGGTTGCCGATTTATTTAGTAATTACATGGTTTATCGGGGACAGTGCCAACGTGGGTGTGAAAATACCTGTACTTGTCCAAATAACTGGTTAGCAGCGTGGGGACAAGGCCGAGCACTCGATATCGAAAAGTATATTGCGCAGAAAGATAAAGAAATTTCTGCTTTTACTTTGCAGCAAACACAAGAGTTAGAACGTTGGCAGCGCTGGTTATGGCAGCAGCATTTTCATGATGATTTTATGCAAATGCAGCAAATTGACGAGCTGTTTTGGCAGGAATTAGACCATCCTGAGCGCCAGAAGAAGGCATTATCTCGTTTGCCAGAGCAAATTGTCGTTTTTACTTTGCTAGATTTACCGCCTAGCCAGCTTCAATTTTTGCGCCGTTTAGGGCAATACATTGATGTTTTGATTTTGCACTATAACCCTTCACAAGAATATTGGGCCGATAGTGTCGATCCTCTGTGGAAACAGCATTATGATTTAGGTGTGAAAGAGCGTTTTATTGCGAAAAATCCTCAAGCGACCGATGCTGAAATTGCCGATTTTTTTGATAAATTTACGCTTAACTTTAATGCTGAGGCGCGTGAGTCGAGACATCCACTTTTAACAAGATTGGGCAAACAAGCCCGCGATCACTTCTCATTACTTTCGAACCTGTCTACAGGTGAGGAGGGTAAATGGGTCGACGCCTTTGTAGATGATTTTCCTGAGAGTCTACTTGGCAAAGTTCAGTCAGATATTTTGCATTTGGTGGAACCACAGCCTAAGCAATATGAACTCGCATCGAATGATGACTCTATCCAGATTCATGTTTGCCACTCAACATTGCGCCAACTTGAAGTATTAAAAGAGCAATTGATTGGCTGGTTGGCTAAATCGCATGAACAGCCGTGTCGTCCAAATGATATTCTGGTTTTAGTGCCTAATTTGGCAGAAGTTGAGCCTTTAATACGAAGTGTTTTTCCAGCTACGGCAACTGAGCAAGGCGTGCATTTGCCTGTCAAAATAGCAGGGATTGCCTCACTTGATGCACTTAATGCATGGCGTGCCGTGATTGGGCGTATTCACCTTATGCAAGGACGATTTAGCTTTGATGATTTCGCTGACTGGCTTGGTTTACATGCGACGCAGCAGCGCTATGCTCTTGAATATGCTCAAGTAGAGCGAGTTTTGGCATTACTGGCCGATGCAGGGTTTAAACGTGGTCTTGATGCAGAGCATCTGAAACGTAGCTTATGTGACGGCGATGATGATTATCGGTATAGTTTTAAATTTGCTTTAGAGCGGTTAGCGCTCGGCATTGCAATTCCCGAACACGCTACATTTAATCAGGTACTTAGTTACGCTAAAGTTCAACCAGGCGATTTTGAGCTTGTTGGTACGCTCATTCAGATTTATCAAGATTTAAATGAGCGCCGTGACTGGCTCATTATGCATGAGCAAAGAAAAGTTCATACCGTAGAATACTGGCTGCAAGTGTTGTCGCAAGATATAGTCGAGTTTGAACAGGCTGGTGTGGCTGCTTTAAAAACTGCTCGGGAAATTGTAAAAAAACAAGAGCGTATGTTAACACTTGCAAGTTACTATGCCGAGGCAGAAACAGGTACCTTACGTAAAATTACCTTGCCTTTGCCTTATATCCTCGATGAGATTCAGCGAACTTTAGAAAACCAGACGGCACAAGCTGAACCAACTGGACAGATTACCTTTGCTCAGATTGGACAAATTCGTCCTTTGCCTTATCGCTTAATTGTGATGTTGAACCTTGATGCAGGGCAGTTTCCAAACCGTGATACGCATGTACCATTTGATTTGATGGATGCCTTACGTCAACAACTCGGTGATCGTTCCCGTCTTGAGGATGACCAAGGCGCTTTCTTAGATGCCTTACTTTTAGCCCAAGAAAATCTATGGCTGTTTTATAACGGTTTTGATGTCAATGACGGTGAGGTGAGAGATCCTTCTAGTATTCTTCAAGAGTTCCGTGAGCATCTTGCGCTTATTGTAAAACCGGAGCCAAATGCACCTGAGCGTGAAGTCATTGAAGGCATTGAAATTCCGTCTCAATTAAAACAGCTCTACCATTTACATTATTTACAGCCGTTTGACCCGAAGGGTTTTATGGCCGAGAACAACTATATTCGCTACCAAGATCACTGGTTTAATGTAGCTATGCAAATTCAGCAAGCATCTGGTGTTCTTAAGCCTTGGGCAAATACATCTTATCCTTTAGAAATACCTGACATGTTGGTTTTAGACAGCCATCAGTGGATACAGGATGTGACTTTCCCCGCACGCTTATATTTAAAAACTTTAGGTGTAGAAAACTTAGGAACTGTTGGGGAGTTAGATCAGAACGAACCTTTGCTTTTAGATGGTTTAGGCCGTTATACCATTCGACATTTTTTACAGCAAAACGAACAGCAGGCACAGCCTGAAGCTCTACTTGATCAGTTGCCTGTAGGCAAAGTTCAATATAGTGCTTGGCAACAAGGCGTTTTTGAACAGGAATGTTTGCTTGAACGTCTTCATCATTATGTACCAGCCGTGACACAAACCACGCAGCGAGTCTGGCGAATTGCCAAACAGCTGCACATGAATATTACAGTGCCAAAATCTGAAACTCAGGATTGGGTAAGTATGGAAGCATCAAGTGCTCGGGCCAAAAGACGTGCAAAAGTCTGGTTAGAGTACCTGCTTTGGTTGGCCTATTTAAATGAGGGAAGTGCAGGAGCTGAAAGACGCCGTATAGTGGTTTTTAGTGATCAAACCGTAATCTGTAAAGGTATTAGTTCGGAGCAAGCTCGGCAGTCTTTACAACCGTGGTTTAAGATCTGGCGTTATGCTCAACAGCAACCACTGGTGCTACCAGCAGCTTTAATGCTAAAGCCTCTGGAAAAAGCCAAGGCATATCAGTGGGAAATAACAAATCCGACAGAAAAAATAAAACTGGATGAGAAGAGCTATACCGAGCTGTTAAAATACTGGAATGAAACTGGGTCATTTACCGCTATCGATATGACTCAAAATGAAGCGTGTAAGTTACATAAGGACTGGCGTTTTATTTTGCAAGAACAAGATGCACAAGCATTGCTTCAACACGCTTGTGATGAGTTTGCATATGATTTGTATCATCCAGTTTTTCAATTTCAATATTCGGAGTAAGGCATGAACTCAAGAGTAAAGGTGTCTTATCAACCTATTACTGATATTGAATTTAGCGGATTGCATTTAATTGAAGCTTCGGCTGGCACAGGGAAAACCTATACACTGTCGAGTTTGATGGTACGTATTTTTCTTGAGAAATATTTGCCTAGACAAGTCATAGCGACCACGTTTACCCGTGCTGCTGCGGCCGAGTTGAAAAGCCGAATTCGTGCGCGTTTGGTCGAAACCTACCGTTACTTAGATGCTAAGCGGAGTTTGACTGAAAAAGAGATTCTTTTACAGGCAGAACAAGAATCTGACTTATTACTGCAACATGTTCTCAAGCATTTTGCGACACGTATTGCCTATGCCTGTGAGCGTTTAAAGCTCGTCATTGATCAGTTGGATGAGCTATTTGTCGGAACACTCGATAGCTTTAGCCAAAAACTATTACGTGAGTTTGCTTTTGAGAGCGGCAAAATTGAACGTGCTCAAATTACCGATGATACTAAAGCTTATAGCCGCCAACTGATTCATGATGTACTACGTGAATGGATACAGTCTCAGCCTCAAACTGTGATTGATGCGTTGTATCTGGCAGGTGAGTTAAAAAGTGTCGACAGTTTTGTTAAACTGCTCGAAGACTCACTAAATTTTAGTTCTGCTCATTTTAAACTTCCCGAAAAACCTACCATTGAATTTGAACAGCTTGCTCAGCTCAAACAGTTGGCAACAGAAATTGATATCAGCCTTTTAGAACCGTATTACTCGCTTGATGGCGAACACTATAAACATGTAAGCGGCACAGTATTTCGTAATGGGGCGTTTAACAAATTATTTAGCGAGTGTTTACCGCAGCTTTTGCAAGTTCTCACCCAAAGCGACAGTATTCTGGTTTTTGATGGATCTTTGGCAGCACAACGGGAACTCGTTTTTAAGTTTTTAGGCCAACTTACCGATCAGAAAGTTTTTAAAAAATGTCCTGCCGAAATTTCAGATGGATTCTATCAGCATCCTTGTATTCAGCAGATTCAGCAGTTGTTTGGTGTGCTGAAAAACTACGCTGAACAGTTCGATCAGCTTCATATTTATTTAAAAGCCTATTTGTGTGTAGAAGTTAAGAAACGTTTACCTCAGGTTTTACAAAATAAGGGTGAGACGACTTTTTCTCAGCAAATTCGCACTTTGTCAGAAGCTTTAAAGGGCGAGCAGGGGCAACGTTTCGCCGTATTTGTGCAGGCTCGATATCCCTTAATTTTAGTCGATGAATTTCAAGACACTAACCAAGACCAAGACGATATGCTCGCCAGCATTTGGCGTCATCCAGAGCGTTACCAAAAAGGTTGCATGATTATGGTGGGTGACCGTAAGCAGGCAATTTACGGTTTCCGTGGTGGGGATATGCTTACCTTTTTAAATGCCTATAAAGATATTCAGGCAAAGCATGGTCGAGAATATAAATTAATTCATAACCATCGTTCAGTCGCTGACTTGGTTGAAGTGGTTGATGGCTTATTTCAAAGGCAAATCGACTTTGGTGAACAGGTTCAATATGACCCGATTCGGGCAGGGACTCGACCTCACCCAGCTTTAGTCGATCAAAATCAGCCTAACCCGTACCCTTTACGTTGGCTTCTGCTAAAAGACAAGGAAACGGAAGCACAGCAAGTAGCATGGAAGATTCTGGATTTACTCAACCAGTCACATACTGGGCAGTTATATCTTCAAAAAGATACTCAAACCCAAGCTTTAAATGAAGATGATATTGCGGTCTTGTCTCGTAATCATGATGGCCTTGATAAAGTTCAATTTCAATTAGAACGTTTAGGAATACGCGTTAACCGGCCATCAAAACGAAGTGTTTTTGATTGCACAATTGCTCAGGATGTTGGGGCCTTACTCACGGCAATACTCCATCCTTACGATGAGGCCAAAGTGAAACGAGCTTTGATTAGCCGTTTATTTGCTATGGATCTTAAACAACTGTTGCAACTTGAGCAAACAGCTGAAGGTTTAAGCCAGTTTATGACAGGCTTTGATGCTATTCGAGAATTGTGGTCGGCTCAGGGTTTTTTAGTGGCATGGCAGCAATGTTTAAACCAATTTGGCATTTGGAAAAATCTAGTTGCTGCTCAGAGTAAAGATAATGAGCGGGTTGTGGTGAACTTGCGTCATTTGACCGAAATTTTGAGTCAGCATAGCGAGAAATATCAGGGTGCGCAAAATCTCTATCATTGGTATCTCAAGCAATTACAGTCACCGCTTGACCGTGAGTGGGAGCTAGAGCGTAGATTGTCGAGTGAAGCTGGCGTACAGCTCATGACTATTCACCAGTCAAAAGGCCTTGAGTTTAAAATTGTCTTTTTGCTTGGGGCTGATAAGCCATTTCGGGAAAATAACAAAACACTCAATTTCTCAACTCAAGATGTCACTACGCCTGAATCTGCTCAAACCGTAACACAACGAGTCGTTGCGATTGCCGATAAAACGTATTTAAACGAAACCGAACTGAAGCAGCATGAAGAACGGGCTTTGGCGGAACAAAACCGCCTTTGGTATGTGGCTTTAACCCGTGCTAGTCATCGTGTTTATGCGCTCATGCAAGATACAGATGGCAAGTCTGTTTCAGGTTTGGCATTTTGGAAAAACAGAGCTGAACCATTCCAGCACCGTTGTTGTTGCGATGAAATGATTTTGGAGCAACCACCTGCTGCCATGCATTTAAATCAACACATCAATATTATTGAGATACAGGCACAACACTTTCCTGACCAGCGCTTTTATTCGAGAGGCAAAACCAGTTTTAGTTATCTGGCACAGCATTTAAGACATAAAGTAGGTACAGATTTACTTGCGAGCCAGAGCCATGAAGCTGTTTTAGCCGAAGATGAACTCGATCAGGTTATTTCTGTTGAAGTGACCGCAGCACAGCCAATTAGCTGGATCAAAAGCAACTTTCCTAGAGGAACACTTGCAGGTAATTTCTTACATGAAATTTTTGAACATATTGATTTTCAATGTTCAGATGAGTGGGTAAGTGAAATACGCCGTCGTTTTAAAAATGACTACAGTAGTTTGTGGCAAGATTTATTAATCAAATATCAAGAAAGCTTTCCCGAAGAACAAGAAGCGGAATATTCGCTTTATCACGCTGTGGCGACATGGTTGCAAGAGATTCTAAACACGCCGTTATCTCAAGGTTTTCGCCTAAATCAGTTACAACCAGAGCACTATTTATCAGAGTGTCCTTTTTATTTGGCACTCTCAGATCGTGTGTTAGCCATGAAACGTATTCAGCAGCTGTTTGCTGAATATGGTATGGAAATGCCTGAGTTATTAGAGGCTCGTTCCGCACGCTATTTAAATGGTTCGATAGACTTGGTTTATTTTGATGGGCAGCGTTATCACATTGCTGACTATAAAAGTAATTACTTAGGTGAAAACCTTGCGGATTATAGTGGGGCAAGCATTGCCCAAAGTATGTCTCTAGCCAGCTATTGGCTACAAGCAGGCTTGTATTTAGTTGCGTTACATCGTTATTTAAAAGTCAAAATGCAAAATTATGATATTGAGCAACACCTAGGTGGGGCGACTTATCTTTACTTGCGTGGTATGAATGGCGAAGCTGAGCAGGGTTATTATTATTGGCAGCCAAGTACAGAATTTGTTCTACGACTTGATGCTATTTTAG
Organism: Acinetobacter sp. IK23; assembly: GCF_035615275.1. Taxonomy (NCBI): domain Bacteria; kingdom Pseudomonadati; phylum Pseudomonadota; class Gammaproteobacteria; order Moraxellales; family Moraxellaceae; genus Acinetobacter; species Acinetobacter sp. IK23. The sequence continues at coordinate 62,883 of NZ_JANBNX010000016.1, forward strand.
GGTACTTTGCTGAGGATAAAATTGCATAAAAAATGCTGATAAATGATCTAATTTTAGAATTAACAAATACTTGGGGTGTGGATAATCCTGTCTATAACCATGTGGACAAGCGTGTGGAAAACTAGGTGGATAAGTGTGTGGACAATTTAAATAGCCCTGAACAAAGCGATTTAAGCTGGTTGACGACTTGGAGTACCTTTCTAAATCAAGCTCCGTTTACTGCACAGACACAAGCTCCAGAGGCAGCTTGTTTTTTGCAGCAGCTTATTGAAGCGAGCTTGCAAGGTGACAGTTGTATTGCGATTAGCCCAGAAGAAACAGAAACACTTGGTCAACTGGCGATATCCGCAGAACAAGCGATGTCTCAAGTTGCCCCTTGTGTCCACGACGGGCAGGGGTTGGCATTATACCGATATTGGAACCTAGAGCAACGTCTAGCTGAGCAAATTCGTCGATTAAAGCAACAACCAATTCAACCAGTTTCGTGTGAAGAGCATTTAAACTTACTCACTGACCCACATCAGCAAGCTGCTTTGCAAATGGTGACTCAGCAGAGCTTAAGTATCATTACAGGTGGCCCGGGGACAGGTAAGACGTATACGTTGGCTCGTATTATTGCTGTACTTAGCCAAGCCATCCCGCATATTCGTGTGGCGATGGCTGCTCCGACGGGTAAAGCTGCACAGCGTATGCAAGAAGCCTTACAAAACTCGTTTAACGACCCTAAGCTTCTTGAGTCAGGACTAGTTAGTGATGAGCTAAGAAACCAAAGTACCCAAACTATTCATCGCTTATTGGGTATGGGGCATAGTCAAACTCCACGTTTTAATCAAAAGCAGACTTTGCCTTATGACGTTATTGTGGTGGATGAGGCTTCTATGCTGGATTTAAATCTGGCAACTTTATTATTTGAAGCGGTGCCTGAGTCTTGCCGAATTATTTTGCTAGGCGATGCCAACCAGCTTGCTTCAGTAGATGTTGGAGCTGTACTTGCAGATTTACAGCAAATCGACGCTTTGTCTGAAAACCGTGTTCACCTTCAGACCAGCCGCCGTTTTGCAGAAGGTGCGTTAATTGGGCAAGTGGCACGATTTATTCAAATGCAAACCAGTCAGATCAATCATGAGAAGGTTCTACAGCAATTTGAAATTGATATTGTTCAGGTTTCAGAGTTACGTTCAATTCCTTTAGAAGTTGATATGCCCGATGTGGTTCAGCTTGAATACTTACCTGAAGAGTCACCTATAGAGCTAGAAGCTTACTATCAAAAGTTGATGGTGGGTTTTCAAGGCTATGTGCAAAGCCTAAAAGCTTATTTACAAGATGATCGCTCAATTGAGTATATTGAAAATATCGTTAAATCATTCGATGACTACCGTATTTTAACTGCTGTACGTCATGGACCATTTGGCTTACAGCAACTTAATCAATATGCCGAACGCTGGTTACAACAACAGCTAGGTATTGTGACCTTAGGAGGGTGGTATGTTGGCCGTCCAGTTATGATGACTTATAACGATTACCAACTTGGCATTTCAAATGGTGACATTGGTTTATGTTTTGAACACCGTACTCAGCCTCAACAGTTTGAAGTGTATTTTCCTAGTTTAAATAAATGGGTTGCTGCAAACAGACTACCTAAAAGTATTCAAAGTGCGTTTGCCTTAACCATTCACAAATCGCAAGGCTCTGAATTTACACATACTGCTGTAGTTCTCGATCAGGCTGCCAAGAATTTGCTAAGCCAAGAACTTATTTACACTGCGATTACACGAGCGAAAAAGGTAGTGAGTCTTTTGGTTCACCCTGAGGCTTTATTACAATCTTTTACAGTTCGTACGACAAGAAGAAGCGGTTTAGTTGAAAAGGTTAATCGGTTAGTTCGTTAAGTCAAACTTAATATTTTGACCTTTGTAAGAAAAAGCTTACATAGATTCGAGATATTTGCTGCTAGAGAACACCCCCTGTTTTTGAGATTATAAACGCACAACGAGCTTGGCAAGGAATGTCGGGCAAAATCGCACAATAATAATAACTTAAGTCGAGAGACTGCGAACTTACAATGAAGTAGGTGAATAAAGAGGAAACTTACAGCCGCTAAGCCTTGTAGTTTTGGGAGAGACTACAGGGCTTTTTTATATTTTGAGTTTTTATCATGTCAAATAAATTAAATAAATCTTTATGTATTTCACACGATTTCTTGTCCTTATTATCAACAATTTAAACCAATCGTATTAATATATTTATTTGTAATATGATTCTTAAATAGTCATTTTTCCCGTGAATTGTTAAGTTAAATGTTATACAGAACCGTACGTTATTTAGCTGTTACAGACAAACGCTAAATATTAGACAGACCTGTACGTTTTTACTTACATGATGATAAGAAAAATACTACTTTTCTTCATAATTGGATATGAGAGAATACATTCCATAAGGAAATAGAAATAAAAACAACGGAAGTGAGTAAAACTAGAAGAAAGATGTATAAAGCATCTCACATATAACAATAAGAACAGCGATAAACACGATAAATAAGAACTACAGCGCCAAAAACCCAAGCAGAAATGCTTGGGTTTTTTATTTTATAGCTAGATTATTGCTATTTAAACTAGATCTGTTTCATGTGAGTCACTACCGAACAATGAACGACGTTGATCTCTAGGAATTCGAGGACATTGGCTAGAAATTTGATAGAGCAGATTTGCCAAAGCAGGCAGATGAGTACCTACTACGGATTTTCCGGTAGTCAACAGAGAAACGCTAATATCACGCTCTGGATCGGCCCAACATAAAATATTGGAAAAACCAAGATGACCAAAAGCTTGACCAGTCATTGGACCAAATAAACCTACTGGATTGCTACCGAGCATTGGACCTAATGCATAACGCATCGGGATTAATAAGGTTCGGTCAATATTAACTCCTGTGGTCGGTAGAGTTGCTCTAAAAATTGTTTTCTCACTTAAAACTTGTTTGCCTTGATAACTTCCACCACTCAAGAGCATTTCGAAAAAACGTCCAGCCTGTTCGGCACTCGTATAAATGTTACCGGCAGGACAAATCGTATCCATAAAGCGGCTGTCATTAGTGACATCTACAGCGAGTTGTAAACCGCCGCCTAATACATGATTGAGATAATGATCTGTCCCCAAGCGAGGATGTAAGCCTGTTGCACAATTGAGTGCGACTTTTGCACGATATTCTGGCTTCAAACCATAGTTAAAATAGGGCATACCCATCGGTTTTTCGATGGTCTCATGTACAAACTGACGAAGATCTTGTCCTGTGACCCGTTCAATAATTTCTCCCAAAATGTAACCTGCAGTTACAGCATGATAGGCGAGGTGATTACCTGCAGGAGAAACGGGTCTTGCTGCATATAGACGCTTTAAAATTTCATCTTTATCAAAAAGCAGTTCAGGAGTGACTTCGCCGTCTATATAAGGGATGCCGCCACGATGTGCTAATAAATGAAAGATCGTCGCACGGCGCTTCCCATTTACACCATATTCTGGAATGTAATAACTGACAGGATCGAGTAAGTTGATTTCACCTTTTTCATCTAAAAGATGAATCAGCATGGCAGTAATCATTTTTGAGGCTGAAAATAAACAAACAGGAGTGTCAGGCGTTGCAATGAGTGCATTATTTTGCAGACCTGCTGGAGAGTTCCCCTGAGCATAGCCGATGCTTCGATTTAATAAAATTTTCCCCTGTCTGCGTAAACAAAATGTAATGAGTGGATAATTTCCAGTTTTATAAAGCGACTCAATACTTTTCCAGATCTTTTGAACCTGATGTTCATTCATTCCACCTTGTTCAGCAGGCACCTCATCTTTGTGATGAATGACCGATCCAATATCGTCTGGTACCGGACAGGTATTAGTCGAAAATATTTTCACACGTCCCTCGCGCTTCTTTCTTTTTATTGAAGGCCAAGTGTGCAGGGTTGAGACGCTGATGTCAGTGTCTAAAATGACAGGTAACTGAAAACAATTTTGCAATCCATATATAGATACCTTAAAATAGGCGACTTGCTGTAGTGATGCACGGCAGTCAGTTGCGCTCAACTGATTCATATCATTTTATTTTTTAAGCATCTCGGAGAAATCGAATGGCTTTAACTAATGCAGACCGCGCAGAGATCATTGCTAAATTTGCTCGCGCTGAAAACGACACTGGTTCACCAGAAGTACAAGTAGCTTTATTGACTGCTCAAATCAATGATTTACAAGGTCACTTTAAAGCTCACAAACACGACCACCATAGCCGTCGCGGTTTGATCCGTATGGTTAACCAACGTCGTAAATTACTTGACTACTTAAATGGTAAAGACCACGAGCGTTACACTGCTTTGATCGGTGCTTTAGGTCTACGTCGTTAATTCGATTTTGCTTTGTTTTCGGTTTATCGCATGTTGCTATGCTTTGTTCCTGAAAAGAAAGTTTCGTCTAATCACCGTTAGGCGATTTATAGAAGGGGCGCTTGTGCGCTCCTTCTTTGCGTTTAATATTATTTAAAATTTTTGGTCTAGTGTGATGGCTTCTAAGCTTTGTCATTTATCTACCAATTGGTGTAGTCTGAATGCCAAACCTTAGGGGTCTCACTAGAATAAAATTAGGAAAATACAATACATGTCAATGTTTAACATCGTTCGTAAAGAATTCCAATTCGGTCAACATCAAGTCGTTTTAGAAACGGGTCGCGTTGCTCGTCAAGCGAATACAGTTTTAATCACAATGGGTGGTGTAACTGTTTTAGTTGCAGTTGTTGCTCAACCTAAAGCAAAAGCGGGTCAAGACTTTTTCCCGTTAACAGTTAACTATCAAGAAAAACAATATGCAGCAGGTCGTATCCCCGGTGGTTATGGTAAGCGTGAAGGTCGTGCGTCTGAAGCTGAAACTTTAATTTCACGTCTTATTGACCGCCCAATTCGTCCGTTGTTCCCAGAAGGTTATTTCAACGAAATTCAAGTAACAGCAACAGTTGTTTCTTCTGACAAAACTATGGATGCTGATATCGCAGCAATGCTTGGTACATCAGCAGCATTGTCTATTGCTGGTACTCCTTTCCGTGGTCCAATTGGTGGAGCACGTGTTGGTTTAATTAACGGTGAATACGTTTTAAACCCGAATTTTGAACAACTTGCTCAATCTGACCTTGACCTTGTGGTTGCTGGTACAGAGTCTGCTGTATTAATGGTTGAGTCTGAAGCGAAAGAGCTTTCAGAAGACCAAATGCTTGGTGCGGTGCTTTTCGGTCATGACGAAATGCAAATCGCGATTCAAGCAATTAAAGAATTTGCTGCGGCTGCTGGTGCAGTTGAATCAACTTGGGTTGCTCCAACTAAAAATGAAGCACTTCTTGAGCAATTAAAAGCAGCTTTCGAAGCTAAAATTTCTGAAGCATATACAATTGCAGTTAAACAAGACCGTTATGCAGCACTTGATGCACTTTATGCAGAAGCTGTAGCTCAGTTCGTTCCTGAAAATGACGAAACTGGCATTGCTGACGAAGTAAACGAATTATTTGAAGACCTTAAATACCGCACAGTACGTGACAACATCTTGTCAGGTAAGCCACGTATTGATGGTCGTGATACTAAAACTGTTCGTGGTATCGACGTTCAAGTTGGCGTATTAGACCGTGCACACGGTTCTGCATTATTTACACGTGGTGAAACTCAAGCGTTGGTAACAACAACTTTGGGTAATACTCGTGATGCGTTAATGGTTGATACGCTTTCTGGTACTAAAACTGACAACTTCATGTTGCACTACAACTTCCCTGCATACTCTGTAGGTGAAACAGGTCGTGAGTCTGGTCCTAAACGTCGTGAAATTGGTCATGGTCGTTTAGCACGTCGTGGTGTTCAAGCTGTTCTTCCTGCTGCTGACCGCTTCCCGTACGTGATCCGTATTGTATCTGACATTACTGAATCTAACGGTTCATCTTCAATGGCTTCTGTATGTGGTGCATCATTATCACTTATGGATGCAGGTGTTCCACTTAAAGCGCCAGTTGCTGGTATCGCAATGGGCTTAGTGAAAGAAGGTGAGCGTTTCGCTGTACTTTCTGACATCTTGGGTGACGAAGACCACCTTGGCGACATGGACTTTAAAGTAGCAGGTTCTGCAAACGGTATTACTGCACTTCAAATGGACATCAAGATCGAAGGTATTACTGAAGAAATTATGGAAGTTGCGTTAAACCAAGCATTTGCTGGTCGTATGCACATCCTTAATGAAATGAACAAAGTAATTTCACGCGCTCGTCCTGAAATTTCAATGCATGCTCCAACATTTGAAGTAATTACAATTAATCCGGACAAAATCCGTGACGTAATTGGTAAAGGTGGTGCAACTATCCGTCAAATTACTGAAGAAACTAAAGCTGCAATCGATATCGAAGATAACGGTACAGTTCGCGTATTTGGTGAAACTAAAGCTGCTGCTAAAGCTGCGATTGCAAAAATCCAAGCGATTACTGCTGAAGTTGAACCAGGTAAAATCTATGACGGTAAAGTGATTCGTATCGTAGAATTTGGTGCGTTCGTAAACATTATGCCTGGTACTGATGGTCTTCTTCACATTTCGCAAATCTCGAATGAGCGTATTGCGAACGTAACTGACGTTCTTAAAGAAGGTCAGGAAGTTAAAGTACAAGTTGCTGATGTTGACAACCGTGGTCGTATCAAATTGACTATGAAAGATATTGAGCAAGCATAATTGCTTAACTCACTAATAAAAAAGTCCGCTTGATGCGGGCTTTTTTTATGGCATGATGCAAGTAATACACAAACAGATCGACGTGGTATGCAGGTTTATTATTTTTATCGTCATCAAAAGGATGGCTATGTTTTTTTGAGCCGAGAAAAGCACACTGAACATGTTCTAGAGTTCTTCTGGATTGATAGTGTGAGATCTGATGTTGTTAACCATAATGAAGAATGGCAACAAAAAATTCAGCAGCTTTCAGATGTCGCAATTAATGAATTTCATATGCGAGATATTGCCAATATTGAGCATCCTTGTGCCTTTGATACGCTTGAAGAATATGATCTGCTCATTTTCAAAAAGCTCGTGACACCTGATGATGAAATTAAAAATGGGGAAACTCATGAGAGTGTATTTGGCTTAGCCACCACGCCAATTAGTTTTATTTTTACGCCTAAAGTACTCATTAGCGTACGTGAGCAGGGTAACAAGTCGATTGAAAACTATATTCAGCGCCTTGAAAATATTTTATGTAAAACTCTAGAAGAGCAAAACAAAACCCGTAAGTTGCCTAATTCACCTGTAGATTTGTGTCTACGTCTGCTGAATAGCATGGTGGATGGTTATCTTGATATTCGTTCACCTTTAACTAGAAGGGTCGAGCACTGGCAACAACAACTACTACAGGGCAATCGTCGTTTTAAACAATGGCATCAACTTTTCCATGAAAACATGGCTTTTCAACAAGTTGAAAATTTATGCGAAGAGCAAATTGAAACCTTGCAAGAGTTTCGAGATGAAATTGTAGAAAACTATCATCATGTGATTGGTGAGCGGACACATAGTTCTCAAGATCTTCTGTTAGTTCGTTTAAATGATTTAATGAGTCATGTCGAACGTATTCAAAAGCATACTTTACGTTTACGTAGCGCTATTCAGTCGGCAATTGATTTGCATTTCTCAGCGATTGCGAATCAGACCAATGAAAATATGCGTATTCTTGCCATTATTACGGCCGTATTTGCACCGCTTACACTCTTAACAGGTATCTATGGAATGAACTTTGAGTTTATTCCAGGGCTTAAGTCGCCAGTGGGGTTCTGGATTATGCTTGGTGTCATGTTGCTCAGTACGGTTTTCTTGCTTTACTACTTCTATCGACAGCATTTGGTAGGGCGTGGCGAGAAAAGTGTTATTGATTTATTGGCTCAGCAGCACCGCCAAGAGCGGATGAATTTGTTCTGGTTTTTGGAATATGAACCGATTAAGCAGACTTTGAAGGAAGTGGAGAAGATTACTCGGTTGAAGTAATTCCTCAATTTTTATTGAACTTTTTCCAAATTTGCTTGAGCTAAGCGTCATCCACAACCTGCCCATAATTTAGAAGTTATTGTTTTTGCAAAGCAATACTTTAAATGAAAGTAGTGAACAGGTTTTGTGGATGACAATGGTTTTGGTTACTTTTGCCAAAACAAAAGTAACGTAATTAGCTGATGAAATAGATAGTGAGTGCCAGTAGGACTCCGTCGTGACTATCTGATCTAATGAAAATGCTTCAACTGTTTTCTAAGTTGTTGCACTTCATCAATCAAATCTAACATCACCGCAACTGCTGCCAAACTTGCGTCAAAGTCACGTTGTAAACGATACGCTTTACGAGCACGAACGACATCTTCACCCATGAACTGATGTTTCTCAGGGGTACTTTCAATCACTAAAATGTCGTACTCAATAAGCTCTAAAATCCAGTCTGGGCTTTGACCACAGGCTTGAGCAAATTGTTGTAAGTCAAATGTAGATTGTTCATCAACGACTTCAGCACTAAAGGTGTGGCCGTCACATACAATTTCTCGATAATGGATGGTTGTCATGATCTTGCTCCCTAATGAGATGAACGAGGTTCGAATGAAGCAAAGGCTTCAGCCAATTGCTGATACGCTTCTTTTTCTTTTTCAGAATGTGCAGGCGGGAATACAATATTTAAAATTAAATAAAGATGGCCTGGCGTTTTATTTGGTATCCCTTTGTCTTTTAAACGTAGCTGTTGTCCTTGTTTTGCATTTTTAGGTAAATTGACATGTAATGGCCCAGCAGGTGTTTTTACTTCAATACCTTGACCTAATGCGGCCTCCCAAGGTGCTACATCTACAGTTAAATATACATCACTGCCTTCGACATGAACACGATCGGTATCTTTATATTGAATCTCGATGTAAAGATCGCCGTTGGCACCACCATTGATACCACTTTGTCCTTGTCCGCTTAGGCGAATTTGTTGGCCTTCCTTCATGCCTTTCGGTATTTTCACCTGTAGGGTTTTACGTTGTACCTCAGGCTCACCATAGACATTCACAGTCGGAATTTGTAAGGTAATCTGTTGTGTTGACCCATGATAGGCAATATCAAGATCGACCTCTATGCTGGCATGCTGATCTTCACCTCGGTAACTGCGTTGTTGTCTTTGGTATTGTTGTTGCCCACCACCAAAACCAGCACCAAAACGGCCGAACAAATCCTCGAAACCGCTAAAATCAGCTTGTTCACCACCGCCGCCCGTAAAGCCCTGACGATAAAAACGCGCGCCATCAAATCCACCTTGAGCTGCACCTTGACCAAAGTCATTAAAGCCCTGTGGGTGATCTAACATTTGGTCATATTCAGCTTTTTTTTCTGCATTGCTTAACGTGTCATAGGCAACGTTAATCGCCTGCATTTTTTCTTCTGCATCTTTTTCTTTGCTGATATCGGGGTGATATTTACGAGCTAATTTCCGATATGCTTTTTTAATTTCATCAGCAGAGGCTTCTCGTGTAACCTCTAATTCTTCATAATAATTTTTGGCCATAATGTTTTATCACGATGGTGTTGTTTATTTCATTATGAAACAATTTTTAAGGCTTTCAATGAGCTAGATTGTATAAGAGTTGTTCTCTTACAGAAATGGAAAGGCAAGGTGGAAGAGACATAAGTCGATTAGGGTTATGCCTCTCAATCTTTACATAAAAGTCTGATATAAACCGTATAAGGCAATTAATAAAAGCAATAGGCCGCATAAGCCGAGTATTTTAGGATATAAGTGGCTGTTAGAAAGACGGCGGAAAAATACATACACTAAAGATAGGGTTAAAAAATCTAAAACAATCCATGTCAGGGTAAGAACAGTTAGACTGAAATTTAAGTTAGGTGAAATAGAGACAAACTGAGGAAAGAAAGCCGAAAAGAAAATAATATCTTTAGGATTTGAAATACCGACCAAAAAGCCTTTTTTAAAACCACCATTTTGGGCAGAAACGGTTTGTATTGCTTCTGGATGTGGAGCTTGAATCACTTCTTTAAGAATACTAAATCCTAAATAGCCAATATAGAGACAGCCTAAAACACGAATAATATTTAAATAACTTTCATTAATACCCAATACGCCTTTAAGTACGAGTACTGAAATAAAAATTAAAACCAGTGATGCGAGATTTGTACCAAAAATGGTTTCCAGTGCTTTTTTATAGCCGCCTTTAAGCCCAGCGCTTGCCACTAAAATCATGACTGGGCCAGGGATAGCAATCATAATAATGACACTAAAAATGAAGAGAAAATAATCAAAATAATTCATGAAATATAAGCATCTTGTTTATTAGGCTATAAAGTAAGCTCATATTAACTGATTTAAAATAAGATGCTGAAAATTATCATCAAAAACTATAGATAAATAAAAAGGCGGTTTGACCGCCTTTTTATGAAGTGAGTAATTAACTCAAATGTTCGCCAAATAAACCTAGTGCTTCTTCAGCAGTGAACTCGTAACGAGTGTTACAGAACTGGCAATCCATTTGAATTGGGTTCTGAGCTTCCAGTGTTTCATGAACAGCATCAACACCAATTTGAAGTAATGCTTTAGCACAACGTTCTTTAGAACACGTACAGCCAAATTTTAAGTGTTCAACTTCTGGCAAGCGTACTTCTTCTTCGTTATAGAGACGATACAAAATCTCATTTGCTGAAAGCTCTGTTAATTCTTCAGGCTTAAGCGTTTCAGTCAGCATAGTCAAACGTGGCCATAGGTCTTCATCAACCAGTTTTTGCTCTTCTTCATCATGACGAGGTAATAACTGAATGAGTAAACCACCAGAGCGTTTAGCTGTACTTGCCAATACAATACGAGTTGGAATCTGAGCAGATAAATCATAATACTGCATCAAACAACCTGCTAGATTTGTCTGGTCAAGAGGTACGATCCCTTGATAACGCTCACCATGCTCAGGCTCGATGTTAATAAATAAAATTGGATTAACTAAAGCACCAAGGACTGTACTGCTGTCAGTTGCTTCAACAAAACGTGGATCTGTTTCGTAGTCTGCTAAAGCACGAACTTCACCTAAGTGATTACATTCAGCCATAGCCCATTTGAAAGAGCCGCTAGCCTGGATTTGCAAGCTGATACGGCCTTTGATTTTTAAAGTACTTGCAAGTAATGCAGTCGCGCTCAACATCTCGCCTAGTAGAATTTTAACCGCAGGCATGTAGTCGCGTTGAGCTAAAATAGTTTGTAATGCTTCTTCTAGATGAACTACTTCACCGCGAACAGGAAAGTCCTCTATATAAAAGCGTTGGCGTAAATCAGACATAATATTCTCCAGGGCCCTAAGCAGATTATAACAACTTCGGTTTAATCAAGCTTAGGGAATGCAGCGAAGCTGCAAGCAGGACAACGGCAACTTTTGTACCGATTGTCGCAATCATTTAGGCAATGTGAATAAGTCCTTAATATAGCCATTTTGCGAAATCTCAAGTTATTCTTCGTGATCTCGTGTAATGTCGATACGATTTGGTTGTAAATGACGCTTTAAGTTAACGTCATGTCTTGATGTGGCTTGCTGTGCATCGCTTTCAAATAGATGCTCAAGTTCAGCCAGCGCATTACGATGGGTTTCAAAAACCTTTTGTTCATCGGTATAAATGCTTTGCTGCTGTATGAGTAATTTCTCATCATAATCTCGAAAGATTTCGATATTATTATAAGCCTGTTCATCAGAAATACCGAGTTCGCGTAAAGCGCGATAAGCCATACCTAATGATGATAAATAGGTTTCACGCCAAATATGTTCAACACCTAAGTCTCTTAACAGGTGTACATGATGGCGGTCACGAGCGCGTGCTAGTAGCTTTATGTGTGGATAGTTCAATCTTAAATGTCGTGCAACATTCATAGAGTCTTCGACATCATCAATTGCCAAAATAAATACTTGGGCTTTTTCAATGCCTGCCGAGCGAAGTAAATCAGGTTGCGTGACATCACCGTAATAGAGTTTACCGCCATATCGACGCACAAAGTCCACTTGATGAAGGTTGTTGTCGATCGCAGTAAAGCCTAAGTGCTGCAAGCGGGCAATACGTGCAATAATTTGTCCAAAGCGTCCAAACCCAGCGATGATAATTGGATTATCTTGCTGAGGAATTTCATCATACTCAGGTGGACGTTCTTTATTAAACAAAGGAATGATTTTAGTTGCCATAATCCAGTAAATGACTGGGGTAAGGACCATCGACAACGTCACAATTAGCGTAACAGGCTCTAATAAAGCATCGGTTAAAACTTTTTCACTTTTCGCAAGACTTAAAATGACAAAAGCAAATTCACCACCTTGAGCCAAGCAAGTTCCAAGCAGCAGGCTATTGTTCCAACTGTATTTTTTATAGCGGGCAATGGCAGTTAACACGAGGGTTTTTATCACCAACAGACCGACCGCTCCACCAATAATGAGCCAAGGCATTTCAATCAGTAAAGACAGTTGCGTGGTCATGCCCACAGTCATAAAGAACAAACCAAGTAATAGTCCTTTAAATGGAGCAATACTTGCTTCAAGTTCATGACGGAATTCTGAGTCGGCTAAAAGTACCCCAGTGAGGAAAGCGCCTAGAGTTGTGCTAATCCCTAAAGTATCCATGAGTAGCACAACAGCAAGAATAATAAATAACCCTACTGCGGTAATCAGTTCAGTTGCACCACTTTTTGCAACAAAACGGAAAAATGGACGCATCACATAGCGACTAAATAGGAACAGACCACTGAATGTTGCAATGATGGCCGCAAAATAAGCAATACCATGATGAGTAGATTCTGTTCCTGCTAACAGTGGAATGACTGCTAATAAAGGAATCGCTGCAATATCTTGGAAAAGCAAAATTGAAAACGATTGCTGACCGTAGGTGGTATTGAGCTGTTGTTTTTCAGTCAGTAGTTGTAATACAAAGGCTGTAGAAGACAGCGCAAGCGCAAAACCAATGACAAAGCTAGCAGCAAGTTGTTGCTGAAATAGTAACAATACGGTGAGCATGAGAATTACGCCCGTAATCACCACTTGCAAACTTCCCATCACGAAAATGGAGTCACGCATTTCCCATAAACGTTGTGGACGTAACTCTAAGCCAATGAGGAACATAAGTAAGATGACCCCAAACTCAGCCAGTTCCATAATGGCTTCAGGGTCATGGGCAATATTTAAAACACTTGGGCCAAGAAGGATGCCCGTAAATAAATAACCTAAAACTGTTGCAATCCCTAAGCGTTTACCCAAAGGGACTAAAATCAGAGAAGCTCCAAGAAAAATTGTTGCTTGCAGTAAGAATGACATTCATTACCCCGAATGTATTGATCTTTTTAAGTGTAAAGCCAAAAAGGCATCTTCACACCATCATATTCAAATCATCTAACTAAATTCTTGCGGATCAACATCAATAGAGAGTCTAAGTTGATGCTGTCTTGGTGCATGAACCAACTGAGCCCACCATTGTCTTAAGTAAAAATGCAGACGAGCACGGTCGGCAGACAAAATCACCATATGGGCGCGGTAACGTCCCGCTTTACGTTCCATTGGTGCTGGAATCGGCCCCCAAATATCAACAATATCACCTGCAATTTGGCGAAGCTGTTCGGCAGCTTCATTTAAAAAATGTAAGGTATAGTCACGATCTTTCGACTCAGCACGAATTAAGACTGCATAACGATAAGGTGGCAGTAATGCAACTTTTCGTTCAGCTAATGTTTGTTTGGCAACCGCCCGATAATCTTTTTCGATGAGTGTGGTGAGTAAAGGATGATCTGGCCTTAAAGTCTGTAAATAAACATGGCCTTTGTGTTCTCCACGACCTGCACGACCAGCCACTTGTACAATCAGCTGCGCAGTACGTTCTGGCGCCCGAATATCGACACTCAGTAAACCTGCATCAATATCTAAAATAGCAACCAAGGTCACATGTGGAAAATGGTGACCCTTTGCCAACATTTGAGTACCAAGCAAAATTGTGGGTTTGTTTTGATGAATACGATCATAGATTTTTTGCCAACTACCGACACGACTTGTACTGTCACGGTCAACACGAATCACATCATAGTCTGGGAATAGTTCTTGTAAGTGTTCTTCAACCTTAGCTGTCCCAGCACCTAAAGTTTTTAAACTCTTCTGCTGACACTCAGGGCAGTGGTCTGGCAAGCGATGAACTGTGCCGCAATGGTGACAATGTAAATAAGAATAAGGCTGAGTATGCAACGTAAAATGTGCATCGCAATGTGGACAATTTGCTTGCCATCCACAGCTTTCACAAACCAATACAGGTGCATAACCACGACGGTTTAAAAAGATTAAAACCTGTTCTTTTCTTGCTAGGGTATTTTTAATCTGCTCGATTAAAGGCTGGCTAATTCCATGCTGCTTTTTGACAATTTTAAGATCGATCAAATGCATTTTAGGTAAAAGCGCGTGGCCTGCACGCTGGTTCAGTTGCAGTGAGGTTAACTTACCAGTTTCTACTAAATGATAGCTATCTATGCTTGGTGTTGCTGAACCTAAAATAACAGGGCAGCTTTGTAAGTGGCCTCGGTACAGTGCGACATCACGAGCATGATAACGGAAACCTTCTTGCTGCTTATAAGACAAGTCGTGTTCTTCATCTAAAATGATAAGGCCCAAACGTGGCAGCGGTGTGTAAATGGCTGAACGGGTTCCTAAAATAATAGAGGCTTTGCCAGTTTGTGCCTGTTGCCATGCTTGTAAGCGTTTAGAGTCATTTAAGCCTGAATGCAATAAAGCAATATCGCAGTTAAAACGAGACTTAAAGCGCGAAATAGTTTGAGGGGTTAAGCCAATTTCAGGAACCAATACTAGGACTTGCTTACCTTGTTTTAACACCTCATGCATGATGTGCAAATAAACTTCAGTTTTACCACTTCCAGTTAAGCCATCTAGTAAAAATGCTTGGTATTGATGCTGTGCATTAATGACGTGCTGAGTTGCCTTCTTTTGATCATCATTTAGCGTAAGTGGCATTTGAGCCAATTGCACAGTTGCTGGGCTAAAATCATGAGGCTCAAGTGTACAGTCTATCAGTCCTTTCTTTTGTAACGCTTTAAGCGTAGCCGTTTCTACACCACTTAAATTGAGAATATTTTCAGTGGTTCCGGCAGGATGTAATTTTAAAATCTGATACGCATCTTGTTGCTTAATGGAACGCTTTAACAAGGCTTCAACATTGTCACAAGGAATGATTTTCCATAAATGAAACAATACATCCATTGGTTTACCCTGACGCAATAACGCGGGTAGGGCCGTTTGCATCACTTCACCAATCGGAAATTGGTAATACTGGGCAGACCATGTCAATAAACTTAAAACTTGTTCATCTAAAATAGGTTCATCATCTAAAAGTTCAGAAATGGCTTTAAGCTGAAAGGTGCCTGTAAATGATTCTTGTGGGTCAACTTTTTCAGTAATGATACCAATCAGGTTTTGCCGTCCAAATGAAATCGCGACGCGTGAACCTACCTGAGCCCGTTCATATTGTGCTTTGGTGAGTGTATAGTCAAAAGTGTCGTACAGATGCACAGGTACGGCAACACGCACACGATAAACAACTGAATCAGGTTTTGGCGTTATGGTCATAGAGGCTCATTTCGTCAATTTTAAAAAACGGCATAGCGTCGTGAAGAGGACTTGGGTATTCTACACAGGCTATAGAATGAATATGAATGATTGCGTAGCATAGATGCAACAGCAGCGACTATTATTTTTGGAAAATTAGAACATTACCATGCCTGCATATCAATTTACTGCTATTGATGCTTCAGGGAAGCAGCAAAAGGGGGTGCTTGAGGGAGACTCAGCACGTCAGATTCGCCAACAATTACGCGATAAAGCATGGACTCCGATTAGCGTTGATCCTGTTGAACAAAAAGACAAGCATCAAAGCCACGGATTATTCCAGAAAAAGTTTAGTGCTTATGATTTGGCACTGATGACCAGACAACTTTCAGTTTTGGTTGCTGCTGCAATTCCTCTAGAAGAAGCTTTACGCGCCGTGAGCAGGCAAAGTGAAAAAGCACATGTGCAAAATCTTTTACTCTCGGTTCGTTCAAGAGTATTGGAAGGGCATTCACTCGCGCAAGGCATGCAACAGTCAGGTCGTTTTCCTGACCTTTATATTGCAACGGTTGCGGCAGGTGAGCGTTCAGGTCATTTAGATCTGATTTTAGATCAGCTATCAGACTACACTGAGAACCGTTTTGCCATGCAAAAGAAAGTTCAAGGTGCCATGATTTACCCCATCATTTTAATGCTCATGTCATTTGGTATTGTGATGGGATTAATGACCTATGTTGTTCCCGAGATTGTAAAAACCTTCGATCAAAGCAAAGATGCATTACCATGGATTACAGTCGCTTTAATGAAAGCGAGTGATTTTATTCGCCATGCGTGGGTGTTTATTATTCTTTTTGCTGTGATAGGCGTTATTGCCTTTGTGCGGTTTTTAAAAACAACGGCTGGTCATTATGCTTTTGATCGCTTAACACTCAAAATGCCATTATTCGGTAAACTGTCCCGTGGTATTAATGCTGCACGCTTTGCCAGTACTTTATCTATTTTGACTCGTTCAGGCGTGCCTTTGGTCGACGCTTTAAAAATTGGTGCTGCTGTAACCAATAACTGGGTGATCCGTGACTCAATTGCTCATGCTGCTGAACGTGTCACAGAAGGTGGTAACTTGGGTACGCAATTGGAGCGCAGTGGTTATTTCCCACCAATGATGGTACAAATGATTCGAAGTGGTGAGGCATCAGGTGAGCTTGACCGTATGCTGGAACGTGCGTCGACTATGCAAGACCGTGAGGTTACGACATTTATTTCAACCTTATTGGCATTGCTTGAACCGCTTATGCTGGTATTAATGGCAAGCATTGTACTGGTCATTGTAATTGCGGTTATGCTGCCAATCGTAAATATGAACAATATGATTTAATAACTTTGATATTAGAGATAATGATGAAAGTAAAAAATATTCAAAGCGAAACAGTGATGAAACAACATAGTGAAGCTGCGGTTTCAAATCAGCTTGAGCCAACTTGCCATTCTGAGCATAGCTCTGTATCAGATGTTTGTTCCTCAAGCACAGCTTTCGGACTTGCGGCACGTTCGAGCGGTGCTCGAATGAAACGTGCGTCAGGCTTTACCCTTATTGAAGTTATGGTCGTTATTGTAATTTTAGGCGTGTTAGCTGCTTTAATCGTACCGAACGTTATGGGTCGTAGTGAAAAAGCTAAAATCGATACGACTCAAATTACCTTGAAGGGTGTAGCGGGTGCTTTAGATCAGTACAAGCTTGATAACGGGCATTTCCCAACCATGCAAGAAGGTGGACTAGATGCACTTATTAACCAACCTGCTACAGCAAAAAACTGGATGCCGGGTGGTTATGTGAAAGGTGGTTACCCTAAAGACAGTTGGAAAAATGATATTCAATATGTCATTCCTGGAAAAGACGGCCATCCTTTTGATCTATATTCATTTGGTGCAGACGGTAAAGAAGGTGGTGAAGGTAACGATGCCGATATTTATTACCAGCCTTAATTAAAATATAAGAGAGATTATCGATTCGGAGAGTAAGAGAAATTGATAATTCGAATTGATAATCTTTCTTAATCATAAAAATATAATAAGCTGTTGAAAATAAAATAATAAAGTTAATAGTTAGATTTGAGATTTAAAATAAGAATTATTCCCATATTTAATAGTTACAAGAAAGTTAAAATATGAGGGAAAATAAGCTATATATTTAAATAAAAGCTTTGCATAATAAAGGCTTTGTTGCATAAAGCCTTTGAAGGTAAAGTTTTCCTAAGTTGCTAAAATTTAGGTTACAACTTGGGTATGAGGTCTGCCTAATTCTGTAAATTTATTTAATACGGCTACACGTGCATGGAT
>NZ_JANBNX010000017.1:0-77395 GCF_035615275.1 Acinetobacter sp. IK23
CGAAGAAATGGACGATGCCAATTCAAAATTGGCGTTTAGCAATGAATTGGTTTACGATTCAGTTCGATGATCGATTAAAAGATCATTTATAAAAAATGGAACTTACACAAAATAATTTACAGGCTCGACTTTCCATGACTCAGATACCAATAAAGTCGACAACATGCAAAATGTAGGCTTGGTCTACAAAGGTTTGCTCAATCAACGTCCTCAAGATGAATTAGCACTTGGTGTCGCTCGTATTCATATCAATGATGACTGGAGCGATATTCAAGCTAAAGAATATGACACTGAATACAATACCGAGCTTTATTACGGTATTCATGCCACTAATTGGCTAACTATTCGTCCAAATGTGCAATATGTTCGTCATGTTGGTGCATTAAAAAATGGTGATAACACTTGGGTAGGCGGTATTAAATTCTCAACCGTATTCTAAGTAACTATTCCGAAAAACGGATTGTCGATGGCTAAATCATTAATTGAAGTATCCAGACCTTCCGTTTTTTTCTTCGTGCCTGAATTTTGTTTTAGATGTATTGGTGATGTCATTTCTCTCTAAGATTTTTGACACATCTTTCCGATAAAAATGATGATTAATAAGAGGTGGTTTATGAATCAACCTTCTTCAAGATCAGGTTTAACGACTTTTACCGTAATTATTATTGGGTTATTGGCGTTATTCCTGCTAATTGGAGGTATTTGGCTCGCTACACTAGGCGGTTCAATTTACTACATTGTAGCTGGAGTCTTACTTCTCATTGTTACATGGCAACTCTACAAGCGTGCGTCAACAGCTTTGTGGGTTTATGCCGCATTAATGCTAGGTACCATTATCTGGAGTGTCTGGGAAGTTGGAACAGACTTTTGGGCGCTTGCACCACGTTTAGATATTTTAGGTATTCTTGGTTTATGGTTATTGGTTCCGGCTGTGACTCGTGGAATCAACAACCTTGGATCAAGTAAAGTTGCCTTATCTTCAACTTTAGCGATTGCAATCGTATTGATGGTTTATTCTATCTTTAACGATCCGCAAGAAATTAATGGTGAGATTAAAACACCACAACCAGAAACTGCTCAAGCCGTTCCAGGTGTAGCAGAGAGTGATTGGCCAGCTTATGGTCGTACTCAAGCAGGTGAACGTTATTCTCCACTTAAACAGATTAATGACCAAAACGTCAAAGATTTGAAAGTGGCTTGGACACTACGTACTGGTGATTTCAAGACAGATAATGATTCGGGTGAAACAACCAATCAGGTTACGCCAATTAAAATTGGCAATAACATGTTTATCTGTACAGCTCATCAACAGTTAATTGCGATTGATCCAGCGACTGGTAAAGAAAAATGGCGTTTTGATCCGAAGCTTAAAACGGATAAATCGTTCCAGCATTTAACTTGCCGTGGTGTAATGTACTACGATGCAAACAACACAACTGAGTTTGCGACAAGCTTGCAAACCAAGAAGTCGACTTCAACTCAATGTCCTCGTAAAGTCTTTGTTCCAGTCAATGATGGACGTTTAGTTGCTGTAAATGCTGACACTGGTAAAGCATGTACTGACTTTGGTCAAAATGGTGAAGTGAACTTACAAGAGTTCATGCCATATGCTTATCCAGGTGGTTATAACCCAACATCTCCGGGTGTTGTGACAGGTTCAACTGTCGTAATTGCGGGTTCTGTAACAGATAACTACTCAAATAAAGAGCCATCAGGTGTTATTCGTGGTTATGACGTAAATACTGGTAAGCTTCTTTGGGTATTTGACACTGGTGCAGCAGATCCAAATGCTATGCCTGGACAAGGTACAACATTTGTTCATAACTCTCCAAATGCTTGGGCACCTTTAGCATACGATGCCAAACTTGATATCGTTTATGTTCCAACAGGCGTAGGTACTCCAGATATCTGGGGTGGTGACCGTACTGAGTTGAAAGAACGTTATGCGAACTCAATGTTAGCGATTAATGCTTCAACTGGTAAATTGATATGGAACTTCCAGACCACTCATCATGACTTGTGGGATATGGACGTGCCATCTCAGCCATCTTTGGCAGATATTAAAGACAAAGCAGGTAAAACTGTTCCAGCAATCTATGTATTGACTAAAACAGGTAATGCTTTTGTTCTTGATCGTCGTAATGGTCAGCCGATTGTTCCTGTAACTGAAAAACCAGTTCCACAAACAGTTAAGCGCGGTCCACAAACCAAAGGCGAGCACTATTCAAAAACTCAGCCATTCTCTGACTTGAACTTGGCGCCACAAGATAAATTGACTGATAAAGATATGTGGGGTGCCACAATGCTTGATCAGCTCATGTGTCGTGTATCTTTCAAACGTCTAAATTACGATGGTATTTATACACCACCATCAGAAAACGGTACTTTAGTTTTCCCTGGTAACCTAGGCGTGTTTGAATGGGGCGGTATGTCAGTTAACCCTGATCGTCAGGTTGCTGTAATGAACCCGATTGGTCTGCCATTCGTAAGCCGTTTAATTCCTGAAGATCCAAACCGTGCACAAACTGCAAAAGGTGCAGGAACTGAGCAGGGTATTCAGCCAATGTATGGCGTACCTTATGGTGTCGAAATCAGCGCATTCTTATCTCCACTTGGTTTACCTTGTAAACAACCAGCTTGGGGTTATGTAGCTGGTGTAGACTTGAAAACGCATCAGGTTGTATGGAAAAAACGTATTGGTACTATCCGTGATAGCTTGCCAAAACTATTCCAATTACCAGCTGTGAAAATTGGTGTTCCTGGTTTAGGTGGTTCAATTTCTACCGCAGGTAATGTCATGTTTGTTGGTGCAACTCAAGATAACTACATCCGTGCCTTTAACGTTACGAATGGTAAGAAACTTTGGGAAGCGCGTTTACCAGCAGGTGGACAAGCAACACCAATGACTTACGAAATTAATGGTAAGCAATATGTTGTGATCATGGCCGGTGGTCATGGTTCATTTGGTACAAAAATGGGCGACTATTTAGTGGCTTATGCATTGCCAGATAACAAATAAACCTTTGCTATAAAAAAAGCCCAGATTGATCTGGGCTTTTTTTATATTGATTTATATTAAAGCTTATCAATAAAACCGTTATTAAATATGCAAAAAAAGCATTTTATTGATGAATAAAAGCTCGCTATGCTATCCGCCTTAATAATGAATCTACTAGCCATACGCCATGTATTTATATACCGATTTCGACCAGCAGCTGGTTAATGAACGAGTTGCTCAGTTCCGTGATCAGACTGAACGCTATTTAGCTGGCAAACTTTCTGAAGATGAATATCGTCCATTACGTTTGCAAAATGGTTTATATGTGCAACGTTATGCGCCTATGCTGCGTATTGCTGTGCCGTATGGCTTAATGAATTCTAAACAATTACGAAAAGTTGCTGAAGTTTCAACTGCTTATGACCGTGGCTATGCGCATGTATCTACGCGTCAAAACATTCAATTAAACTGGCCTGCACTTGAAGACGTGCCAGATATTTTAGCTGAACTTGCAACTGTACAAATGCATGCCATTCAAACGAGTGGTAACTGTATTCGTAACACAACAACTGACCAATATGCTGGTGTGGTTGCTGGTGAAATTGCAGACCCACGTCCAACATGTGAATTGATTCGTCAGTGGAGTACATTCCACCCTGAATTTGCATTCTTGCCACGTAAGTTCAAAATCGCAGTTTCTGCACTTGAAGAAAAAGATCGTGCAGCAACGGCATTCCACGATATTGGTGTTTACATCGTGCGTAATGAAGCGGGTGAAATTGGCTATAAAATTATGGCTGGTGGTGGTTTAGGCCGTACCCCAATTATTGGTAGCGTTATTCGCGAGTTTTTACCACGTGAAGATTTAATTGCTTACTTAGAAGCAGTTCTACGTGTTTATAACTTGCATGGCCGTCGTGATAACAAATATAAAGCGCGTATCAAAATCTTGGTTAAAGCATTAACGCCTGAAGTGTTTGCACAGAAAGTTGAAGCTGAATTTGAACATACACGCGAAGCATTGAAAATTCAGCCAGAAATCTTGAAAAAACTGGATGAAGAGTTCACTCCGTTTGATTATCAAGATTTAGCTGACGAAGACTTTACAGCTTTATTTGCTGAGCATCCAAAATTCAAACAATGGTTCAATATCAACACGCATGCACATAAAGTGAAGGGCTATCGTATTGTTACGATTTCTCTAAAACGTGCAGGTATTGCACCGGGCGATATGACCACCGAAGAAATGAACTTTATTGCAGATCTTGCTGATAAATATACTTTCGGTGAACTTCGCACGACTCACGAACAAAACATTGCTTTGGCAGATGTGCCTCAAAAAGACTTGTTCGATGTATGGCAAGCGCTTGAACAACAAAACATGGCACGTGCACATATTGGTTTTATTACCGATATCATTAGTTGCCCAGGCGGTGATTTCTGTTCACTAGCAAATGCGAAATCAATTCCAATTGCTGAAGCGATTACACGTCGTTTTGATGACCTAGACAAAGTTTATGATCTTGGTCATTTAGATCTAAATATTTCTGGTTGTATGAATGCTTGTGGTCATCACCACGTTGGTAATATCGGTATTTTAGGTGTAGATAAGAAAGGCGCTGAGTTCTACCAAATTACATTAGGTGGTAATTCAGACCATGATGCCTCAATCGGTGACATCTTAGGGCCATCATTTGCAGCAGATGCTGTGCCTGACGTAATTGAGGAAGTATTAAATACATATCTTGATTTACGTACCGAAGGTGAGCGTTTTGTTGACACATATCGCCGTGTAGGAATTCAACCATTTAAGGAGCGTGCATATGCTTAATACAGCTCTACCAGTGCTTTATAAAGATGGCACGATTGCAGACAATACTTATCAAATCATTGCTGAAGATGGTGTTGTTCCTCAAGGTGACGTTGTCGTAACAACGGCTCAACTTGACCAATTAGCCAACATTCAAGGCAAAAAAGCTTTGTATGTGACGGTAAATGATTCACCTGAAGATCATACATTTCCATTAAATGAACTTGATGCAATCTTCATTGAGTTCGCAGGTTTTGGCGATGGTCGAGGTTACTCATTTGCAGCATTGTTACGTCGCCAAGGTTTCCAAGGTGAGTTACGTGCAACAGGTGATGTGTTTAAGGATGTTCTAAACTACTTAAAGCGTTCTGGTTTTGATAGCTTTGTCGTAAAAGAAGGCAAAGACGTACAAGAAGCTGCGGCAGGTTTGCAAGATTTTACCAATCCGTATCAAGCTTCAACTGCTGTGCCAAAAGCGAGCTACCAAACTGGTGCTTAAGATATGCTGACGTAAAAAATCCCGCAATTTGCGGGATTTTTTATATTGGGAATTAAGTGTCTAATTGGCAGTTAACCATCCACTTTATACCAAATTGATCGGTAAACGCTCCGTATAATGCTCCCCAAAAAGTCTTTTCTAGAGGCATTTCAATTTGGCCATTTACAGATAGCTTATCAAAAAGCTGCTTTGCTTTCTCTTGCTCATCTTTTTCAAGGTTTATTGCAATGTAGTGATTAGTGCCTTGGGTAAAAACACTGTTAGGCGCACAGAACTGATCATTGGTATCTGATGCCATAAGTACTGTGAATTCGTTAATGGGTAAAGACACATGTAAAATCAGGTTTTTATTGGCTTCTGATAAGGTTACACCTTCGGGAGCGGGCATATCACCATAGCGACTCAGCATGGCAAACTCTCCACCAAATACTGATTTATAAAAGTTAAACGCTTGTTCCGCCTGACCTTGAAAGTTGAGATAGTGATTGAGTTGCATTGTTATTGTCCATTGTTGTTTTCATTTAGAGGAATAAGTTAAAACTTAAAAGTGATTTTGTGGGTCTTTTTTTGTAATTTTTTCATAAAAAATCCCACCGAAGTGGGATTTAAAAATCAATCTTTATTAAATCAATTCAATCGCAACGGCTGTTGCTTCGCCACCACCAATACAGAGTGCTGCAATACCTTTTTTACCGCCAGTACGTTTAAGTGCATGAATCAGGGTAAGAATAATACGTGAACCTGTTGAGCCTACTGGGTGACCTAGTGCACAAGCACCGCCATTAATATTCACTTTCTCTGCATCAAGTTTGAAATCATCAATTGGACACATTGTAACCATAGCAAAGGCTTCATTAATTTCCCACAGGTCAACTTCTTGAGCATTCCATCCTGCTTTTTTAAGAACTTTTTCAATGGCACCAACAGGAGCAATTGTAAATTCTGAAGGATGCTGAGAGTTTGAAGCTGTTGCAATAATTTTTGCCAATGGTTGTAAACCACGTTGAGTAGCAACCTCACTTGAAGTTAATACTAATGCAGATGCACCATCTGAAATAGAGCTTGCGTTTGCTGCGGTAATTGTACCGTCTTTTGCAAAAGCTGGTTTAAGTGAAGGAATTTTGTCAATCTTTGCATTTAAAGGTTGTTCATCTTGATCAACAACGACATCACCTTTGCGGCTAGGTACGGTAACAGGAACGATTTCATCTTTGAAATAGCCTTCGGTAATTGCAGTTTGAGCACGTTTTAAAGAGCGAATTGCAAAGTCATCCATTTGCTCACGTGTATAGCCACGAGTATTTGCCATATCTTGAGCAAAAGAACCCATTAAACGACCTGTTTCAGCATCTTCAAGTCCATCAAGAAACATGTGATCCTTAATTTCGCCATGACCCATACGGTAGCCAGCTCGTGCTTTTGGTAAAATATAAGGGGCATTTGTCATCGACTCCATACCACCTGCAACCACAATTTCAGCATTGCCTGCTTTGATCATATCGGCTGCTTGCATCACGGCTTTCATGCCTGAACCACAAAGTTTATTAATCGTCACTGCACCTGTAGAGTCTGGTAAACCAGCTTTACGCATCGCTTGACGAGCAGGGCCTTGTTTTAAACCAGCAGGAAGAACACATCCCATAATGACTTCTTCAACATCAGTAGGCTGCAAACCTGCTCGTGCGATTGCTTCTTTAATTGTTACTGCACCTAGTTCGGGAGCAGTTAGACCAGATAGTGATCCTTGAAAACCACCCATAGCAGTACGAGCACCATTAACAATTACGATGTCAGTCATTGTTGTAATCTCCGATTGTTCTTTATCTCAAATTAAGAAAACATTAAAACTTAAGCAGTATATTGCAAAATGGGGATAGTATTGGGTTCTGCATTAGACTGTAGAGTTCTAACAATTTTGAGATTCTTCTAAGCGGACGTGCCCCATTTTGCTGAGAATTAACTTAAAATTTTTAAGCTGATCATAAGAACAATAAATAAAACTGCCATTAGACTCGATTGGAAGTCCTGAATTGCCCTGAAAAACAATACTATTTTGTTTTTTTCCAAAACGTTGTAATTTCATAGAACCATAATGATGGTTAAGATCTACTGAAGTTAATAACTCTTCATTTAAGTCATGTTGTAGATTACGATTATTGTCTACAAAGCTAATGAGTTGACTATTCCAGTTCGTATTACAAATGAATTGATCGGAACTGGGACACAGAACAATGTTTGTATGCCTAACAATCGCGTCATATTTGGCTTTTTGTATATGAATTGTGAGTACACGCGGAGTATTTTTTAATTCTGCAGATGCCATAAATTGATGGTATAAAGGAATGGCTATAACTGACATAATTACAATAATTACGAGGGTTACAGAGAATTCAACTATAGTAAAACCAGGAGATTTAAACATTAAAAAACCTTAATATATGTATAAATAGAGCAATTTTATGTTTTCTGACAATGATTTATATTATTTTTTATAATAAGGAAACACAAAATTAAATAAGGGTTATCAGTTGACTAGAATACTGGTAAAATCACCGCAAGCGAAACAAAGAAGTTGTTCATATTTGCTAGTTGAGTAAAAAATTACCGAATTACAACGGAAATTGTAAGTAATTTTGTCAATAATTTACTTGATTAAAATTATCAAGCACTTGGAAAGTTTATCAAGTGTTTGTATGATTCAAATGTGAATAGCTTAAAAATAATACTGGGGTAAAAATATCTCAGGGGCCAATAAATTTAGGCTGAGCTTGAACAACAATTGTTATCTCTGGAGGATATCCATGAAATTGAGTCGTATTGCACTTGCTACTATGCTGGTTGCTGCTCCATTAGCTGCTGCTAATGCTGGCGTAACTGTTACTCCATTATTGCTTGGTTACACTTTCCAAGACAGCCAACACAATAACGGTGGTGACAAAGGTAGTTTAACAAACGGTCCTGAGTTACAGGACGATTTATTCGTTGGTGCAGCTCTTGGTGTTGAGTTAACACCATGGTTAGGTTTTGAAGCTGAATATAACCAAGTTAAAGGTGATGTAAACGGTGCTTCTGCTGGTGCTGAATACAAACAAAAGCAAATCAACGGTAACTTCTATGCTACTTCTGATTTAATCACTAAAAACTACGACAGCAAATTTAAGCCATACGTATTATTAGGTGCTGGTCACTACAAATATGACTTTGATGGTGTAAATCGTGGTACACGTGGTAATTCTGAAGAAGGTACTTTAGGTAATGCTGGTATCGGTGCGTTCTATCGCATCAACGATGCTTTATCTCTTCGTACAGAAGCTCGTGGTACTTATAACTTTGACGAACAATTCTGGAACTATACAGCTCTTGCTGGTTTAAACGTAGTTCTTGGTGGTCACTTGAAGCCTGCTGCTCCAGTAGTAGAAGTTGCTCCAGTTGAACCAACTCCAGTTGCTCCACAACCACAAGAGTTAACTGAAGACCTTAACATGGAACTTCGTGTGTTCTTTGATACTAACAAGTCAAACATCAAAGACCAATACAAGCCAGAAATCGCTAAAGTTGCTGAGAAGTTAACTGAATACCCTAACGCTACTGCACGTATCGAAGGTCACACAGATAACACTGGTCCACGTAAGTTGAACGAACGTTTATCTTTAGCTCGTGCTAACTCTGTTAAATCAGCTCTTGTAAACGAATACAATGTTGATGCTTCTCGTTTGTCTACTCAAGGTTTCGCTTGGGATCAACCGATTGCTGACAACAAAACTAAAGAAGGTCGTGCTATGAACCGTCGTGTATTCGCGACAATCACTGGTAGCCGTACTGTAGTAGTTCAACCTGGTCAACAAGCTCAATAATTTGAGTTTCTGAACAGTAAAAAAGCGACTCGTTAGAGTCGCTTTTTTATTGCGATTTTTCAAATATTTTTTCATTTCTATATCTCCTCAATAATATCTATTCAGTTAATTGTTGATAGATAAGTTTTTACCAAACACCTTTTTTTAATTGCTGTTTAGTATCTTGTCTATCTCGACGATGCTGTGCACGAGGTTTTTCTGTCTCATGCATGCCACCTTTTTGAAGTAAAGGGGACAGAGCTACGTGGTTACGGACCTTAATTTTTGGCATTTCTTTAATTTTCATTTTTTAACCTTTAATACATAAAACTTGTTTAAGTGTATGAACCACTTCAATAAGATCTGATTGGTTCGCCATGACTTCATCAATATCCTTGTAAGCACTTGGGATCTCATCGACAACGCCACTATCTTTACGGCACTCAATACCTTTGGTTTGCTCAATTAAGTCTTGTTGATTAAACAGAATTTTTGCCTTGCTACGGCTCATTTTACGCCCAGCGCCGTGAGAACATGAACAAAAAGACTCAGGATTAGCTTTTCCTCTAACAATATAAGAGCGTGCTCCCATAGAGCCAGGAATAATTCCTAACTCATCTAAACCTGCTCTAATAGCACCTTTTCTGGTAACTAAAAGATTTTCACCAAAATGGGTTTCTCGACTTACATAATTATGATGACAATTAATTGCTTCTTTTGTCATTTGAAATGAGGGTAGGATAGGTCGGATTGCTTCTAAGACTAATCGCATCATTTCTTTACGATTTTCAAAAGCATATTCTTGGGCCCACTCCACAGCTTCTACATAATCATTAAAACTGTTTGAACCTTCAGCAAAATAACTTAAGTCTTTATCAGGTACATGCCCAAAGCGATGTTGTGCTTCTTTCTTGGCAAGTTCAATAAAATAAGTACCAATGACGTTACCCAAACCTCGACTACCTGAATGTAGCATTACCCATACATCTTGATTTTCATCAATACATAACTCTATAAAGTGATTGCCACCTCCTAATGTGCCTAATTGTTTTTGCCAAGTTGCATCAAATTGTCGAAGCATTCGAACAAGTCCAGGATGCTTTTTGATAATAGGCTCTAAGCGTTTTTCAAGTGGGATAATACTCGATGCTTTAGCTTTGACTTGCTTATGTAAAGCAAATCCAACTGGTACTTTACGTTCAATTGCATCACGTAAACGACTCAAGTTATCAGGTAGCTGTGAAGCCTTTAGACTTAAACGAATTGCATTCATTCCACAGCCAATGTCTACACCGACTGCAGCTGGAATAATGGCATGTTTAGTCGGAATAACACTTCCTACCGTTGCACCTTTTCCTACGTGAACATCTGGCATAACAGCAATATGTGAATATATAAATTGCAGTTGCGCCATTTTCTTTAATTGTTCGATACTTTCACTATCTATATCTTGAGTGAAAATTTTAACAGGGACACCATAGAGTGCCTCTTCATTTAATATTTTTTGTATGCCCATAATTTTTCTCTTATTTTTCTGTCCGAATAGGCATAAAAAAACCTAGCGAATGCTAGGTCTTAAATTAGAGCATTCGGACAAGTGAATTAAATTTGTACACTTGTCCGTGAGCTGACATCGTGCCAAATCGTTACTGTGTTTTACCTTGTAGTGTTGGCATGATGTCCTCCTTTTTTAAAAAGTGCCGTTGAAAATCTGAACGGCATTTTACCTGTTTTTAACTAAAGATCAAGCTTTGGATCTTCAGCTTACTTTAATTAACGACTTAAACTTACTGTTAATCTTGCTCTGGTTTTACATTCATTTTGTCGTAACTAATTAATTTAGTTTTATATTTCCATTTATATCCGAGCCAAATTACTAAGAATAAAGGCAAACTAATATAAGTAGAAAGTAAGCCGATCCAATCAATTTTTCCACCCAAAATAGCTTGATAATTTTGGCCTAAGATAATGATTGAACACAGAATGAATGCGAACCAAGGTGCAAATGGGAAAAACTTGGCACGATATGCTAAATCTTCAAGTTTATACCCTTGAGCGATATAACCTTTACGGAAGCGATAATGTGAAATTGCAATACCTAACCAGACAATAAAACCACACATCCCTGACATGTTGAGTAGCCAGTTAAAGACTTGTTTTTCACCAATAAATGTCGTTAAGAAACAGAATGCAGCAATAAATGTCGTTGCATATAGCGCATTCATTGGAACACCACGATTATCGAGTTTTGCAAACCATTTTGGTGCACGGCCTTGTTGAGCCATGTCAAATAACATACGGGTAGAAGAATACATGCCCGAGTTACCTGCCGACAAAATAGCAGTCAAAATAACCGCGTTCATTAAGCTCGCAGCGAAAGCAAAGCCTACCTTTTCATAAAGCAAGGTAAAAGGAGAAAGGGCAACATTTTCCGTTGTTGCAGCTTGTAATAAATTTGGATCATCATAGGCGATAAGTGTGCCGATAATGAAAATACACAAGATATAGAATAATAAAATTCGCCAGAAAATCTGTTTAATTGCAAGTGGAATAGTTTTCTTTGGATCTTTCGATTCACCCGCAGCAACACCCACCATTTCGGTTCCCTGAAATGAGAATCCTGCAATCATGGCGACGCCAATCATAGCTTGTAAACCACCCACAAAAGGCGCATCTTTGTAGGTCCAGTTGCCAAAAGTCGCTACACCCGGTGTCAACATGAGCTTAATTATCATGGCGATACCGATGATAATGAAGGCAATAATTGCAATAACTTTAACCATTGAGAACCAGAATTCGCTTTCACCGAAACCTTTTACACTCATTGCGTTAATCATGAAAATGATAACGAGGAAAAGGGCACTCCAGTAAAATCCGGGAATATCTGGAAACCAGAATTTCATAATAAACTGTACAGCAACAAGTTCAAATGCAACCGTAATTGCCCAGTTGTACCAATAATTCCAGCCTAGAGCGAAACCAAAGCCATCTTCAACATAGCGACTGCCATAGGTAAAAAATGCACCAGATGTTGGGGTATGAGTCGCAAGCTCACCTAAACTGGTCATTAAGAAGTAAATCATAATACCAATAAGAGAGTAAGCGAGTAGAGCCCCACCAGGGCCTGCGTTTGCAATGGTTGATCCAGAAGCAAGGAAGAGACCTGTACCAATGGAACCACCAATGGCGATCATATTCAGATGACGAGCTCCAAGCTTTCGCTGGAGTTTTTCAGGAGCATGTGTTTCGCTCATGGAGATTCCTTACATAGTTTGTTATGCACAGGCATATAACACCTTAAAGCCTTGAAGATCAGTTTTAATCTCACACTGACCAAAGTGCTTCTCAATTAAGATCGGATAGTTTAAAAAACGGTTTGCTACAATCCATAGCTCACCCGATGCCTTTAAATGTTTTTTAGCGTTCTGGCAGAGTCCTTCACTTGCATCATAGTTGGTATGAATACCTTGATGAAAGGGAGGATTACTGACAATGGCATCAAGTTCTGTTGGGGCGTCTGCAATTCCTATAACAGGTTGCAATCTCAACTGGTTTGAACCTATTCCATTTCGACTAAAAGTCATTTCCGTTGACCGTAAAGCGAAAGCATCAATATCTAAGGCATGAATAATATTACTTGAATTTATTTTTGCCAAATAACAACTGATAATTCCTGCACCACACCCGAAGTCGGCAATTCTACCTGATTTCACGTCATTAAGATAAGGGAGTAAAACAGCAGTTCCGACATCTAGATGACTTTGACTGAAAACGCCAGGGAGGGCACAAATGGTAAGTTCATGTCCATTTGCTTGAACAGTATAGGTTTTTAACCAGCTTTCAAGAGGTTTGAGCTTTTCAGTTTTCTCAATTTTTATATGCCATAACTGACAATGTCGAGCGCTATCAAGTTTAAGAATTTTGCCAAAACTTTGTAGTTGTTTAGCAGCTCTTTCAACACCACCTTTTTTTTCACCTACTAAAAAAACTGATTGGTCAGTTTTTAGATGGCTCATCACCACATGCAATATATAGTTTAAAAGCTCTTTTGATTTTGGAACAAAAATTATAGCCTGATCAAATTCTTGTGATGGAAACTCAACCGAGAAATGTGCTGTCGTGCCTGCATTAACAAAGCCTTGATAATCCGCATAATTCCACGTCCAGACTGATGCATCAACCCCAGATGGTAATTGACTGACTAAGGCATCATTGGGTGCATTAATCAACAAAAGCCTACCTTTTAAATAGTCTTGCTGTCTTAATACCACTTCACTTCTAGGATCCATGTACATCTCTCATGAAGAAGAATGCCCAGTGGAAACTGGGCAGTAATCAAAAAATTAAAAAAGGGTTATTTATGTGTTTCAGGAAGTACAACATTTAAAATTAATGCCGCAATACCACCTGTTGCTACACCAGAACTAAAAATATTTTTAAATAACTCTGGTAAGTGTTCCAAAATTTGTGGAACTTGAGCAACACCTAAACCTAGTGCAAGTGAAATCGCGATAATTAAAAGAGCACGACGGTCTAAGTGAATAGATGAAAGAATGTTAATGCCTGAGGCAGCAACCGCACCAAACATTACCATAACTGCTCCGCCTAATACCGCCTGTGGTACGGCTTGTATTACACCTGCTACAGCAGGGAATAGACCTAATAGAATGAGTAAAGCAGCAATCCAGATCCCTACGTAACGACTCGCCACACCAGTGAGTTGAATAACACCATTATTTTGGGCAAAAACAGAACTAGGGAAAGTATTAAATAATCCTGCAAGTAAGGAGTTTGCGCCATTCACTAACACGCCACCTTTGATGCGTTGCATCCACTGAGGACCATCTACAGGTTGGTTTGAAAGTTTACTGGTTGCTGTGACATCACCAATTGCTTCTAATGAAGTCACCAGATAAATGAATGCCATTGGAATAAATAAGCCCCATGAGAAGCTTAAGCCAAAGTGCATAGGTGTCGGAATTTGAATAACAGGAGCGTCTTTTAGACCAGAGAAATCTAAATAACCCATGAAACCAGCAAGAATATAGCCAATAACTAAAGCAATCAAAATAGCTGAGCTTTTAATCCACACTACGGGTATGCGATTTAAAACAATAATAATAGCTAGAACTGTACAAGACATTATAAGGTTATCAGAACTTGCAAAAGTATGATCTTGCATAGCTTGGTAACCACCACCCATACTAATGAGGCCTTCTTTAATAAGCGTTAAACCAATCAGCAGTACAACAATACCTGTCACAAGCGGAGTAATAAGTCTTTTTACCCATGGTAGGATCTGTGACACACCCATTTCAATAAATGAACCAGCAATCACCACACCAAAAATAGCAGCCATAACCTGATTTACTGGTGTACCTGCGGCAACCATTGCACTCCCAATACCAATAATTGGGCCAATAAAGTTAAAACTAGTA
Organism: Acinetobacter sp. IK23; assembly: GCF_035615275.1. NCBI lineage: Bacteria > Pseudomonadati > Pseudomonadota > Gammaproteobacteria > Moraxellales > Moraxellaceae > Acinetobacter > Acinetobacter sp. IK23. The sequence goes on from NZ_JANBNX010000017.1 coordinate 14,579, forward strand.
CCCTGAACAATGAGTAGACCTGCACCGAAAGGACCAACTTTTTTGCATTGTAAGAAAGTTGCAATTCCTGAAATGACCAAAGACATGGATAAAATCATGTTGGTTTCGGTACGTGAAACACCCAAAGCTAAACAAATAAGAAGCCCAGGTGTAATAATTGGGACAATAATTGCAAGCAAATGTTGAAAAGCAGCTAGAAAAGCCACGAAGGGTTTTGGTCGGTCATCTAGTCCATAAACAAGGTCAAGATGGTCTGGTGATGGTTGATTGGACATGGGAGTAAATACGCCACAATTTCGCAAATTGGCGCTATTCTAATCGAGATACCTATCTTTACAAAACGAAATACAGGCTATTGGGAAATTTTTTTGTCAATGTCAATAAACTGTCACTACTCAAGAGTAGTGTTTTTCTGTATAATTTGCCCTCAAATTTCAGGCGTTTCTAATTTTCATGTCAGATATCAAAAATCTCCGTAATATCGCAATTATTGCGCACGTCGACCACGGGAAAACCACACTTGTCGATAAACTACTTCAGCAATCAGGTGCTCTCGGTGACCGAGCAGGCGAGATTGAGCGTGTCATGGACTCGAATGCGCTTGAAAGTGAACGTGGTATTACCATTTTAGCGAAAAACACTTCTATTACTTGGTTGGATAAGCGTACTGATACAACTTACCGTATCAACATCGTGGACACCCCGGGACATGCCGACTTCGGTGGTGAAGTAGAACGTGTTATGTCGATGGTTGACTGCGTATTACTTCTTGTTGACTCTCAAGAAGGCCCAATGCCACAAACTCGTTTTGTAACGCAAAAAGCCTTTGCTCGTGGTTTGAAGCCAATCGTTATTATCAACAAAGTTGATAAACCAAGTGCACGTCCAGACTGGGTAATCGATCAAGTATTTGATTTGTTTGATAACCTTGGTGCAACTGATGAGCAATTAGATTTCCCAATCGTTTATGCATCAGGTTTACGTGGTGTAGCGGGTCCAGCTCCTGAAGAACTTGCAGAAGACATGACTCCGTTGTTCGAAACGATTGTAGACATCGTTGAACCACCAGCAGTTGACGTTGATGGTCCATTCCAAATGCAGATTTCATCACTTGACTATAACAGCTTCGTAGGCGTTATCGGTGTTGGTCGTATTCAACGTGGTTCAGTAAAATTAAACACTCCTGTTACTGTAATTGACAAAGATGGCAATACACGTAACGGTCGTATTTTAAAAATCATGGGTTACCACGGTTTAGAGCGTATTGATGTAGATTCAGCATCTGCTGGTGACATCGTATGTATTACTGGTATTGATGCACTTAACATTTCTGACACGATCTGTGATCCGAAAAATGTTGAAGCATTACCAGCTTTATCTGTAGATGAACCTACAGTATCTATGACTTTCCAAGTAAACAACTCTCCGTTTGCTGGTAAAGAAGGTAAATTCGTAACTTCACGTAATATCCGTGAACGTCTTGATCGCGAATTAATTCATAACGTAGCTTTACGTGTTGAAGATACTGACAGTCCAGACCGTTTCAAAGTATCTGGCCGTGGTGAACTTCACCTTTCAGTTTTAATTGAAAACATGCGTCGTGAAGGCTTTGAAATGGGCGTATCACGTCCACAAGTAATCATCAAAGAAATTGATGGTGAAAGACAAGAACCTTACGAAAACGTAACGTTTGACGTTGAAGAACAGCATCAAGGTGCTGTAATGGAACAAATGGGTCACCGTAAAGGCGAAATGACTAATATGGAAGTTGACGGTAAAGGCCGTATCCGTATTGAAGCGACTGTACCTTCACGTGGTCTAATCGGTTTCCGTTCTGAATTCTTGACCATGACTTCTGGTACAGGGATCATGACTTCAAGCTTCTCGCATTATGGTCCTGTTAAACAAGGTACTGTTGCGAAGCGTCAAAACGGTGTGTTGATTTCTATGGTTCAAGGTACTTGCTTGGGCTATGCATTGTTCAGCTTACAAGACCGTGGTCGTTTATTTGCTAAGCCACAGTTAGAAGTTTACGAAGGTATGATCGTGGGTATTAACTCTCGTTCAGACGATATGGTTGTAAACCCAACTAAAGCGAAACAATTAACTAACGTTCGTGCATCTGGTACAGATGATGCTTTAACTTTAGTACCTGCAATTGAATATACGCTTGAACAAGCGCTTGAATTCATTGAAGATGACGAGTTAGTAGAAGTAACACCTAAATCAATCCGTATTCGTAAACGTTACTTGACTGAAAACGAACGTAAACGTAACCGTGATAAATAATTTTTCTTAATTGAAAAAGAAAAAACCGCTAAATTAATTTAGCGGTTTTTTTAATTGTTATACTTGAAATTAAATTAACCTTAAATTCATATTTTTCTTATAAACGAATATGTTGTTAAAGTGTGAGATAGTTTTCTTTTTTTTGATAAAAATATTAAATTATCAATATCATGGCGAGTACTATCTAATTCGATAAGATGCCAATGAAAAAGAAAAATATGACGTGTTTCGGCCCCCGACATCTGGAGATGTTTAGATGAGTATTATTCAAGAATTTAAAGAATTTGCCATTAAAGGCAATATGATGGATTTAGCCATTGGTGTGATTATTGGTGGTGCTTTTGGCAAAATCGTGGACTCTTTGGTGAAAGATATTATCATGCCAATTATCAGTGTAATTACTGGTGGTGGCGTTGATTTTTCGCAGAAATTTATTGTTCTAGGATCCAACCCGACCAATCTGCAATCTTTAGATGCTTTGCAAAAAGCAGGTATCAATGTATTAACTTATGGTAACTTCCTAACCATTTTAATTAACTTCCTTATTTTGGCTTGGGTTGTATTCTTGATGGTGAAATTATTAAACAGACTTCGCCGTGATAAGAATGAGCCAGAAGCTCCAGCTGCAACGCCTGAAGACGTGCAATTACTGCGCGAAATTCGTGATGAGTTGAAAAAGAAAGCTTAACAATATTCTGAATTAATAAGAAACGGTACCGAGAGTACCGTTTTTTATTACTTAGTATTTTATACTGGACTAAAGATATTGATAAAATAGACAGGCTATCGATAGGCTCAACTACGTACATTGTAAAAAGGGTATAAATAAATGAATCAGCTTTTTGTGTATGGCACTTTATGTCCGAATAAAACCAATGCTCATATTTTAGAGCAGATTGGTGGAAGCTGGACAAAAGCCAGTGTAAGAGGCGTGATTCATATTTTAGATTGGGGTCCAGACAAGGGTTTAAAAGCACTTGAGTTAGATTCGCAAGCCGATTGGATAGATGGTTATGTGTTTACCACAGAAAAACTTGCTGAAAACTGGCAGATGCTGGATGATTTTGAAGGTTTTCAATACCAGCGTGTCATCGCAGATGTAAAACTAGAGTCGGGTGAATATATTAAAGCCTGGACATATCAAATGAATGCGCAGGCTCAAGCTTCTGAAAACCATAATTAAATTAATGGAATCAGCGTAAGTTGCCCATTCGGAATTTAACTTCTAAAAGATGATAGCCAAACTGGCTTTTAATAGGACCTTGCAACACGCGTTCAGCAGCTGTAAAGACAACTTTGTCGATAACAGGTACTAATTGACCTTTTTTAACTTCGCCAAGTTCACCGCCACGTTTAGCTGAATTGCAGGTGGAATATTGCTTGGCAAGTTTGGCAAAGTCTGCACCACTTTGTAGTTTCTTTTTTAGCTGTTCAGCTAGGTCTTTATCTTTGACTAAAATATGTCGGACAATTGCTGTTTGCATGTTGTCTTCCTCCAAAAAATTAAGGCTTTCTCAGCTTTTTAAGTGGTTGGCACTGTGGGCAAAATACACTGGCACGCTGACCGAGTTTTAAGTTTTCTAATGTGGTTTCACAGTTAACACACATTTCTCCAGCACGACCATAAGCAAGAAGTGTTTGCTGGAAATAACCATTTTCACCCATGGCATTACTGTAATCACGTAAAGTCGAGCCACCTAAATCAATTGCCGATTTCAAAATTCGTTTAATCTCGACAACCAGTTTCTCAATCTGCTGCATAGTCAAATCACCAGCAGGTTGTGCTGGGTGAATGCCAACATTAAATAAGCTTTCAGTTGCATAGATATTGCCTACACCAACCACTACATGATTATCCATAAGTGCAATTTTTATGCCGACAGATTTATTCTTGAGCTTAGAAGCTAAATATTCTGCATGAAAATCAGTACTTAAAGGTTCTGGTCCCAAAGTATCTATGAGTTTGCCTTGAGTTTCAGGGTTAAGCCAAAGGATGCAACCGAAACGACGAGGGTCATGGTAATGTAATTGCTGATCTTCAAATTGAATAATCAGGTGGTCATGTTTTCTTAGTTCGTCATTTGGCTCGGTCAGACGAAAGCTTCCTGACATTCCCAAATGCCAAAGCATTTGATCTTGTTCAAACTCTGCCAGAATATATTTTGAACGTCGATTTAACCGAATGAGACGTTGCCCAACAAGTTTTTGAATGTCGTCTGGTATAGGCCAGCGTAAGCTAGAGTTGCGGACTTCTACACTTTGAACTTTTTGATTCAATAAGGGAAATAAACTGGTTTTGGTAGTTTCTACTTCGGGTAACTCAGGCATGCCAACTCGCAGAATTAACAGATATACTGGATTAATCAAGTATAACGTGTGGTATGTAATATTTCAGAGAATACTATGTCAGATATTTTACCATTAAGCTGGTTTCAACGAGAAACTTCACAAGTAGCTTATGATTTGATCGGCTGCGTATTGTGTAAGCGGCAGCCTGATGGTCAAGTCATCCGCTGCACAATTAGTGAAACAGAGGCTTATTTGGGCGTTCGAGATAAAGCTTGCCATAGTTACAATGATAAACGAACAGCTCGAACTGAGGTAATGTATGGCCATGGTGGTACGATTTACATCTACCTAATTTATGGCATGTATGAAATGCTTAATATTATTACTCAAACAGAAGGTGTGCCTGAGGGAGTAATGATTCGGTCTGTATTTTTAAGTAATGCTTCAACCAAAAATGAATATAAGCTTTTAGCTGGGCCGGGCAAACTGACGCGTTATTTGGGTATTGACCGTAGTTTAAAAGGTCAGACTTTAGGTAAAGAATCTGGGCTATGGATTGAAGCAGCTACTACACAACCAGAGGTTGTTTTAACGCCACGTATTGGAATTGACTATGCTGAAGAAGCAAAAGACTGGCCTGAACGATATTGCTGGAAAGATCATCCTTCGTTAAGTCGATAATCCAAATTTAGAAATTAATTTTTAAATAATGAAATAGTGTTCTAAATTTACAACTATGTGGATTGAATTCAATATCCAGACAAAGCACTGCTTTTTGTTATCATAACTACAATATAAATAAAGGAAATAAGCATGTCCTTATTACGCTTAGACCGACTTCATTACTGTATTTTGATGAGTATGGGCTGTATTTCTAGTCCAATTGTATGGGCAGAAGACCTAAATTCAGACGTTGCCAAATTGCCTACTTTACATGTGGAAGCAACGCGTACCGATACCACTTACTTACAAACACCTGCTTCAGTTTTTCGAATAGATGCACCTCAAGCTGATAGCTCTTCACAAGTGAATTTAACTGAAGTTGTGAAAGGGATACCGAGCTTACAGATTCGTAATCGTGAAAATTATGCGCAAGATTTGCAGCTATCTATGCGTGGTTTTGGCGCACGTTCTACTTTTGGTGTTCGAGGTATTCGTCTATATGTGGATGGTATTCCTGCTACTATGCCAGATGGGCAAGGCCAAACCTCTAATATTGATTTAAGTAGTCTAGACCATGTTGAAGTTCTAACGGGACCTTTTTCTTCACTATATGGAAACTCATCGGGTGGGACAATTTTAACTTCTACTAAAGAAGGACAAGGGAAAGACTCAATCGAGCTGAGCTATTCGGGAGGCAGCCACAATAAAAGCCGAGCAGGGTTAGTACTACAAGGTGGGGCAAAGGGTGCGAATGAACCAAGCTATATTATTAGTTCATCGTACTTCGATACGGATGGTTACCGAGATCATAGCGGTGCAGATAAAATCTTAAATAACGCCAAGCTCAGTTGGAACCTTGATGATGGTAGCAAAATCAACTGGGTGACTAACTATGTCAAAATCAATGCAGATGATCCGCAAGGTTTAACACATGACCAGTGGAATGCGAACCCAAAGCAACAAGTGCCTTTTTTAAAGCAATTTAATGTTCGTAAAGACATTGAGCAAACCCAAACAGGGGTGACATGGTCTAAGCCAATTAATGATAAAAATGAACTCTATGCCATGGCATATTTAGGTAATCGACAAGTCACTCAGTATCAATCTATACCTAAATCGACACAAGATGCCAGTATTAATCATGCTGGTGGCGTGATTGATTTTGAACGTAATTATTATGGTGCAGATTTTCGTTGGACGGGTAAAGAGTTACTTCCAAATACTACTGTAAGTGTTGGTGTTGCACTCGATGCGATGGATGAAGATCGTAAAGGCTTTGAAAACTTTAATTTAGTAAATGGTCAACCTTCTTATGGTGTTAAAGGTAAATTACGCCGTGATGAAGACAATACTTTGTGGAATATCGACCCATATTTGCAAGCTTCATGGCAGTTCTTACCAACATGGCGTTTAGATACGGGTATGCGCTACAGCAATGTGCATTACAAATCTAAAGATAACTATTTAAGTAATGGCGACGATAGTGGGAAGACCGATTACGATAAAGTTTTACCTTCTGCTGCTTTAAGCTGGCAAATTTTACCTGAGCTCATGGCCTATGTAAGTTATGCCAAAGGGTTTGAAACACCGACCTTTACTGAAATGGCATATCAAACTGATACGACAAAGCCAGGTTTTAACTTTGATTTAAGACCATCAACGAGTGATACCTATGAAGCTGGTTTAAAATCACAAAACCAATTAGGTGATTTTACTTTGGCAGTTTTTCAAACTAAAACCAAAAATGACATTGTTTCAGCAGGAAGCTCAAACGGACGTTCTACCTTTCGTAACGCAGATAAAACTTTACGTGAAGGGGTAGAGTTTGCGTGGAACAAAAAGTTGTGGCGAGATTTAACAGCGACTGCAAGCTATGCCTATTTAGATGCAAATTTTGATGCTGATATTCCAGCTTTAGGAAATATTGCCCAGATCCCATCAGGAAATAAAATTCCGGGTATTGCTAAAAACCAAGCTTATGCCTCTTTGGCATGGCAGCCATCGCATGGTCTATATGGTGGTGTAGACGTACAGTATATGGACAAAGTATACGTGAATGATACCAACAGTGACGCAGCACCGAGCTACAGTGTAACTTCAGCAAATATTGGTTATGCATGGGATTTAGGCGATTGGAAAGTCAAAAGCTTTGCTCGTGTAGATAACCTATTTGATAAAAACTATGCGGGTTCAGTGATTGTAAATGATGGTAATGATCGTTACTTTGAGCCTGCGGATGGGCGTAACTGGAGTGCAGGTTTACGTGTAATTAAACAATTCTAGGAATTTAAAATGGCAAAATTATTTGAAACGGTTAATTTTGATTTGCTACAACTGGTCAATAGAATTGTAATAGCCCCAATGTGTCAGTATTCGGCAACTGATGAAGGCGAAATTACTTATTGGCATGAGCAGCAATGGGCAAATTACGCATTGTCAGGAGCTGGGCTATGTATTGTGGAAGCTACGGCTGTACAAGCGGAAGGTCGAATTAGTTATGCAGATCTTGGACTTTGGAATGACCAACAAGGTGACCAGATCAAAACTTTATTGGGGAAAGTTAAAACACTTTCTCCTATGCCATTTGGAATTCAGTTAGCGCATGCTGGACGTAAAGCATCGACTGAAAAGCCTTGGTTGGGTAAAGGTCAAATTGCAAAAAATCAGCCACATGGCTGGCAAACGGTTGCCCCAAGTACAAGTACTTTTTCGGTTCACGATGCTGCGCCACATGCATTAACAATCGATGAAATTAAACAAGTTCAACAAGACTTTGCTGCTGCTGCAAAACGTGCAGTAGAAGCTGGCTTTGAGCTAATCGAAGTACATGCAGCACATGGTTACTTACTACATCAATTCTTATCGCCAATTGCCAATCAGCGTACTGATGAATATGGCGGTTCTTTAGAAAACCGTATGCGTATGGCGCTTGAAGTACTTCAGGCAATTAAACTCGCGGTGCCTGAAGGCTATCCAGTAGGAGTACGTCTATCTGCATCTGACTGGATGGATGGCAATGAACAATGGGATATTGAATCTACAGTTGGATTATCAAAAGCTTTAGAGCAATTGGGAGCCGCTTATATTCATGTGTCTAGCGGTGGTTTACATGAACTTCAAAATATTACCATTGGAGCGGGCTACCAAGTTCCTTTTGCCGAACAGGTTAAGAAGCATGTGTCTATTCCTGTGATTGCAGTAGGACTGATTACCGAGCCAGAACATGCTGAACAAATTTTAGAAACTCAGCAAGCTGATGCAATTGGCCTTGCTCGTGCTATGTTATATGACCCTCGTTGGCCGTGGCATGCAGCAGCTACATTGGGAGCAAAAGTTAAAATTGCACCTCAGTATTTGCGTTGTCAACCACATGGATTAAAACAGCTTTTTGATTCTTTTTAGTTGATCAGCGGGCAAATTAAGATTTGCCCGTTTTTATTTTCAGATGAGTGAGGGAACATTCTGTGGTTTTTCAGGTAATTTTACCAATTTTAATTTTATTGTTGATGGGGTACTGTAGTGTCCTCATTAAATTGGTAACACCTGAGCAGATTAGGGCCCTGAGCGCATTTGTTATTAAAATTGCTCTTCCTGCATTTTTAATTCAGTCTTTAGCCAATAAAAACTTACAAGAGATTTGGCACCCATTTTATTTTATTGCTTATGGTGGCGGCTCTTTAATCTTGTTTTTTCTTGCTTTTATTATTTATCGAAAGCTTTTTAAAAACAGCCTAACCCATAGTGCCGTCATATCGATGGGTGCTTCTATGTCAAATACAGGATTTATGGGTACCGCTATTTTGACCATGCTCATGGGTAGTCATGCTGCAATCTATATATCTTTAACTTTAATTATTGAAAATTTATTAATCGTCGCTTTAATGCTCATTTTGGCTGAAGCGGGATTACAGCAACAGCAACAGCTTTTTCCTTTGCTGAAAAAGACATTTATTAATTTACTTAAAAACCCCGTAATTATTGCAATTTTGGTTGGCATGAGCTGTATTTTACTCGGCATTCATCTGCCTTCAAAACTTGGGCAAGCTTTAGAACTTTTAGGAAAAACAGCCTCACCTTTAGCATTATTTGCTATTGGCGGCAGTTTGGTTGGTATAGGAATTACCGCCGTGAATTTACAAAGTATATTGTTAGCTGGGTTTAATGTCATTCTTATGCCAGCTGTGATTTTTGGATTGTTTCTTTTATTGCCAAATGTAAGCCGTGAAATGCTTTATGCAGGAACATTAATTGCAGCGCTGCCGATGCCAATTGCTTTTGGTATTTTTGGACAAGCATACGGTTTAAATGAAAAGGCGTTAACACCTTTAATGATAAGTACCATTATTGGTTTTATTGGAGTAAGTGGGCTTATCGCTTTGTGGTGGTAAAACAAAAGCCCCATACGGGGCTATTGTTTCTTTACTATTTTTTAGGTGCGGACTGTGTAGGTGCGGCCGCAGCTTGTTTATTCTTCTCAGCAATAATCTTTTCGACTGAAGCTAAAGATTCTCTAGCGTTAGGAACATTTTGATTGGCAAGTTCAGTAAAGATCTTTTTGGCCTCAGGTAAATTTTGTGGAATGATATTGCCATTCGCCATCATGGTCGCTAAAGCCATAGATGCTGGCGCATAACCTTTTTGGGCGATCGCTTGTAATGCTTCAATGCCTTGGCGTTTCATTAACGGATTTTTATTTTCGACACCTTGGCTAATATCATAAAGTGCTTTCACCTGAGTAGCTGGATAGTTACCTTTTCTGATTAAAGGCGCTAGCTTTTGTAAAGCAATTTGATGAGACTGTGGCTTTTTCTGAGCAAATAAAATGGTCGCAATTTTTACCGTTGCATCATCAGAGCCTTGAGCTGATGCTTTCTGTACATATTGGCTAAATTTATTACTATCTTTTGCAACGCCTAACTCACCAGTTTCATAAATCTGTGCAATTCTATAACTGGCCTGAGCATAACCTTTGTTTGAGGCATCTTCATAATATTTCAGAGCTTTAGCATTATCTTTGGCAGTACCTTGGCCCATTTGCGTCATATAGCCTAAGTTATAGATCGCTTGAGCATTTCCTGTCTGTGCAAGACGCTGGACTTCTTGAAAGGCAGCAGGATAATTTTTTGCTGCATACAGTTGTTCTGCCTGTTTAAAGACATCATTTTTTGCCACAGATGCTGTATTGTCTGCCGCAAAAATGGAAGAACTTGAAATGGCGATTAGGCTGGCGATGAGTAATTTCTTCATTTCTTTTTAACCTTTTACTTCGTAGCTACATCATTCCGTCGATGTATTGAATCAACTCAACTTCTCATCATAAATAGTGATGCATGAAAGTAAACAGCCGATTTGTATATAAAACGATGTCTATAAAGCAAACTGTGGAGAAAAATGATATGCCACTCTAGCTAAGAGAGTGGCATATAGACTTATTTTTCTGACTTAAGTAATGCTTCAATTTGTTTTGCATCACTTGGTACACCAGAGATTCTTTGTCCATCTTGCAAGAACAGGGTTGGTGTTCCATCGATATTTAATTTTTGGCCTAAAGCGATATTCTTTTGAATTGGACTTGAGCAGCTTTTGCTATTAGTCGGCAATTTGCGATTAAGCATATAGTTAGTCCAAGCTTCAGACGAATTCTTTGAACACCAGATTTGATTTGCAACTTTCTCAGCATTTGGGTGCAAGCTAGTCAGCGGATATAAGAATACATATACCGTTACGTTATCCACCCCAACCATATTTTGTTCTAAACGCTGACAGTAAGGGCAATCTGGGTCACTGAAAATATAAAGAGTACGCTCACCTTTACCTTTTACATATTTTATCGCCTGATTTAGGGGGAGGCTTTTGACATCAATTTTACCCAATTCGGCAATTCGTTCTTCTGTCATATTTTTTTGTTGTTTGATATCAACTAAATTGCCTACAAAAAAGTATTTAGCATCTTGATTGGTATAAACAATACGACCGCTTGTATACACTTCATAAATACCTTGCACAGGTGATTGATAAACACCTTTTACAGGTAAGTCTGGATAATTTGTCTTCAGATTTTGTTCAAGTGTTTTCACATCAGCATGAGCAGAACCGAAAAAAGCCAAACTCAACATGAGTGTAGCAAGTTTAGTTTTCATATTTTTTCTCTTAGATTTCAACCTAGATTATGATGGCATAGAAAAATTAAAAAATTGATGCCCTAATTAAATGAATTTATTAGAATTTTGTATCTATAAAAAAGCCCATAGAGTCTCTAAGGGCTTTTTATTTACTAAATATAATTACTGTGGTCTAGCCACATCACCACTTAATGCTTCTGGCAAATCGAGGACTTGAAGACCGAGTTCAGCTAGAGCGGCTGGTTTTGCAACTACTAATGCAATATATCCGTCAGTGGTTTGAGTACTATTTACTACTTCAATATCGTTATTTAATTGAGTAGCTGGAGCAGGTGCTTCATCTGTACCTTGAACTAGATGCAACCAGTGTTTTGGTTTTGCTTTAAACCAAAGGCGTGCGACAATTTCTTGACCTAAGTAACAGCCTTTATCGTAATTGACGCCTTCACGTTGATGTAAACGTAATTCTTGTGGTTGGAACTCATGTTCGGTCGCTTGAGCAATCCATGCTTGCCCCGTCATGATGGCTTGTTTTTGCCATTCGGAAACATCAGTTTCTGTAGAGCTGAACTCAGTGTGACCATTTACAACTTTTGGAAACACAGCGCCTTGTTCACTTAAAGTCATTTTTGAAAATGCGCCATATTTTTTAATATGCTTGGCGAACTCTTCAGCTTGATCTTGAGTAACAACAATCTCAAAACTTTCAGCGTTCAACTTTTTCAGCCACAGGCCAAAATGAATACGGCCTTTAAGATCACAAATGGCTGTATAGCGTGTTTCATTTTCAGCTAAACGTTCAGTATCGACAGTCACTTGACCTTGTAAAAACTTCTGTGCATCTACACCGTTTAATGCATAAGAGGAGAAAGCGAGCAGACTCATGATTAATCTCAAATTCAATATGTTTCATTATGATTGCTGACTATTTTGCTCCATTTTTACTAAAAAATCAGCCTTAGTTTTCGTAATTTAGTTTTGTTTAAAATAAGCTGATTAGGTTGAAAAAACACCAAAAATATACGTTAAAACACTTTCTAAAGTTTAAGCTAGTAAACATTATTTCTATAACTTAAATGGAATTAAAAATAAGGAGAAGATCATGGCAACAGGTACAGTAAAATTACATCGCGTATTTAAAGCACCTGCTGAACGTATTTATCGCGCATTTCTAGACCCAGATGCTTTAGTTAAGTGGATGGCTCCTCACGGCTTTACTGCGAAAGTTCATAGTTTTGATTCAAATGTAGGTGGCTCATACAAAATGAGTTTTACTAACTTTTCGACAGGATCAACACATTCATTTGGTGGAACTTATGTTGAACTTATCCCAAATGAGTTAATTCGTTATAACGATCAATTCGATGATGCAAATTTACCTGGTACGATGCAGGTGACTATTACATTAAAGACTGTACTGGTCGGCACGGAGGTGCATATTACTCAAGAAGGAATACCCGAAGTTATTCCTGTAGAGGCATGCTATTTAGGATGGCAAGAGTCTTTGTCGTTATTGGCACTTTTGGTGGAAGCTGCAATTCCGGATCAGTAAAAGAATTTTATTTTTCTAAAAAAAAGAGTAGGTCGTAAGACTTACTCTTAACATAGCTCTAATTGGTTTTGTTGTTCCAATAATTTAACTATGGCTGAAAAATCGACTTGTTGTGCATCAGGTCGGGAAACCTGATTAAACTGTTGTTGAATTAGACTAAAAGCTGGCAGTTCTAAATTATTTTGAGTAACTAAATTTAGTGCTATCCCAATATCTTTTTGTAATAAATCTAAAGCAAAAGTTTTTTCAAATTTACGGCTTAAAACACGTTGCATCATAATATGTTCTGAAACATTGCTTTTGCCACTAGAGTGGTTAATGCAGTTCATTGCGGAATGTAAATTTACGCCTTGAGATTTAAGAATGCTCAAACCCTCTGCTAGCGCCCAAAGATGTGTTGCCATTAGTGTGTTATTGATAGCTTTTACTGCAAAAGCAGCACCGCTTTCGCCGACATATTCAATTAAATTAGCAAATGCTTGAATGATTGGTTTTGCTCTTTTAAAAGCAGACTCGTTACCTCCGACCATTACCGTGAGAGTTCCTCGTTCAGCCCCAATCGTTTGTCCTGAAACTGGTGCATCTAAATAATCAACTCCACTTAATTTGAGCTGTTGACTGAGTTTTCTTGCAGTCTCTGGCACACCGCTAGTGCAGTCTACCCAAATACAGCCTTGTTTTAGTTGAGAATCCGCAATTAAATTTTCTACATCTTGGCTAGTCGGTAGGCATGAAAAGATAATATCTGCTTGCAGAGCTTGTGTCAGGTCTACAGCCTGCGTACCAAAGGTTTGTTCATGTTGCTTTGCTTTGGCAAAAGTACGATTCCAAACATAGACTTGGCTACATACTTGGGTTAAATGGGAAGCCATGTGCCATCCCATTGCACCTAAACCGATAAATGAAGCACTTTGAATCAAGGAGTTTCTCCAGAATTAAAGGTGTGGGACAGAATTAAGCGGTTCTACTGATTTTTCAATAGATTGACTTTCGGATTTTTCCGTTCTGTTGAGTAATAGGTTAAGCACAATTGCTGCAAGTGTCGCAGTTCCAATACCCCCTAAGTCAAATGGCCCAATATGTAGACTTAAATTACCAGCACCCATAATCAAGCTGACTGCTGCAATAATTAAAGTACTATTTTTGGTGAAATCAACTTTGTTATCGATCCAAATTTTTGCTCCAGCTACAGTAATTAAGCCAAAGACAACAATGGACGCACCGCCTAATAGAGCAACAGGGATGGTGCTAATGATTGCTCCAAATTTAGGGGATAGACCGAGTAGAATTGCAAATAGTCCCGCAATCACAAAAATAGTCGTTGAATAGACTTTAGTTACAGCCATCACACCAATATTTTCAGCATAAGTCGTCATACCTGTACCACCAACAGAAGCTGATAAACTTGTACAAATACCATCTGCAAAAAAAGCACGACCCATATACGGCGATAAATTTTGTTCTGTCATGGCAGAAACAGCTTTGAAATGTCCTAAGTTTTCAGCGACTAAAATAAGCGCAACAGGTGCAATCAATAAAATAGCTTTGGCATTAAAAACAGGTGAGTGAAAAGTGGGTAGGCCAAACCATGCAGCTTGACTGATCGCATTAAAATCGATGGGTTTGCCTAACCCTAAGATATTGGTGAGTAGAAAATAAATAAAATAAGCACTGATGAGCCCGATGAGTAATAGAAGGCGGCGAATCATACCTCTTGTAAAAACAGCAACGGCACTAATGCATAAAATGGTAATGACTGCCATCCACGTATCAAAGCTATTTGTCGAAACGCTTTTAATTGTTACAGGTGCAAGGTTTAAACCAATAATCATCACAATTGCACCAGTGACCACGGGTGGCATGAGTTTTTCAATCCATGCAGTTCCAGTTTTCATCACAATTAAACCGATGCAAGCATAAATCAAACCGCAAATGATTGTACCGCCAAGCGCCACAGCTAAATTTGGATTTGCTCCAACCCCTGCATAGCCTGTAGCGGCTGCGACTGCGCCAATAAAGGCGAAGCTTGATCCGAGATAGCTAGGCATACGCCCACCTGTCATTAAAAAGAACAAGATGGTGCCAATACCAGTAATAAAAATGGTGAGGTTCGGATCAAAGCCCATGAGTAACGGGGCTAAAACAGTTGCTCCGAACATCGCAAAAGCATGTTGTAACCCCAAAACAATACTTTTACCAGGAGGAAGATATTCATCAATTTGTACGGGAGTTTCTAAATTACCTGTGTGCGGCTTAAATTTAGGAAGCCAAGATTCTTTTGTTCGCATAACAGATCCTCTTTTTCATTTTTTATCTGCATTAGCATGCTGTTTGTAATTCGCAATAATTGCGGTTGAAGTACATAAGTGCATTAAGTCCACTTTGGTGTTTCATTGCTTTGACCGAACAAAACAAGACATCATGACTACCGATACTCATGCTTTGTACAATTTCACAATCAAATGATACCAAGGCCTCATTCAAAATCGGAGAACCAGTGAGTAGCTTGCTCCATTCCCCATGAGCAAAGCGTTCTGGCATTGGTGTTTTTCCACCGAAAATTGTAGATAGCGTACTTTGATGGGCAGCTAAAGTATTGACACAAAGTACCTCATTTTGTTTAAAAGTATTAAAAACTGATGCTGAGCGGTTGAGACAAACCAATAGTGTCGGCGGTGTATCTGTTACGCTACATACAGCGGAGGCTGTAAAGCCAGCCTGTCCCGCAGGCCCATCTGTCGTGATGACATTCACTGCTGCTCCAAGATTTGCCATGCCTTGTCTAAAAGTATGCTGATCTACTTCTAAGTGTGTTGAGCATGTTTGAGCCTGCTGAATCGTAGATGGAGTTAAAACCTGTTTCTCTTCTGTTTTTTGCATGATTGCTCTCCAACCCCAATGCATGATCATTACAATGAATCGAGGCTAAAACATCACATTAGTGATGATGCTGAAGGTTTTTATCAGTGACATCGTTTATCCCACATGGGCAATCGATGCAATTTCAATTAAGGCATCGGGTTTCACCAAGCCGCACTGGATACAAAAGCGAGCAGGTTTGTCACCCGGAAAATATTCTGCATATACCGTATTCACTGCGGTATAGTCCGCCCAATCTTTAATGAAAATGGAATTGAACGTTACGTCATCCATGGTGCCACCCGCAGTTTCAATCACTTTTTTGATTGTTTCTAAAATATGGCGAGTCTGTCCTGCAGCATCACCAACACAAACCACATTATTATTTTCATCAAAAGCTAATGTGCCTGAGACATACACAATATTGTCTGCTTTGGTTGCAGGAACATAGGGTGCAAGTGTTGCCGATGTTCCTTCAGGAATAACAACTTGTTTAGACATAAGATGCTCCAAATCAAAAATTTTAGATAAAATTAAATGTATGAATTAGGCAGATTGCTGTAGCAATGTTGATGCCGAACTAAAGGTTTCAATAAAACTATTGGTGTCAGATACCCAGCCAAAAAAAGTTTTAATGTTATATAGCGCTGCGTCGTGAGCCTCTTGAGGTCCGGCTTGATAGCAAGCATCTTTAAGTGCAACACCGAAATATTCCAAAAAGAAACCATCACGTAAGGTCGACTCGACACAGACATTGGTGGCAATACCAACAAAGACCAAATTACGAATGCCACGAGCACGTAAAATGCTGTCGAGCGCGGTGTTAAAGAAACCGCTATAACGTGGCTTTTCAATAATGATGTCTTGTGGAAGTGGTTGTAACTCATCAATTAAAGCAAAGTCCCAACCGCCTTTAGATAAAAGTTGGCCTTGTAATTCGGGGCGTTTACGCATGGTTTTTAAGGCATTGGATTTATGAAAATTTGGTGAGCCTAAACCACCAGCCTCAACGTAGTTTTTATCCCAACCATTTTGGAAATAGATGACCTGAATCCCTGCACTATGTGCAGCATCGATCGCCTTTTTAATATTTTCGACTACAGGCTTAGTCTTTGAGACATCAAAACCTGCTAAATCTAAATACCCACCTAAAGAGGTGTAGGCATTTTGCATATCAATCACAACAAGTGCAGTTTGTTCTGCTGCTAGTTGAATATGTTCAGGTTCTGCTTTTAATACTTTGCCTGTACCAATCTGTGCCGTGAATTCTGCACACACAATATTAGACATTTCATTCATGCGCTTTTCTCCAAAACAGTTGGTTCGGCTTGCTCTGCCAGTTCGGTAACGACACTTTCACGACATTTCATGAGCGGTTGAATGCGTTGACCAAAATCTTCTACACCTTGTACAAAGTCATCAAAGGTCAACAAAATTCCTTCTGTACCTTCAATCTCGGAAATCTCATCAAGCATTTTTGCGACATTTTTAAAAGAGCCAACAATGGTGCCCATATTGATATTGACTGGAGAAACGCTAGAGGCCATGTGACGAATATTGGTGTCAGTGCCAGACACTTTATCTTTTGCACCTTGGTCTTGTAGCCAACGAATAGCTTCCATGTCCGCACCATCGTTATAGTGTTGCCATTTCTGCATTGCAGAAGCATCTGTTTCGGCTGCAATTACCATAAACAACACATAGGTCTGTACATTGCGTCCAGTTTTGTCAGTTTGAGCTCTTAAGCGATCATTAATTTCGGCATAGGCTGTCGGTGTGTTTAAACCTTTTCCAAAAACAAAGTTGTAATCGGCATATTTTGCGGAAAAAGCTAAACCAGCATCAGACTGTCCTGCACAGATAATTTTCATATCAGCTTGAGGCCGTGGTTTGACCTGACAATCATTCATCTGGAAAAACTCGCCTTTTAGGTCTGACTTCCCGGTTGCCCAAAGTTCACGTAAAACTTCGACATATTCAGATAAGTAGTCATAGCGTTTAGCAAAATATTCATCGCCGGGCCACATACCCATTTGGGAGTATTCAGGCATTTGCCATCCAGTCACGACATTTAGTCCAAAGCGACCGTTGGAAATCGAGTCTATGGTCGATGCCATACGTGCCACAATTGCAGGAGGCATGACTAGTGTTGCTGCGGTTGCATAAATTTGGATTTTACTGGTGACGGCAGCGAGACCTGCCATGAGGGTAAATGTTTCAAGGTTGTAGTCCCAAAACTCAGTTTTTCCGCCAAAGCCACGCAACTTAATCATGGAAAGGGCAAAGTCAAAACCGTAGTGTTCAGCACGTTGTACAATTTGTTTGTTTAACTCAAAGGTAGGTTTATATTGCGGTGCATTTTCTGAAAGCAGCCAGCCATTATTTCCAATTGGACAAAAAACGCCGATCTTCATCTTGATTCCCCATCGTGAGTTTAGGAAGTCGAACTGAAAGTTATAAAAGATATAATTTTCAGTATTTGTTTGTATTTTTAATAATGCATAGTGCGTGCCAACTTTAATATCTAAATACTTATCAATGTCTTGAATTTATTGTTTGGTATAATTTTTATCAAATAGTAAAAAATAATGCGGTTATGCACCAAGCAGGAACTAACTTGCTTCATTGTGCATCATTTGATCAATTTTGCTTTTGGAGTGCGTATTACATTCATTGTTCTGAGACAGTAGAACAAAAAAGGCGACATTGAAGTCGCCGTGTAGAACTAAGATATTTCTCTTTTGAGATTAAAGAGAGTGGTATGGACTTTAATCATTCCACCCGACAAGCCTCTTCAAAATTTAAGCGAGGAAGGCGAGTATAAACTTTTTGAGGGTCGCCATAGCCGATATTAATGATGAGATTAATATGATGATTTGTCCCTGCAAAAAATAGCTCATCAACCAGTTTCGCGTCAAAACCAGACATTGGACCTGTATCTAAACCTAAACTACGGCATGCCATAATTAAATATGCAGCTTGCAATGAACTATTACGAAAGGCAGTTTCATGTGCTACGGCTTCACTTGATGTAAACCATGATTTTGCATCGGCATAAGGAAATAGTTCTGGCAGTTTGTCATAAAATCTTGCATCGGTTGCAACCAAAACAGTGACAGGAGCTGTCATCGTCTTTTCTACATTGCCAGACAACAATGCTGGCTTGAGTTTTTGTTTAGCTTCAGGTGTTGTTAAAAATACAAAACGAGCTGGGCTACAGTTGGCAGAAGTCGGTGCCATTTTGACCAGATCATAAATTTGTTGAATTTGCTCAGGGGGGACGGCTTTATCTAACCATGTGCTGTGGGTTCTAGCTTCTAAAAAAAGTTGATCTAAAATATTTAATGTTTTTGCATTCATGATAAAGCCTTAATACTGTAGAAAAATTGGATGAAAGTTTGATTTAGTGGTTGAGACTCGGTCACTGTGGAAGCATGGGCACCAGAGGGTAAAATGCAAAGTTGACCATGACCGAGTTTGGTAAAAAGATCTTGTGATTTATGTACCGGAACTAAAAAATCATCTTGATTGGCGACGATATGAATTGCTGTGTCTTGTAGTGCCTGTACGTGCTCTGTCTGTAATTGAAAATGCATTAATGCTTTGAGTCGGGCAAAGACATTTGTCTTAGGTGGAAAACTTTGGAGTTGAATATCTTCAGTACTTTTAATATGGCTATGATTCTGAGAAATCCAGGCTGGAGGATACAAAAATAATGCCTGTGCACGCACATAGGCTTCAGTACCTGCTGACGCCAATAATGCGATACGGGCATCAAAACATTTTTGTGTATGCGCATCTAGTTTGTCCCACGCATTAATCAGTGTCAGGCTGAGCATGGTAATTGAGCTAGATTTCAGTTGCTTTGCGAGTTCCATTCCGATGATGCCACCCAAAGCATGCCCGATCATATGGAACTCATAAATTTGAAGATGTTCTAATAAGTGTAGTACTTGATTTGCCATGTCACACATATGGTAGTGTGCAGGTAATAAAGCACTGTCTTGGTGACAGCCTTCTTGGTCATAAGTCACGACGTTGAAATGTCCACTCAATGATTCAAGCTGTGGACTCCAAAAACTAGCATGACCACCTAACCCAGATGACAAAATCAAATAAGGGGCGTCTTCCTGAGAGTAACATGGATAAATATAATATTTCATTTTTTACCATTTGATAAAATAATGAAAAGTTCAAAAGCAATTTATATGCCTGAATTAATCAAAAATGGCAAATTGAGATAATATTTTGTGCAAAAGATTTAGATTGTAGAAGCAGGCAAATCACTGTAATGGTTAAACCAATAATGTCTAGATTCAGCAGAGTAGAGGTCAGAAATGGATATCCAAATTAAAAGAATTTATGAAAATGCTGACCCTAGTGATGGGAAACGAATATTAGTTGATCGGCTATGGAGCCGCGGAATAAGTAAAGAAAATGCTCATTTAGATTTATGGTTAAAAGAAGTGGCGCCTTCAACTGAATTGCGCAAGTGGTTCCATGCGGCAACGCCAGATCATTGGGAAGAATTTAAGCGATGTTATTTAAAAGAGCTAGAAACCAACTCCGCAGTCGAAGAGCTACAGCACATTGCGGTAAAACATACAGTTACGCTTTTATATTCAGCAAAAGATGTGGAAAATAACCATGCAATTATTTTGAAAGAATATTTATTAAGTAAAAACTCAAAATGAATGTATAAAATTTTTTTTGGTAAAAGTCTTTTATTTAAAACTTTAAAAATGAGTCATATCTCGCATAATATACTTTTTGAGATTTTTTTATGTCTTTGCCAAATTGCCCAAAATGCCAATCAGAATATACTTATCAAGACGGCGACTTACTAATTTGCCCTGAATGCTCACATGAGTGGAAGGAAGGGGGAGCTTCAATTGCTGATGAACAAGAAGTGATTAAAGATGCAAATGGTAATGTCTTGGCAGATGGCGATAATGTCACTGTGATTAAAGATTTAAAAATTAAAGGTTCATCTTCGGTTGTAAAAGTAGGAACAAAAGTAAAAACAATTCGTTTAGTTCCAGATGCAAGTGATGGCCATAATATTGATTGCAAAATTGATGGTATTGGTCAGATGAAATTAAAATCTGAATTTGTAAAAAAAGCTTAATTTGTTAATTTTAATTACATCTTGGTAGAGGTACTCATGTAGCCTTTACCTTTTTAACTTTCAACATCCTTATAATTTTATTACGATAATGTATAAAAAGTAGTCTATCCAAAGTTGCACACCTCATTTATATTGTCATCAATAACAAATAACTTTCGTCCAGAATAATAACGAAAGTCATACCCACATCAACAAAAAAACGAGGTTCATATGGCAGGATGGTACGAGATTTCACAAGCGAGTGATGGACAATATCGCTTTGTACTCAAGGCTGGTAATGGCGAAATTATTTTAAATAGTGAGCTATATAAAGCGAAAGCATCGGCAGTCAATGGTATTGAGTCAGTTCAAAAAAATAGTGGTGACGATGGGCGATACGATCGTTTAACTGCAAAAAATGGAAAACCTTACTTCAATTTAAAAGCAGCCAATCATCAAATTATTGGTACGAGTCAGTTCTACGCGAGCGAAGCATCACGCGACAAAGGGATTGAATCGGTTAAAACCAATGGATCTTCGACAACCATTAAAGATTTAACGGTTCAGGCATAAAATTAAATGTAAAAAAGCAGCTTCTAAAAGCTGCTTTTTTATTTATGTATTTATTAACGAGCTAATTTAGCTGCAAGTTCTTCTTTAGTTAAATTGCTCGCTTCAGCATCGCGGCGACCTTTATATTCAAAAGTACCAGCATCAAGACCTTTCTCACCAATCACAATACGGTGTGGAATACCCATTAACTCAAGGTCAGAGAATTTAACGCCTGGACGTTCGTTACGGTCATCAAGTAATACGTCAAAACCTTGAGCTTGAAGTTCTGCATAAAGTGCTTCAGCTGCTTCAAGAGTACGAGGTGATTTGTGTGCATTCATTGGAACAATTGCGATTTCAAAAGGAGCAATCGCTTGTGGCCAAATAATACCTTTGTCATCGTAGTTTTGTTCAATTGCAGCTGCAACTACACGTGTTACACCAATACCGTAACAGCCCATTGTTACTGTAAATGGCTTACCATCTTCACCTAAAACTTTACAACCTAAAGCTTCAGAGTACTTAGTACCAAGCTGGAAAATATGACCTACTTCAATACCGCGTTTAATTTGGATCGTGCCTTTACCATCTGGAGATGGGTCGCCTTCAACCACATTACGTAAATCAAAGACTTCAGTGATTTGCGCATCACGTTCCCAGTTTACGCCTACAGCGTGTTTATCAGCTTCATTTGCACCAGCAACGAAGTCAGAAAGAACAGATGCAGCGCGATCAACAATAACAGTTAAGCCTTTTTCAACTAAACCTTGTGGACCTGTAAAGCCAGCCGTTAAACCAAATGCTTGAAGTTGCTCTTCAGTTGCAAATGTAAGAGGAGCGGCAACTAAAGGATGTTTCTCAGCTTTAATTTCATTCAGTTCGTGATCGCCACGTAAGAATAGGGCAACTACAGGAACATTGCCTTTTTCATCAGCAACACCTTGAACTAATAATGCTTTTACTGATTGTTTCGGATCAGCATTTAAGAACTGGCAAACATCATCAATTGTTTTTTGGTTTGGTGTTTCAACCAATTTAAATTCTTGTGTAGGTGCTGCACGCTCACCCACTAAAACTGCCTCAGCCATTTCAACGTTTGCTGCATAATCAGATTCAGTTGAAAATGCGATGTCATCTTCGCCACTTGAAGCCAATACATGGAATTCATGTGAAGCTGAACCACCAATCGAGCCTGTGTCAGCTTGAACTGGGCGGAAGTCTAAACCTAAGCGAGTAAAGATACGGCTATAAGTGTCGTACATCACGTCATAAGTTTCTTGTAATGATTCTTGAGTTGCATGGAAAGAATAAGCATCTTTCATAATGAACTCGCGTGAACGCATTACACCAAAACGTGGACGAATTTCATCACGGAATTTGGTTTGAATTTGATAGAAATTTACAGGAAGTTGTTTATAACTTTTTAGCTCGTTACGTGCTAAATCGGTAATTACTT
This sequence comes from Acinetobacter sp. IK23, assembly GCF_035615275.1. Taxonomy (NCBI): domain Bacteria; kingdom Pseudomonadati; phylum Pseudomonadota; class Gammaproteobacteria; order Moraxellales; family Moraxellaceae; genus Acinetobacter; species Acinetobacter sp. IK23. Next base: position 37,468 of record NZ_JANBNX010000017.1, read on the forward strand.
CTTCATGTGTAGGACCAAGCACAAACGGGTTGTCGTGACGATCTTTGAAGCGTAATAATTCAGGGCCGTATTGTTCATAACGACCTGATTCTTCCCACAAGCTTGCGGGTTGGGTCACGGGCATGAACACTTCCATAGCACCTGAACGATTCATTTCTTCACGAACAATCGCATCAACTTTTTTAAGCACACGTGTTCCCATCGGCAGCCATGTATATAAACCTGATGCCAATTTACGAATCATCCCCGCACGTAACATGAGCTGATGTGAAATCACTTCAGCATCGTTTGGGGTTTCTCTCAACGTTGCAAATAAAAAGCGGCTTGCGCGCATGGAAAAAGTCCTAAAAAAGTTAAGCGTTATAAAAACGCAGATTATACGATAGTCGCTGCATTATGACATGAATCGTCGAGTTTGACGCAGCAGAAAGTTTTTCAAGTCATCCAGATAAGTGAAAATGACGGGTACAACTACTAGTGTCAACAGGGTAGAGGTGATTACACCACCAATAACAGCATGAGCCATTGGTGCACTTTGCTCTCCACCTTCACCCAAGCCTAGAGCTAATGGAACCATACCCATGACCATCGCACTTGTGGTCATTAAGATTGGGCGTAAACGGGTTTTACCCGCTTGTAAAATAGCATCATAACGACTTTCCCCATGTTCCATGGACTTTTTAATAAAGTCGATAAGTAAAATCGCGTTTTTTGTTACCAGCCCCATAAGCATAATGATGCCAATAATCGAAAATAGATTTAGGGTACTTCTAAACAAGAAGAGGGCAAGAAATACCCCAATCAATGACAGCGGCAAAGATGCCATAATCGCAGCTGGGTGAATAAAACTATTAAACTGAGAACCCAAAACAATATAAATAAATACAATGGAAAGCGTAATAGCAGTTAATGCATAACCTGCAGACTCGGCCATGTCGGCATTAGCCCCTTGGGTATTGAAGGTATAACCAGCAGGCAACTTAAATGCTTTTTGCATTTTATCAATATCTTTCCCGATATCTCCACTTGGGCGTCCAGATGTATTAGCTTGAATGAGTACTTCACGTTCAAGATCGCGTCGATTAATTTGTGACGCGCCGAGTTTTTCCTCAGTTGTTGCTACCGCACTCAATGGAACTAATATTGATTGTCCATTTGCACCAGTTTTGTTTGAGTTGAGATATAGATTTTGAACGTCCTGAGGAAGCATGCGTTTGTCTTCATTTAACCGAATATTAACGTCATAGGTTTCGCCGTCACGATCTTCCCACGTGGTGACATTATCGCCTGCAATTAATGGACGGATTGCATTGGCAACTTGGGAAACAGACAAGCCTAAGTCACTTGCCAATACACGATTAATATGAACACCTAAAGTTGGTTTTGGCTCTTTTAAAGAGCTTTCTAAATCGACTACACCTTTAATTTTGCCCATTTCAGTCATAAACCGATTTGAAATTTTTTGCAGCTCATTTAGGTCAGTTCCCTTAATGGAAATCATGATAGGTTTTTGACCACCAGAAACTGAATCTTGAGCAGCAGCAACGGAAGTAACATGAATGCCCGCTACGGTTTGCAAACGATCACGGAACTCATTGTTGAGCGTTGCTAAGTCTGAACTACGTTGTTGTTTTGGTTTTAAAGTCACTCCTAAATCCGCATGGTTTTTCCCAGAGTTTATTGTGCTATTTACAACCCCGTAGGTAGAAACAACATCAGGGAATTGCCTAATAATTTGATCGACTTGATGTAGTTTGGCTTGGGTATATTCCAAAGAAGCATCGACGGGCGTCTCGAACTGAATACGAATTTCGCCTTTATCTGGGACTGGTACAAATTCGGTTCCAATAAGCTTTGATAAACCTAAGGCAGCGAATAGTGAAGCAATCGCAATAATGACTGTAATAAAACGAAAGTGCAGAGCAAGCTTCAACAACTTTTCATAAATATGGGTAAGGCCATCTAATAATTTAGAAATACGATTAAAGAAACGTTGTAGTCGACTTTCCTTTTTCTTTACTGGGTCTTTCCAATGTGCTGAAAGCATTGGGTCGAGTGTAAAACTGATAAACATGGAAATAAGAACAGCTGTACTTACAGTTACTCCAAACTGGTAGAAGAAACGCCCAATTAACCCACCCATAAAAGCAACAGGTAAAAATACTGCCACAATGGTAAGTGTGGTTGCGAGTACGGCTAAACCAATTTCTTTGGTGCCATCTAAAGCCGCAGTGACATGATCTTTGCCAAGCTCTGTATGTCTAACTATGTTTTCTCGAACGACAATTGCGTCATCAATTAACAGACCAATACTCAGTGACAGGGCTAACAGCGTCATCATGTTAATACTAAACCCAAAAGCCCAAATGAAGGTTAATGTTCCAAGCAGGGTAATCGGTAAAGTTAAACCTGTAATGACGGTAGAACGGAAAGAACCTAAAAAGAGTAAAACAATTAAAACTGCTAAGCCTGCCCCTTCAAGAATGGTACGAACAACGTCTTTAATTGAAGCACGAATACCTTTAGAGCTGTCTGCCACGACTTTATAATTTAAACCTGCAGGCATTTGAGCTTTTAGCTTCTCTAACGTTTGGTAAGTTTTATCGACGACTTGAATTACATTAGCATCTGAACTTTTTAAAATATCGATAGAGACAGCCGTTCTTCCATTATAAAAAGCACTAGATTGCAGTTCGGCTTGAGTATCTTCAACAGTTGCTACTTGTTTTAAAAAAATAGGGGAACCATTTTTATTGGCAATAACCAAATCACCAAAACCAAAAGGATGAATAACTTTTGATTGAATCTGTACAACGAGTTCAGAATTCTTTTGCTGTAAAGTTCCCGCAGGGACTTCTATGTTTTCATTTTTTAGCGTGTTAATAACCTGATCAATACCAATACCGTAGCTTTGCAATTGTTCAGGATGGATTTTTATACGGATTTGACGTTTAGCATCACCAAGTAGATTGACATTACCTACACCAGAAACGGTTTTAAGCTGAGGCACAATTTTTTTATCTACATACGAACTTAATTGAGCCAAGCTCATCGTATTCGACTCAAACACTACCGACATAATTGGGCTAGATGAAGGATCGTAGCGTTGCACAATCGGCGTATCAATCTCATCACGAAATTGAGCGATAACAGGAGCAATTTTGTCGCGCACATCTTGTGCTGCAATTGCAGAAGAGGTATCAAGATTAAACTCGGCAATCACCATCGAAGACCCTTCACTTGAACGTGAAGTAATTTGTTTAATGCCTGAAATCGTGTTGATTTGGTCTTCGAGTTTTTTGGTAATATCTGACTCAACCGCTTCAGGTGAGGCACCAGCATATTGCGTGGTAACGACTACGAATGGGAAATCTACATTAGGAAACTCTTCAACCGTCATGCGTTTCCAAGAGGCTAACCCGAGTACCATTAAGCATAGCATCATCATAATGGTAAAAACGGGGTACTTCACACTGATTCGGGTAAACCACATAAGCTATTTGCTACCTTATTTATTTTTTTCGGCTGTAAGCGTTACTTTTTTATTGATATCAGAATCTTCAAACTGGATACGACTTACCTGATCTGTACTTTGTAAACCTTGTACCAAAGCAATGTTTTCATTGTAACGTTGCTCAACTACGCGAATTTTGACCTTTTGAATAGTCTGATTGCGTATTACCCATACGAAAGGATCTTGTTGCAGGTTTTGAATACTATCTAAAGGAATGGTTTGTCCTTGATTGCGATCATTTTGCAAAATAATGCCATTAATAAATGCGCCGATACTGAGTGAATCAATTGCTTCTTTAGGGCTTGCAAAGAATTCAATTTGTCGACTATCTTGGTCCGCTACAGGTGAGACCCGAGTCAGTATGGCATGTAATTGTTTTGAATTACCCTGAATCTGATATTGAATAGAGCTACCGACTTTTAGTGCAGATTGTTGCTCAATAGGTAGCTTCGCTTGTATTTCTAATTGATCAGGATTAACGATTTCAAATAATGTTTGTCCAACCGATACAGTTTGTCCTGGTTCGACTTGTCGTTTAGTAATAACACCTGAAATAGGGCTCGTAATAATGCCATCTCGATTAGCTTTTTTAGCAATATCAACATTCGCTTGCTGGGCTCTAACACTTTCAAGTTGACCCTTATAATCTACTTGACTCTGTTCAAACTCTACACGGGCAATAAAGCCTTGATTGAGTAATCTTTGTTTTCGATTCATCAAATTACGTGCAAGCTCTGCTTGTGCCTGAGCAGAAGCAAGATTAGCCTCAGCTTGAGCTAAACGTGCAGCATTATCTTGATTATTTAATCTGACTAATACTTGGCCTTTTTGTACTTTTTGACCTACATTTGCATTAACGGATGTTGCTGTCGCACTGACTTGAGCTTGAATAGAACTTTGTTGTACTGCACGAATAGTTCCTGTAAAAGAGGTCTGAGTAGCTACGGAGCCTTCTTTTATAGAAATTAAATCTTGAGGGATAAGTTCAATTTTTTTAGGTTCAGATGCTGTTGTTTTTGGTGCGTCTTGCTGATGACATGCAGCTAAAATCAAACTCAGGCTAATTAAGCTTAATTTAAAAAAAGTAGAAGGGGTAAGATGCGTTGTGCGCATACAGCATCATCCTGTAGTTCAAATTTTATTTTGCCCCTATTCTTGATAAAGCTGTGCGCTTATTCAAGCTTTTTTAAACGTTCGATAATATTTTCATACTCATTGTTGGTGTGATTATAATTTTTTGAAAGTAATTCAAGTGTTTGTTTAACCTTGAAAATATTGGTTAGATTGTTTTCAATCAATGCTTTAAGCCTCTCAGGAACTTTTTCACCTTTACGGAAATATTCCATTTCCTGACGTTTAAATAAAATTTTATCTTGTTGCAAATGGTTGAGTTGTTCTTGCTGATAATTCATTTGTTTTTTTATTGCCAATAGAGCTTGGTCCCTTTTAATCACAGCAGTTTTACTATTGCTATATGCCTTTTTTAATTTGTTATCTTCCTCTCTGTATCGGGCTGATAATGCGCGTTGTGACGATTGATTTAAATCGGTCTCTGAATTATAGGGATGATTTCTTTTTATCACCTGCATATTTTGGTCGAGTGCTTCATAACCATGACGGATATGTGCAGGTGTTACGGATGTACTGATATTAGCAATCCCATGTTGGTCATAATAGCGATACCAAACAGCTTTAGGGGCATCATTTGCGGCAAACGTTGGGGAAGAGAAAAACAGTGCTCCACAAGAAGCAATGCCTATAAATACAGACAAGCAGTTCCTATAAAAGGCGTATTTCACCCGCTTATTCATAAAATTCCCCAAAAAAAGAAAGCTAAGCCACTTATTTTTAAATAGTTAATCTTAAATATATTAGTTATTATTTAACTGAATAAAAATATTAATATTATAAAAAAAATGATAATTTTTTCGAAAGTGTGATGAGGTTAAAAGTTATTGTTTATAAATGAGAAAGTAGACAAAAACCTTTCATTGAAAATAGAAGTATAGATATGTTAAAAATGCGTATAAATCTGTAAAAACAAATTTAAGTTAAATTGCATTTATATTTTATGTTATGGGGATGGAAGATTAAATGGAAGATGCGTTCCAAAATCTGAAAGTAATGGTTATTGATGACTCAAAAACTATTCGCCGTACAGCAGAAACATTATTGCAACGAGAAGGTTGTGAAGTGATTACTGCTGTCGATGGATTTGAAGCTTTATCTAAAATTGCTGAAGCGAATCCGGATATCGTTTTTGTAGATATCATGATGCCTCGTTTAGACGGTTATCAAACTTGTGCTCTGATTAAGAACTCTCAAAATTATCAGAACATTCCCGTTATCATGCTCTCAAGTAAAGATGGTCTATTTGATCAGGCAAAAGGGCGTGTGGTAGGTTCAGATGAATACTTGACGAAACCTTTTAGCAAAGATGAATTGCTAAATGCGATTCGTAATCATGTAAGTTCATAATTAAGTAATTTAAGGGCAAAGAAATGGCACGTATTCTTATTGTTGATGACTCACCAACAGAAACTTATCGTTTTAGAGAGATCTTAACCAAGCATGGTTATGATGTACTTGAAGCATCTAATGGTGCGGATGGTGTAACTTTGGCAAAAGCAGAACAGCCTGATTTAGTGTTAATGGATGTTGTAATGCCTGGTGTAAATGGCTTTCAAGCAACACGTCAGATTACTCGTGATGAAGACACTAAGCATATTCCAGTTGTTATTGTGAGTACTAAAGATCAGGCAACTGACCGAGTATGGGGCAAACGTCAAGGCGCGCTTGATTACTTAATTAAGCCAATTGAAGAAAAGCAATTGATTGATGTAATTAAACAATTTCTAAATTAACTCATCCATCCATAAAAACATAAACGGCGGGTCTAAGCCCGTCTTATAGGATCGAGTATGGCCGCGAACGGATTTATCGAGTTACTTCGTTTATCTAAACGAGGTAATAAGAATTACGCTTCAGTCCAAAATGAAGCAGAGCGATGGTCAGGAATTGCTTTTGAAATGAGAGGGCAATACTTCGTCGCACCACTTGGGGAAGTGTCAGAAGTTATCTATCCACCAAAATATACACCTGTTCCAAATACCCAAAGTTGGGTAAAAGGATTGGCAAACATTCGGGGAAGGTTACTTTCGGTTTCAGACTTGGCACATTTTATTTCAGGGCAACGAAGTGCATTTTCGGCTGCCCAAAAAGTGTTATGTATTAGCCATCAAGATCAGTATGTGGGGCTGGTTGTTGATCAGGTTTTGGGGATCCAACACTTTAATAAAAAAAGCTTTTTTTCTCAAAGTTTAAACTTGGAGGAAAATTTAAAAGAATATTGTCAGGGGTATTTTCACCAGCATAATCAGCACTGGCACGTCTTTTTATTTAGTCGACTATTGCAAAACCCACATTACATGAATGCATCGACAAAATTTATAAACTAATTTTTATGCTGTTAATAAACAGTATATTTTTCTGGGGAGAAGCTGTATGGGCTTTAAACTTAAAAAGAAAAGTGGCAATCGTAGTGTAAACGAAAAATCGAATGTCAACTTTGTTGCGAAAATCCAGTCACAAATTGAGCAATATGCCAGTTTATTTGGGGAAAGTAAAAAGTCCAAGCCTATCCTTTATGTAGCATCTGTATGTTTAGTAGTAGCTTCAACTTCGCTTGCTTATTTATTCTATAGTGTACCTCGCCATAACGAATTAACACGTAGTATGGGTGAGCTGCGCTTATTATCACAAACCATTTCTAGACAGGCTACGGAAGCAACAGCTTCTGGATCACCTGAAGCGATGAAAGAGTTGGTTGCATCGCGTCAACTTTTTGCCAAAAATATAAAAAATGTCGAAGACATTTATGGTACATCTTCAAAAGAATACAAAAAAGTAGCTGGCTTGTGGAAATCTTTGGCTTATGACATTGATTTGATCTCGTCACAACAGGATGTAATTAACCAGTTATATAATATGAATATCTCGATTAGTGACTCTATTCCTGAGATTCAAGCTGAATATAACTTGATGGTTGATAAGATGGTTCGTGAAAAAGTATCAAGTAATCAGGTCGTGGTTGCTAAAAACCAGGTATTTATTGCGGAACGTATTCTACGATCTATTAACTCCGTTTTCGTTGGTACAGAGAACTCTGAGAACTCAGCGCATGACTTTAGTGTCGATATCGAGACTTTTGGTGTGTATTTAGATGCGCAGCTAAACGGAAATGCTGAATTAGGCGTAGCTAAAGTTGATTCTCCTGAAGTGCGTGAATCTTTGGAAGGCATTAAAACTGAGTACGATAAAGTTTTAAAATCTGCCGCGACATCAGTTCTTAAACATACCAACCAGATCGTAAACGTACGTCAATCATCTAGTGAGATCTTCTCTCAATCTGATGCAATGTTAAACGCATTAGGTGATCTTTCAGATCAAACACAATACGGTTGGCAGGCTTTTGCATTAGTTGCATTGCTTACATTATCGCTTCTTGGCTTAATTGGTTCTGTCTTAAAACTTTTATCACTTCGTAGTAAAGCAGATAAGCAGCGTGTAGCGACATTACAAGAAGAATATGATCGTAACCAGAATGCGATTTTACGTTTACTCGATGAAATTGCCGATCTTGCAGATGGTGACTTGCGTTCATATGCAACGGTATCTGAAGACTTTACTGGTGCGATTGCCGACTCGATTAACTTTGCGATTGACCAATTACGTGACCTCGTATCTCGAATTCACGAAACTTCTCAAGAAGTTGCTCGTTATACACAAGATACTCAGAGCATTACTAACCAGTTAGCAGAAGCATCTGAGCACCAAGCACAAGAAATTGCGGGTGCATCAACTGCAATGAACGAAATGGCATTGTCTATTGACCAAGTATCTGCCAACGCTTCTGAATCTGCCAATGTAGCACAACGTTCGGTATCTATTGCATCTAATGGTGCACAAGTCGTAAACCGTTCTATTGAGGGTATGGATACCATTCGTGAACAGATTCAGGAAACTTCAAAACGTATTAAACGTTTGGGTGAGTCTTCACAAGAAATTGGTAACATCGTATCGCTTATTAACGATATTGCAGACCAAACAAACATTCTTGCATTAAATGCAGCAATTCAAGCATCTATGGCCGGTGAAGCAGGTCGTGGTTTCGCCGTGGTTGCCGATGAAGTCCAACGTCTTGCAGAACGTTCTGCTTCAGCAACTAAACAGATTGAAACGCTTGTTAAAACGATTCAAACGGATACCAACGAAGCCGTAATCTCGATGGAACAAACGACAACTGAGGTTGTACGTGGTGCTAACTTGGCGAAAGATGCGGGTATTGCACTTGATGAAATTCAAAAAGTATCGGGTGACTTGGCAAACTTAATTGCGAGCATTTCTGATGCTGCAAAACTTCAGTCAGCATCTGCGAGTCACATTGCTGCAACCATGACAGTCGTACAAGAAATTACTTCACAAACAACAACAGCAACCTTCGATACTGCTCGTTCTGTATCTGAATTGGCGAACATGTCGGAGTCATTACGTGAGTCAGTAACGGACTTTAAATTACCTGACTAAATTGGGGGATGAGAATAGCTATTCTTATAATAGCTATTCTTTTAAAAGTATGAGCAGCGCCAGACAAATATTGGGGAAATAGCTATTTTTCTGGTGTTGACTCTGTAGTTTTCCCCACATAGGGGGTAAGCAAAAGAAGCCTTTGCTATGAAAGAAATATTAAAAACTTTAACTGAAGCAATGACGCTACCTGAAGATAGCTATTCTGAACAAGATGCTGAGTTTCTTGAGATTTTTGTCGAAGAAATTGATGAAATTTTTGTTGATTTGCAGCCATTGTTGAATGAATGGATGCAGTCTGCAAATACTGCTACGCTCACTGAAATTCGCCGCCATTTTCATACCTTAAAAGGTTCGGGGAGAATGATTGGTGCTAAATCTTCAGCTGAGCTTGCTTGGACAGTTGAAGATACGCTCAATCGAGTAATCAATCAAAGCCTTAAGCTGACTCCAGCTATTCAGGGCTATGTTCAGTTAGTGTTTAAGTTCTATTTCCTTAAATTAGTAGATAACTTTAAGCAAAAACGAGCACATGCAGTAGATTTTAGACCGCTTATTTTATTAGGCCAACAACTACAACAACAGCAAAGTTTAGAACCTGCTTTAGAAGAGCTTTTACAACTTTCAAATACGCTTACTGCCGAAACAATCACTGGGCTTGAGCTAGACTATATTGAGCAAGATTTATTGGCTGAGCCAATTGTTGAAGATGTACATACTGAAATTGAAATAAATCTAAATGAAACTTTAGCCTTGTTTATGGAAGAGGCGGAAGAGCATTTATCGACAATTAATCAGTTCTTAAATCAAGAACTACATCAGTATGATAGCTACAATGCTTTAATACGTGCTCTACACACTTTGCGTGGCAGTTCTGCAATGGCGCAGGTCGAAACAATTTTTGAAGCCAGTACTAAAGTTGAGCACTTATTTAAAATCTTATTGCAAGAGGAGCTTTCTTCTAATTCAGATGAGATTTTATTATTACAAGAATATCGTGAGTTTATTGGCGAGAGCTTAGAACTGCTATCTAGCAATAGTTCAAGTGAACAGCTTGAAGCGAGATTGGCGCAGTTTAATCAGTCATGGGATGCCTACGTGGAGCAACATGGTGATCGAACTGATCCATTAATGCCTTCACATGGTTTGGTGTCGCAATTATTGCTGCTAGATGTTTCTGAGTTACTAGATGCAGAATTAGATTTTGAGAAAGGAATTCGTAACGAGTTTCCTGGTTATCTTGAACGTCTAAGTGAACAGGCTGATCTGTTGCTACAGCATACTCACTCTCAAGCAATGCTTGGTTTGCATGAATATACGAGCCAATTAAAAGACAGCTATAATGTATTGCTTGATAAACCTGTCTTGTTGCAATCAGACTATATTTTTGAAATTTATCAGAAAGCGCATCAACAACTTATTCAATTGTTCGATGCTTTAGCTGCTGGTCAGCGAGTCGGTATTGTTAAGCAACATCAAAGTATTCTAGAAGAATTAAAACTTTATACGTTACATACGCCGAGTATTCAAAACGATTTACCTCATCAGAATTTTACTTTTGATGAGCCACTATTCAATACTGAACTAGAACCAGAAGTTATTACGGTAGAGAATTTATCAGATTCCGCCGACTGGACCGTATTAAGCCAGAGTGTACAGCAAGATCGTCAGTATATTTCATCTGTACAGGTAAATCGAAACTTTGATCCTGACCTTTTGGACATTTTCCTTGAAGAAGCTGATGAGCTACTTGAGGGGATTGATACTGATCTCAATATATGGGTAGGTGAGCAAGAAAACTTTGCAGCTCTGAACAACTTAATGCGTTATTTGCATACCTTGAAAGGGGGAGCAAATATGGTTCAGGCGACTTATATCGGTTCGATTACCCATGAATTAGAAAGCATATATGAGCGTTTAATTCAAAAGCAGTTAATTGCAACCTCACCTCTAATTGATTTTATTCGTTTGATTCAAGATGACTTGGCCGATCGTCTACAAATCATGCGTGAAAAACAGCTAGATTATGCGGCTCCTTACACAATTAATGCGTTAAAACAAGCGGGTAAAAACTCTAACTTCCAACCTGTACCTGAGGTTAAAGTATTTGATACTGAAAGTGAGATATTCTCTGAACAAGAGGTGGTGTCTCAAGTATTAATAAATGAGGTACCAGCGGAAACAGAAGTTGTTGTTGACGAATTAGAAGCTCATCACGATCAAGTATTGGATACCGTTGTTACTGAATTGGCTACGCCAGTTGAAGTAATAACATCAGTTGAATCCTCGCAAGAGAATGAAGCTGTAGTTGACGAAGAAGATATTACCCTCGTTGTTGAGCAGACATTCCTCGAAGAAGCTGCTGAATTGTTAGAAATGGCTGATGTGCTATTGAAACAATGGTTTGATCAGCGTACGAACCGTAGTATCTTGCTTCAGTTACAAAGAGCCGTGCACAGTTTGAAGGGTGGTGCACGCATGGTCGGTTTAGAGGCCGTGTATGCAATTGCTTATCAACTGGAAAATACTTTTGAACAGTTTGCACTGCATCACTTCAACTCGAATATTTATGACCATCTGCTCGAAAGTGCAATTGCATGGCTAAAAGATGCAATTTTCAAGCACAACTACCAGCATTTCGATGGACTACAACAAAGTTTAGAAAATATTCAATTCTTTGAAACGAATATCCAAATTCCAGCGAAGTTAACGAAAGCTGATTTGTTTAGCTCAGAACCTGTGATGACCTTTATACAAGGTGATGGTACCGAACCACCACCAATGATGGGAGTATGGGAGCAAACAGAACGTCTGGATCAAAATAATGAAATGATCCGAGTTTCAGCAGACTTAATCGAGAAGATGATTGATTTATCTGGTGAAAATTCGATTAACCGTTCGCGAATTGAAATGGATCTAAGTCAGTTTGGTCATACATTGGTTGAAATGGAATTGGCTATTCAACGACTTGCCGATCAGTTACGTCGAATGGAAGGCGAGTTAGAAACACAAATTATTGCCAAACATGGTATTGAGCATTCTCGTTATACCGACTTTGACCCTTTAGAGATGGACCAATATTCATCTTTAAATCAGTTATCGAAATCTCTTGCTGAATCTGCATCGGACTTAGTCGACTTTAAAAATACGTTGTCTCACAAGATCAGAGATACAGAAAGTCTGCTTTTACAACAGTCACGAATTCAGGCAGAAATTCAAGAAGGTTTGATGCGAACACGATTAGTTCCATTTTCACGGTTACTACCACGTTTACAGCGAATTGTTCGTCAGACCTCTACTGCATTGAACAGACCTGCTGAGCTTTTTGTAAATAATACTGAAGGTGAACTAGACCGTAATATTTTAGAACGCTTGGTAACACCGCTTGAGCATATGCTCAGAAACACAATTGACCATGGCTTAGAAGACAGAACACAACGTCAACAAGCTAATAAACCTGAAGCTGGGCGTATTGAACTCAATATTCAACGTCAAGGTACAGATGTGGTTGTTGTCTTTAGCGATGATGGACAAGGTATTGATGTAGAAAAAGTACGTCAAAAAGCACTGCTTGCGGGTCTGATCAAACCGGAACAGCACTTGGAACACCAAGATATTTTACAACTGATTTTCCATCCAGGTTTAAGTACCGCTGATCAGATTACTCAAATCTCTGGGCGTGGTGTTGGACTCGATGTTGTACAAAGCGACATTAAGGCTCTAGGTGGACATGTTAGCGTAGACTCTGTTTATGGTAAGGGAACAACATTTACTATTCGTGTACCGACTACGGTAGCTGTAAGTGATGCCTTAATGGTGAAAGTGGCAGATCAGCAGTTTGCGATTCCACTTGCTCAAATCGATCGAATTGTTCGAGTTTCACCAGCTTCTTTAGAACAGTATTTTGAAAGCCCTAAAGAACTATTCGAGTATGAAAATAAACGTTATCCATTACGTTATCTTTCAGAATTTGTGGGTAATCAACCAATGCCGCGTCTAAATGGCGTGATGTATTCATTACCTGTCTTAATGATTAAAGCCAACAATGGCCAAACGGTAGCTTTACTTGTTGACCAGTTAATTGGTTCTCGAGCACAAATTGTAGTGAAACCAATTGGCCAACAGTTCGCTAGCATTGGGGCAATTGCAGGTGCGACTATTTTAGGTGATGGACAAGTTTGCTTAATTTTAGACGGACAAAATATTGCGCGACAAATTCAGTCTACTCCGCGTCATAAACAGCTTGGTGAAGCAGTATATAGACAACGTGAATCTGACGAGCGCCGTCTCGTTATGATTGTCGATGACTCGGTAACTGTACGTAAGGTAACGTCTCGATTACTTGAACGCCAAGGCTACGATGTTGTTACGGCTAAAGATGGTGTGGATGCCATAGAGCAGCTAGAAAACATTAAGCCAGATCTAATGCTACTTGATATTGAAATGCCGCGTATGGATGGTTTCGAAGTACTGAATCTTGTACGACATCATGATATGCATCAATACATGCCAATTATTATGATTACGTCCCGAACAGGTGAAAAACATCGAGAACGAGCATTCTCATTAGGCGTAAGTCAATATATGGGTAAACCTTTCCAAGAGGAAGAATTACTAGAGAATATCGATGCTTTACTTGTAGCGTTTGAAAGTGAGGTCAAATCATGAAAGGTAGTGTAAATACATCTCTGATTGGTAATATGGACCAGCAAGAGCTACAGCATCTTATTACGGTTTCAACTGGTTTTATTGATGCCTATATCATTGAATGTAATGATCAGGTACCTATGCTGTTGCCACAAAATATTGTCTTATCGGCCATGGACGTAAGAAATGGCGTAAAACATATTGAGTGGCATGATGTAAAGCTACCTATCTACTCAGTTCATAACACAACCGATCAATATGCTGTAGCCTTGGTAATTGAAGGGGAAGATATCAGCCAACGGTTTGCATTAATGTGCAAAACTATGCCGCTTTCTGTTCGTTTACGTATTTCTGAAATTGTCGATGAAATAGATGAACACCAAGAAGCTGAACAGCATCCAACAGTATTTAAATATGTACGAATGCAAGATCGACGCTACCATATTCCGAACCTAGAATATATTGAAAAAACTTTAGGTTTATAAAGTAAAAAGGAACTCAAATGAGTTCCTTTTTTTATGATGACTCAATTATTTTGTAAGTTCATAAAATACAGCTAAAGATTTTAAACTTTAATTAAATTTGAAAATAAGTGATGAATGTAAAAAAAAAAGCTAAATCAATTGCATGAAATATTATATTTAAATACAATATATTTTTTAATATAAAATGATAAATATATTGATTATGGATATTGCTGCAATTAAAAAATTCATACAAAAAAATAAAGTACGACATCTATCAAATAAGGTTCTACATACTCATCCTTCACCTAAAATGTGGAAAACAGATTTAAATGAAGAAGAAAATAATCACTTACTACTGCATACAGATGCTCAATATAAGTCCATAAACTTATACTTAGGTATTCCATATTGTATTCCTACTGATCCTCCCCATTGTGGATTTTGTCTTTTCCCTACACAAGATTATAAAGGTAAGAGGGAGATGGACTATTATCTGGATTTTTTAAGTAAGGAAGCGCATTTATATAAAGAGTTTTATCAGGGAGCTAAGCTTGAAAGTTTATATGTAGGAGGAGGTACACCTAATTTACTTCAGCCTAATGATTATATGAAACTGACTAAAGTTGTATCTTCTCTTTTTCCCGATGCTGGTATATCTAGCCCTATAGAAATGACATTAGAAGGTATTCCTCAACTTTTCAATGAAGATAAAATAAGAGCAATTAAGGATGCTGGTTTTAATCGTGTCAGTATGGGAGTGCAACAGGTTAATGATGAACTAATTGCTACAAGTGGCCGAAAACAAACAAGAAAGCAGGTTTTTGATGCAATTGAGCTATTTCATAAATATTCTTTATCTTGTAACGTCGATTTGATTTATGGTTGGCCAAATCAAACAGTTGAAGCAATGTTAGGAGACTTGGAAAGTATTGTTCAATCAGGAATAAAGCATATTACTCACTATGAGCTTAATATCGCTGGCCGTTCTGACTTTGCGACAAAACAAAAGCAAAATACGCCATCTATTGAGAAGAAAATTGAAATGTATAACATTGCAAAACAATTTTTAATTAGCAGAGGCTATAAACAAAAAACAGTATATGATTGGGAAAAAGAAGATAATAACCTATTAATTTCAGAGAAATATTTATATGAAGATAATCTCAGAGATTGTTTAGATGCAAACGGCCAAAGTAAAATGACCACAATGAGTGGGATAGGTTATGCAGCCGTTAATATGAGATTGCAACCAAACTCATCAAGCATTAAATCTGTCTCAGCAATGAACCATCGAAATCTAACCGAATACTATAATGCAATATCATTGAATAAACTTCCTGTTGAACGCATGTTTATTCATGATACTGAAGACGTAAAGTTAATTTGGATATTTCAAGCATTGCAAGAAATGAAAATTAGCACTAAAAAGTACGAGAAAATTTTTAACAGTGATATTAAACTTGATTATAAGCTTATTTGGGATGCATTAGTTGAAGAAGGCTGGGTAGAGTACGGTGATGAATGTATTAAACTGATTAATGAGGGAGAGTTTTATACTCCGCTTATTCAGTCATTATTAAGTCAACCGAGAATAAAATCATTGCAACAGTAGAAAAATAAATGTCAATTCATAAAGAGCTGCATATTTTAAAAACGGATGATGATTGTGAATTTGCCTTATGGGAAATTTATAAAAAAGATAATCGTATGGTGAAGAAGCAAGCCATTTTTTTATCTCATGGGGCATTTTCAGATAAAACTGTTTGTAT
Source organism: Acinetobacter sp. IK23 (assembly GCF_035615275.1). Classification (NCBI taxonomy): domain Bacteria; kingdom Pseudomonadati; phylum Pseudomonadota; class Gammaproteobacteria; order Moraxellales; family Moraxellaceae; genus Acinetobacter; species Acinetobacter sp. IK23. Next base: position 53,451 of record NZ_JANBNX010000017.1, read on the forward strand.
GGGTATTGCGGATTATTTGGCAAGAGAAGGCTATATCTGCTTTATTTTAGAATGGCGGGGGCATGGTACTAGTCCCAAAACAGATATTCCCTTCAATTTTGAAACCGTTGCATTATATGAATACAAGGCAGCATTTCACTATATTCATGATCATTTTAATATAACTTCTTTACACTGCGTAACGCATAGTGGTGGAGGTTTATGCTTAACAATGTTCTTGATTAACTATCCAGAATATTTGAAAAATATTAAAAGTATTACTTTAGTTGCTTGCCAAGCATTTGGCGCTATAAATAACTCATTTGATTTTATTAGGTTGTTTTCTGCAAAACTAGTAACTAAAGGTCTAGGTCAGATTCCTGCTAATAAATTTAAGCTAGGTCGTTTAAATGAAACCTATTATACGATGCGGCCTTGGTTTAATTGGAATTTAAAGCAAAATTTTATCAGTGAATTTAAAAATATTGATTATAAAGAATTTATGAGTTCTATAAGAGTTCCAATATACTCTATCTCTGGGAGTGGTGATAAATTTATTGCCCCTGTTAAAGGTTGTTATAAATATTTAAAAGCCTTTGAAAATGAAAACAATGTATTCTGTGAGTTTGGCTATGCTAATAATAACTTAGAAAATTATTCTCATAGTCGAATTGCACTGAGTCAAAATGCGGCTAAAGAGGTTTGGCCAACTATATTGCAGTGGATAGATAAGCATTCAAAAGAAGTTCTATAACAATTCTAAAATTATCTCTCTGATTTAACAAATGAAAATCTTATTTCATGTTCTTAAAAGCAGAATAATGAAAACTGAAAATAATAAAAAGCACCCTAATATAGGTGCTTTTTATATAGATCACTTTTTTAATATTTTAAGCTAGTAAATTTTCTAAAATTTGCTCATAAATATCTGTTAAAGGATCAAGATCGTGTACATCTACATGTTCATTAATTTGATGAATAGTAGCGTTAAGTACACCCAGTTCTAAAACTTGTGCGCCTGTTGGAGCAATGAAACGCCCATCAGATGTACCACCACTAGTAGATAGCTCAGTCTCAGTACCAGTTACATTTAAAATAGCAGTTTGAGCAGCGTTAACTAATTCACCTACTGGTGTCAAAAATGGCAGGCCAGATAAATTCCAGTCAATCTCATATTGCAAACCATGCTTATCTAAAATTTCATGCACACGTTGCTTAAGCTGCTCAGCTGTAACTTCTGTTGAGTAACGGAAGTTGAAAGTCACTTCTAAAGTACCCGGAATAACGTTAGTTGCACCAGTGCCTGAGTGAATATTTGAAATTTGGAATGAAGTTGCAGGAAAGTATTCATTTCCATTGTCCCAAACAGTTTGGCATAACTCTGCTAAGGGTGCTGAAGCTTCATGAATTGGGTTACGCGCTAGGTGAGGATACGCCACATGACCTTGTTTACCGTGAACGTGCAATACGCCATTTAAGGAACCTCGGCGGCCGTTCTTAACAATATCACCTAATTTACTTGTACTTGATGGCTCACCAACCAAACACCAAGTAATTTTTTCATCGCGCTTTTCAAGCGTTTCAATAACTTTAACTGTACCGTTAACAGCAGGGCCTTCTTCATCTGAAGTAATTAAAAAAGCAATTGAACCTTTATGGTCTGGATGCTTTGCTACAAAACGCTCAGATGCAACCACCATTGCAGCTAAGGCAGTTTTCATATCAGCTGAACCACGGCCATATAATTTGCCATCACGAATTTCTGGTGCAAATGGGTCTGAATTCCATGCTTCTAAACGACCTGTTGGAACAACATCGGTATGTCCAGCAAAACAAAATACAGGGCCTTCAGTTCCGCGACGAGCCCATAAATTATCAACATCCCCAAAACGCATTGGTTCAATATGAAAGCCAGCTTTCGCTAGGCGATCAGCCATAATGGTTTGGCAAGTATGGTCAATAGGAGTAACAGAAGGCTGTTGTAAAAGTTCTAAGCTAAGCGAGAGAGTGTCTGAGTGGTTCATACCGGAAATTGCATGCTGGGTAGGGGAAATATAGTCCGATATAATAGGCGAATCTCTGAAGGTTGGGTATTTAAAAATAAAAAAACCTTATCGAAGCGATAAGGTTTTCCGAAGCTGTACATAACTTACATTTTATTCTCAGTTTTTTGTGCGGTATTACTTACAGCATCACCAGCTTTAGAGACATCTTTACCAAAACCCTTGAACGTATTACAGCCAGTTAATACAAATGCAATCATTACAGACGCGACTAAAACTTTTTTCATCATTTTCTCCGTTTAAATTTAATAATGAAGTAAATTTAGATTAAAAAACAAACGTAAAAAGAAACATGACTATTTAATAGTAAAAACGTTATAAATTGTTTCTAGAAGTCTATACCTACTTGTAAAGTTGCATTTTTTCGTTGCCAACATGGCCTAGGCTTAATAGTGAAGGATGTCTGAACATATAAAACTGGGTGACTTCGTTATTTTTGCAATATAAGCCATCAGTCCACCAATAAGCCGTATTTGAGCTTACTTGTTTATTAGGGCAAAGCCATTCATGCCTTTCTAGACGATAAAATTTAGAGTCAGGAATATTTGTGCCCCAATATCCGAGACGACGGTTTGAATTGATCCAGTGAGGAATAGATTGCTCTTGAGCCAAATTGAGTGGTAGATAAAGCTGACCTTTAAGAACAGCAAAACGTTGTTGAATTTTACAATCTAAAGCTTCTGAAAATTGAAATTGCTTATCAGTGAAGTGATAAAGCTTTGTACTCAAAGTATCTTCTCTATTTAGGCCAATCCATTGTTCTAAATTTAATTGTCCTTCGCCCAAATAATATTTTAGAGCAACTTCCCAATGCTCAATTTGTTGAGTTTCTTTATTTAAAACCAAAAAATCGAGTTCACCTAACGTCTTAGCCCCTTCAATTTTTTGAATACTATGGCCTAATAATTGATAGGAATGATATTGGTCTTCCTGTAACCAAAACCAAAGTAAGTTCTCAAAACGTAAACCTAAACGCGTGCTTTTAAGGCGAGACATAAACAGGAGTAAAGGTTCAGGAGACTCATCTAGTTGTTGCAAACGTGGTAGATAGTTTTGAAAATGCTGTCTCCAAGTCAGATCAGAATGAAGTTGAAAGCTATGCTGAATAGCGAGACTTTGAGGAAGATGGCAAAGTAAATTAGGGCTAGCAATGGTAAATGCTAATTGTCTTACCATTGGGTGATTAAACTGTAACCATGGTTCAAAATAGGATGTTTTAACTGAGGCAATATTCATACGTTGAGTACTCGAAATAATTCATCCCAATTTCATGGTTAATCAACAAAACAATACCAGAAAAACACTTTATACTACGATCAACAATAGTTTAAGGTTTATATATGCGAACATTGTTTTGGCGAACTCTGGTCGTGATTTTTATCACGCTTGGTATTATTGGAGCAATTTTACCGGGCATGCCGACAACAGTGTTTCTTATTCTGGCTGCTTGGGCTGCCTCAAAAGGATGGCCTCAGATGGATGCATGGTTGTTAAATCACCCGAAATATGGGCCAACTCTACGTGACTGGCGAGCAAATGGCACAGTACCACGTAAAGCGAAATGGATTGCCAGTATTATGATGACCGTAAGCGGTATTTTAATGCTGTTTACCACTGCGCCATTTTGGGTGAAAGTTTTCACTGATACTACCATGCTCGTTGTTGCAATTTGGTTATGGCTACGCCCTGAGCCAAAATTAAAAGATTGATAATCTTTTAATTTTGGCGCAAGACAAGCAGTGAAACTGCACGTAGATAAAAGAAGATTGATAATCTTTTAATTTTGGTGCAAGACAAGCAGTGAAACTGCGCGTAGATAAAAGAAGATTGATAATCTTTTATTTATGACACCCGACAAATTTCCCATTTCATTTTATTAAAGCTCAAAATAGAGTTGAGTTCACATAAGAGAAGAAATTCCATGTCCCAATTTAAACTTGAAGATGCAGATATTCTTATCGATTTAGCAAACCAAACTTTAAACCTTCCTAAGCATAATAAGTTTTATGTAGTTTCTACAGGTAAGAATGGAATAGGGGAACAAGAAAATACTGGGAAAACTCCACGTGGATGGCATCGGGTTGCCAAAAAAATTGGTATGCAAGCGCCTAAGAATGCAGTTTTTATTGCACGTAACCCAACAGGTGAAGTTTATAGCAGTGAACTTGCCGCACAATTCCCAGAGCGAGATTGGATACTGTCACGTATTCTTTGGTTAGATGGTTTAGAAGACGGCTTTAATAAAGGGGAAGGCCACGACACCATGCAACGTTATATTTATATTCATGGGACACCGGATAAAGAACCAATGGGTATTCCAATGTCGCATGGATGTATTCGAATGCGTAATGAAGAAATCATTGAATTGTTTGATTTAGTCCCTGAAGATGCTCTTGTTTATTTGTCTGAACAATCTTTAACCTAAATTATGATTTTAAATATTCGTGTTTTATTCGTCGAATGATCAAAATATTAAAATAAGTGCTTAAATAAAATACAAAAAATTGTTTTTTACTTAATAATGACTTATTTTTAATCATTCATTCGCATTTTTTTGAAAAGTTGTCGAAAAGCGTTTGACACCTGTTAAAGATTCTCTATAATGCACCTCACAAACGATGAAGACGTTAAGGGCGCTTAGCTCAGTTGGTAGAGCGTCTGCCTTACAAGCAGAATGTCGGCGGTTCGATCCCGTCAGCGCCCACCAAGCCTTTACGTTAAGCTCTCAAGTGCAGCGGTAGTTCAGTTGGTTAGAATACCGGCCTGTCACGCCGGGGGTCGCGGGTTCGAGCCCCGTCCGCTGCGCCACTTAAGACTTAACATCGTTTACCCCACAATTGCGATATTGTGAAAGTGCAGCGGTAGTTCAGTTGGTTAGAATACCGGCCTGTCACGCCGGGGGTCGCGGGTTCGAGCCCCGTCCGCTGCGCCACTTTTATAAAACGCTTTTGCAGGGCGCTTAGCTCAGTTGGTAGAGCGTCTGCCTTACAAGCAGAATGTCGGCGGTTCGATCCCGTCAGCGCCCACCATAATTTGTGACCATACTTTATTTATTTAAAGTATTGCAAGTGCAGCGGTAGTTCAGTTGGTTAGAATACCGGCCTGTCACGCCGGGGGTCGCGGGTTCGAGCCCCGTCCGCTGCGCCATTCTCTTGATTACCTGATCTAGAGGATGTAATCTAAAAAGGCTACATTGGTTGTCTTTTTAATCAGGGCGCTTAGCTCAGTTGGTAGAGCGTCTGCCTTACAAGCAGAATGTCGGCGGTTCGATCCCGTCAGCGCCCACCATAATTTTTTAAGTTTTAAAAAAATATGCACTAATTTATTTAGTTTTTTTGGCGTTTCTGCTATTCCTATTTCTTATCTATCTATCTATCTATCTATCTATCTATCTATTTTATCTCTTCTATTGTTAGTCAAAACCTATCCTTTCTATACTTAATTTTTTAAGTTCAGATTTAATTACTTTAAATTATGATTACTATCTGGTTTAACTAAAGCTGCTATGCCGTAAAGCAATAGCAGCTTTCTGAATCAAGATTAATACTCGTTTAGAATCCAGCCGCTCGCATACGCAAAGTATTCACGTAGCCAAGCGTTATAGCGTGTGACCAAAGGCGTTTCAGCAGCAACTGTATAAACCTGTGTATAGCCTTGTTTCTTTGCAATAGCTGCAGCTCGTGGGGTATGGAAGTCACTTGTAACAATCGCAATTGGTTGATCAATACTAATATGAGCTTGCTCAAGTAGTGGTTTACTGTTTCTAAGGTTAAGCTCAGTACTTGTACTTTTGTCTTCAAGAATCATTCGTTCTTTTGTTATATGAAAACGTTGTTCCAAGTAGCGAGACATGACTGATGCTTCGGTTTCTTTTTCTGAAAAATCTAAACCACCTGTTAAAACAACTTTTGCTTGAGGTTGTGAAAGGGCAACAGGGGCTGCTGTATCGAGGCGTTTTGCAAGTATGGCAGAAGGCTGTCCATTTTCGACACCACTTCCTAAAACAATAATTGCTTTCACCGCTGGAATGTTTTGGCCTGTATCTTTATTATTTTTAATAAAATTAAAAAAATAGCCTAAGCCAATGAGCCAGATCCAGAAGCATAACCACCCAAAACGCCAAACTGAATGCAGGCGATAGTGGTAAAAGAAAAAACGTTCCAGATGATAATAAAATAATGCATAGAGGCAAAAAAATGCCCCTAAGACTAAAGGAACAATGGTGCCTACATGAATTTTATTTAGAAAAGCTAGAAATAAGCCGTTTAAAAATAAAATCGAACCAATGATGGCTAAGAAAATTCGAATCCACTTACTGACTTGCATTGTGTTTAAAGCTGCAATTTAAATTGCAGACAGTGTATGCAAAATCATTCTGAATTCAATGCTGATTGCAATAAAAAGCCGAGTAAAGCATTTTAGCTATTACTCGGCTTTATTATTTATCAATATTTAATAAACATCGCGACGATAACGACCTTGTTGTCTTAGCTCATCGACTTTTTCTTCACCTAAAATATCAATGAGTGCTTGATCGACTCCGCTAGCCATTCCTTCAATACTTCCACAAACATAAAGAACTGCGCCGCGTTCAATCCAGTTGGCCAATTCTTCTGCATTTTGTCTTATTAAGTCTTGAACGTACATACGTTGTTCTTGATCACGTGAAAAGGCTAAATCAAGTCGTTTTAACATTCCCATTGTTTGCCAAGCTTCAATGGTTGATGCATAGAAGAAATCATGAGCACGTTGGCGTTCACCAAAAATAAGCCAGTTGTCTGTATAGTTATGACGAGTTCGAGCATGAAGCAAACTCATTAAACCTGCAATTCCTGTTCCATTCCCCATACAAATAATTGGACGATTATCATCAATTAAATGGAAAGATTCATTGGTACGAATACGCAGTGCAATACTCTGATTAATTTCTGTGTGTCGAGTTAGCCAGCCAGATCCTAAGCCTAAATCGCCAGATTCATCGGACTGCTGGCGAACAACTAAACGAAGGACTTGTTGAGAAGGAATGCTCGCAATCGAGTACTCTCGAGTTGGTAGAGTAGGGAGCTGTTCTAATAAATGCTCCAGATTAGCAAATGGTTCAATTTCGCTGGTTAAGTCTTTATTCCAAAGTGCTTTCTCAATAGAGATTTGTAGTGAGTCTACAAGTGCATTTTTAAGTACATGATGCTCCTGTAAGAATGCATTAATACGTTCAGGACTATTTCCCGGTTGTATTTCAGCAATATCTCCTGCTTGCCATACAGCTTCATGTTTGGCAGTCAGCTCAATATTATAAGCAGGTTGACCTAGACTATTAGGGTTGAGTAAGTCACGTTGCTGTAATGTCCAACTATCAAATACTTTTTCAAGATTAACAGCATGCAAATCTAGTTTAGTTGCTTTTACAAGAGCCTGATTCCAGTTTTGAATATGTGTTGGATTTGCATTATCTACTTCAATCGTCTCAAAATAGGCTTTTGCTCCATTATTTTTAAGCCATATAGCTACTGTGTGACCAAAACTACAATAAGTGTCGGGGTATTCTTTAGAACCTAAAGCTAAAACGGCATAGTTAAGATGTTGAAGTTCTAATTTTGTTTTTAATAGCTTTTTAGCAAAACTAGAAGCTAAGTCTGGTGCTTCTCCAGTACCATAAGTACTAATCACAAAAAGAATCTGTTCATACTGTTGTAAATCAGCTTCAGTTAACTCTTGTATAGATTTAACCTGCACAGGTTGATGTGCTTCTTGTAAGCTGGTTGCGGTACTCCACGCGAGTTGTTCTGCGACACCAGTTTGGCTAGCATAAGTAATTAACCAAGGTTTAGCATTTTGGTCGATGTAGTAGCCAGCTAAAGATTGGCGAGCTGCTTGGGTTAGTTTTTTCTGTTTACGGCGCTTTAGATAAAGCATCCATCCAGTAATAAAGAACAAAGGCATTGCTAAAGACGCAAGCATTGCTACAAATTGATAAACTGGCCCAAAGAAGCTGCCACGATGTACAGGTAACATGCTGCTCATGATTTTTTGATTAAGCTTTTTATCTTCATAAAGCTCCATCTTTTCAATATTGGCAGTTTTATAGTTATAGACAGCTTGGTTGCGTGCACGCTCGTGTTGTGGTGTTGCATCTACAAAACTTAATTCAACTTTTCCATCGTCTTTTTTCGGTAGGTTCAGTGTTAGAGTTGAATAGTCGCGTTCGATTTTATTATTAAAACCGCTCCAGGTCTGGTTGAGAGCAGTAATCAGTTGAGCGTTATCTAATTTAGCTTCAGAGGATTTGTCTTTATTGCGTCCAGCTCCACCATGTCCTTGCATTTTTGGTTGTTCTACACCTAATACTTTGAACATACCGCTACGCCACCAGTCATATGACCAATATAAACCTGTACATGCAAAAAGAAGATAAAAAGCAATTACCCATGTGCCTACAACAGCATGTAAATCCCAAATAAAATTTCGACCTTTAAGTTTGGGTTTAACAGCAAGCCATTGACGTGCAGAGTGTTTCTTTGGCCAACGTAAATATAATCCGCTCAAGACAAAATAAATGAGCATGAGGGCACAAGCACCGGTAATTTGTTTACCGAATTCTCCAGCAGTTAAGTTGCGGTGAATTTGTTGTATGAATAAAAGTAACTCACGACCTTTAACATTAGGCAGTACCTGTGCTGTGTAAGGGTTGACCATCATATTATAGCCACGACGTTCACCTTCTTTTTCAATGTTTACAACAGATGAAGCGGTAGGATCTTTGGCTATGGTAATGCTATTAATTTTAATTTCAGGCTGGGTGGTTGCGAAATGTTCATAAAGCTGAGCAGGGGTGAGCTTGGGTGAGCTTTCTGCTTGAACTACATAACTATCTGTATTTACCCATTTTAAAATTTGTTGGTCATAAGAAAAGATCGCGCCTGTAACTCCCATAATTGATAAGATGAGGCCAGCACTAATACCCAGAAACCAATGAATTTGAAATAAAAACTTTTTAAACATGGTCGAAAAATATAAACATGATGGAGATCTTGTAACCAATTATAGCCGAAGATTGAGTAGATAATATGGATTTTCTAGATAATATTAATTTTCATTATCATTTATTTTTCGAATAATAAAAAAGCCTCCGAGGCAGGAGGCTTTTTTATTGAGAAGAAATTAGAGAGTTTTTGGCTCACCTACAGTTTCTTTCAAATGCTTACGAATTGTATTAAAAGAAAAGTTTTTAGTATCCATACGTTTAGGCAAGATATATGCACCTTGTTGTTCTTGGCCTTTAGGGTCTTTCACTTTAAAGTTAACTAAAATGAAGTCAGGAGTGTTGTACCATTCATAGATGTTTTTCCATCCAATCGTTCCAACACCTTCTTGTAAGCCCATTTGCTGGCGCATTACGATACCGTGCGGTTGTACACCTAAACGAATGCCCTTGATTTCCTGTACAGGAAACTCATTCATCTTACGCTTAACATACCATTCCAAGCCATATTTACGGCCAAGGTAATAAAGTACTACACCAACAATGGCAACCCAGCAAATCACTGTAGAGTAGTTCTTAATAAAAATAAGACCTAAAATCGCAAGGGCTAAAATTACGCCCATAATTGCCCAGATTTTTGTGCTGATTTTATTGGTGCTGCGCCAGATAAGAAGCTGTGCATTACGTTGTTCAGCTTCTGTTACCTCGTAAGGAACAGGCTGAAGCGTATAAGCATATAAAGTTTTCGCGGTCATAGTGCAAATAACAAATTGTAAACTGTTTTAAGTTTAGCATTAATTGGCATAAGTCAGGAAAGGATATTATGCCAATTTCATACTAAATTCCGAGTCAATTTTATAATGAAGCAAGTTCGCTGGCATCATTATCTTGATCATGACTTAGTCGTTGTTTCAACATACTAAATCGATTTAAAACACTGAGCATCAGTGATAACTGCTGTAAAATAATGAGTGACTTTTGGTCTTCCTCATCATTTTGGCTTAAACGTTGACGTATTGTTTTAAGCATATTCTGTGCTGTCAAATCAGGCATTTCATCTCTTAATAACGCACCTTGTATATCGTCTAACGCTTGATCTAGAACTTTAAGAACTGCTTGATCTTGAATCTTTTCCCGATGTGCTCCAAGTGCTGCGATATAACTTAAAAATGTATGATTGAGACATAAAAATTCAAATATATCTGACTTGCGGGTAGGGTCAAAGTCCGGCTCTGTCGCTAAAGTTGAAATTAGTGAAGCGACCTCAGCGTCGGTGTTATGGGCGGCACGGCGAACAATACGATAATTGAGTGCATGGTTATGTCCTTCGTGATATTGCTTTACCACTTCCGCTAAATAATTACATTGTGCTTGTAAGGAACGTCGAATGCTGCGGGGTAGGCGACGGAATTTCCAGTCAGGCCAAATGAAGGTGACACCGAACCACGCTAAAGCACATCCAATTAAGGTATCTACAAATCTAGGAATAGCCGCAGCGACTGCTGAGCCATCTAAGTTAAAGTTAATTAATGCCAAAATTGTGATGAAAGCGGTTGCTTGGGCGTATTGCTTACTGCGTAACTCGAAAAATAGTACGCCGCTTAAGACCAGCATAACTAATTGTCCTTCGACAGAAGGTACAAGGAATACCACGCTAAGGCCGACAATAATTCCGACTAATGTTCCGACTATACGTAAACGTAAGCGACGCTTGGTCGCGTTAAAGTTAGGTTGGCTAACAAATAACGCAGTCAACATAATCCAGTAACCATATTCGATTCGAGTAGTTTGAATAAATACGTATCCAATGAAAAGAACAATCGATACTCGAATGGCATGACGGAACAGTACAGATTCGGGTGTTATGTTTTGTTTGATTCGAACAACAATATCATTCCAACCTTTTAAATCATCATCTTTGAGTTGATTCTCAGCCTGCTTCACTTTGTCAGACTGAATATGTTGTTCCGTTTCTAAGTTCAGTAGTTGTGAGTCAATCGACTTTAAATTTCGGTATAAGGCAAAAAGTGCGTTGACCCAGAGTAAGTCATATTGTTGATCATTTCTTAGTTTTACTAAAGATAAGCGCAAGTTCTCAAAACTCTGCTTAAAGCGTTTGTTATGAATATATGGTTTACGTTGTAAAATACATTCATTTAATTCTTGGCAAGCTTTACCCTGAATCGCCAAAATACGCTGAAATCTAAATAAAATATCACTGTGCTCAAAAATCTTTGCTAACTTTTGATAGTCGATATGGGCAGAGTCCGCTCGTTCATGAATGTCTTGTGCGACAAAGTAATAATGTAGGCTACGACGAGTATCTTTTTGTCCACGGTCACCCTTTAAACGGGTTAAAAGGGCAGTTTTGAGATCATTAAAAATTGTTATCAATTTGCCATTTTCTAATGATAGATCAATCATGCTCTGCTGATAACTCGCAGGAGTCATATCAACATCAAACAAATTAGACTTGGCAAATAGAAAATCACCTAGTGAGCCATAAGAGGCTGCCAGTTTGTCTTGAAGCTGTCGCACTGGAAACAATAAAAAGCTAATTGTTGCAATAAGACCGTACCAAGCTGCACCTACGACCAAAAGCGCTGGCTGTATATACCACTGGTCAAATAAATGGACTCCTAGCATGGTATAAACCGAAACAACCAGACATCCATAAGAAATTGTTGCGTAGCGACGACCTAATGAGCCAAGTAAAATCCAGCCAATACAAGAGGCGATCAGTCCTAATGCAAAAAGCATTGGATAAGGGAAAAGTAATTGTACGGAAGCTGCGGTAATGAAGAAACCAATATAGGTATAAATTAAATTCATGATACGCACTGAAAAGCGATCATCAATATCGCTTAAACCAGCTGCGACCACACCTAATGTGAGAGGAATAGTTGCTAGTTGATGGCCTAGAAAATAAGGCACGAACGCAGTTCCTGAAAAGGCAATCAGCATCCGCACGTTATACATAAATGATGTGTTATAAGTCGCTCTTTTTAGGCGTTTAAACCAAGATTTCAAATGAAGTCCTTGCTGATCAACCTGAGTGATAAAGGATTTGTGTATTTCTACATCAATGTTGCACAAATCATACGATAGACAGTGTAAGCTTGTCTGTATGCAAATGAGTGAAAAATGAAATATCGTTATGTCTGAACAAACAGCCCAGCGTCAATATTCTATTGGCTGGATTATGTTGCTCGCGTTACTCACGGCTTTAGGGCCTTTATCTATTGATATGTACTTACCTGCGTTGCCTCAAATGGCTCACGACTTTGGGGTAAGTACGCAAATGGTGGCAAACACACTACCAGCTTATTTTTTTGGTCTAGCCATTGGACAGCTGGTGTATGGCCCATTAAGCGACCGTATTGGAAGAAAGAAACCGCTTTATTTTGGTCTCGCACTTTATGCTGTTGCAAGTTTATTGTGCGTGCTTGCTAAAAATGAATGGGGTCTGATTGCAGCGCGTATTTTACAAGCTTTAGGTGGTTGTGTTGGTGTGGTTATGGCTCGCGCCGCTATACGCGATCGGTTAGATGTGCAAGGTTCGGCACAAGCTTTTTCTAGCATGATGATCGTGATGGGTTTAGCACCTATTTTGGCACCCATGATTGGAGCTTGGATTTTAATCTGGTTTCCGTGGCAAGCGATTTTCATTACGCTTTCAATTGTGGGCGCGATATGTTGGCTATGTGTACATTTCTTTTTCAAAGAAACTTTGGCAATTGATAAAAGACTGAAACTATCTTTATATCAAGTGGCTACCTTATATGGTGCTATTTTCAAAGATGCGAGTTTCCGTTTACCTATGTTCGCAGGATGCTTAACAGGTGCAGCGTTATTCTGTTATATCAGTTCTGCTCCAGCTGTTTTTATGGACCAATATGGCCTAAATCAGCAAGAGTTTGCTTATGTATTTGGTCTCAATGCTTTTGGTATTATGCTGATGTCATCGTTAAAAAAGCATTTAACAACACGTGTTGAAATTACCAAGCGTTTAAAAGCAGGTTCAATGGTACAAGTAACTGGGGCTAGCATTGTATTAATTGCTGGTTTAATCCCTATGGCACCTTTATGGCTTGTAATGTTAGGACTATTTTTAGCGATTTCAGGAATTGGATTAACAGGACCAAATGCTATGGCACTTGCAATGTCTAAGCAAGGTGCTCGTGCTGGAACAGCAAGTGCAATTATGGGTAGTATGCAATTTGCTTGTGGATTATTAGGTGGCTTGCTTCTTAACTTTCTTGTTTGGTCTGCATCACTCAATATGGGAATAATGATGGTGCTATTTACTTTAAGTGGCTTCATTGTTGTTTTAAAAGCGACGCAGCAGGCAAAAAGCAAACCTCTCTCATAATTTAAGAGAGGTTTACATAAACTTTTAATCTAGAAAGACTGCAAAATTCTCTACAGGTTCTCTAGGAGTAATAAAAGTATTTACAATATGTGCGGGATCTGCATGACCTAATGCAATCGCACATACTAGATCTTCATCGTCTGCGGCCCCTAAAATATCTAAAACTATCGGGTGGAAATGGTTCCAAGCTGCCTGTGGACATGTATCTAAACCGCGGGCCTTAGCAGCTACCATGACATTCTGGATCATCATTGCGATATCCATTTTTGAACCAATTCCCATCGCTTTATTGACTGTAAAGAAAAGTCCAACTGGTGCATCAAACAGTTTGAAATTACGTAACTGTTGAGCAGCCATTTTTTCTCTTTCTCCCTTTTTAATGTCCAATAGACCGTAGAGTCCCCAACCATTTTCACGGCGACGGTCAATAAAAGGTGAAACCCATTTTTCAGGGTAATAGGCAAAAGTTTCTTTATATTGTTCTGCAAGTTCAGGATTTTTGGAAATCTCTATCTCTGCTGCACAGACACGCTCTACCATTTCATCACGTTTTTGCCCCGTCACAACATAGACTTTCCACGGTTGAGTATTCGTTCCGGAAGGAGCGCGACTTGCGACTGTTAAAATGTCTTTAATGATTTGCTGTGGTACTGGAGTGTCTAAAAAGGCACGTACAGAATGTCGAGAGGTGATAGCCTCGTCAACAAGATGGACTTGTTCCAAACTCATGATTACTCCTGATCTTATTCTCTAAAATCCAATACGTTTTGATGCTTCATTTCACATCTTGAAGTTGCTGCATTTATAAGCAAAAAATATTAGAAAAGAGATATCCTTATATGTATGATGATGCGATTCGTTTAGACATAATGGCTGATTAATTATAATTCGAATATGCCACTTTTGACTTAAATGCACAAAATAGTGCGAGTTTGTCGATTATAAAAAACAAAGATTAAGCTTGGGTGAGCGAAAAATATTCAATTAGAAAAAAGGTAGAATATGTTTAAAAACAGTACAAAACGGATGACTTTATATAAAAAATAACCAATTTTCATATAAAGTTTTAATGAAAAACATACACAAAAGTTTAAATTTCTGCATAATACCGACTTTTTTACGCAGGTATGATTTCTCCATACTCACGTTAGGAAAAGTAGTGGCTGCATAATAAATACTTTTACAAAAAGATTTTTATGCAGAAGTGGAGAAATACACGAGGTATAAGGAGCTTTACATGAGTTTACCGCTCATCAACAAGCAGTTCATGAAACAAGGATTGGCGATTACCATTGCGACCATGAAAATGAACTTAACTCACGCAACGACTAGGCTAAAAAAAATACAACAGCTTGGTACGCATCTCAACGCACGCTTCTTGAGTAGCAAGGATCGGGGCGCAGATAGTCGCGTTATAGCGCTGGCTTGTTACAGTCTTTGAAATTTATATGCAGTTTAGACATTCGCTCAAAAGTATATGTAAATATGCTTATGGCTTAAATCCAGATTTTTTATAACTCGATTAATTGATGTGAATCATTAAGCGAGCTGATTTAGCGGTGGTCATTTGTTAGTTTCCAAGTTTGTAGCCGAGTCGATGCATGCTGTTCATCCCAATGGGACTATGTTCAGTAATGCGATGAATTCATTTTATTTGAAGAGTGCTTTCTCTCATGCAACCTTCAAAGGCTTAGTGCTGGGCATCATGTTGCTTAAACTTGTGACGATAATTGCTATTCAATTGACATTAAAAGTTTTTTCTTAAATGTACTGAAAAAGTCCCAATTTTGAGGGGCTTTTTTGTTTATTGCAGTATTTTGGCTTGTGCTAATAGCGCATTAGCAAGAACGTAAGCGGACCGAGTATGAATGAACAACTCAATGCGACATTGATGTCGTGGGTAAAATTTTTTAATGACCCTTTATGGGATTTCCTAGTTATTTTCTTGCTGGCTGTCGGTATTTTTTATACGGTCTTAACTGGAGCAGTGCAAATTCGCATGTTCTTGCAAAGTATTCGTGTTATGAAAAGCAGTCGTACTGAAGGCGAAGACGAACATGGTCTTACACCTTTTCAGGCATTTGTAACAGGTCTTGCGAGCCGTGTTGGGGTAGGTAACATTGCTGGTGTAGCAATCGCGATCGCAATTGGTGGTCCTGGTGCAGTGTTCTGGATGTGGGTAACAGCTGTTCTTGGTATGAGCTCGGCTTTTATTGAGTCTACACTTGCTCAGTTATTTAAAGTTCGAGATAGCAAGAGCAAGCAGTTCCGTGGTGGACCGGCTTACTATATTACTCAAGGTTTACGTAGTAAAACCTTCGGTGTAGTTTTCGCACTGGCATTAATCTTTACTTACGGTTTTGTATTTAACTCAGTTCAAATCAATGCAATTGCTAATGCATCTTCACATGCATGGGGTTGGGACAAGGCCAATCTTATTGCTCATTTAGGTGGTGTTGATTTAGAAATCTCTTGGGTTGGTATTGCGCTTGTCGTTATGGTTGCATTGGCAATTTTTGGTGGTATCAAACGTATCGCTAAATTTGCAGAAATGTTCGTACCTTTAAAAGCAGGTCTTTACCTATCTGTTGCGCTATATATTGCATTAAGCAACTATGCAATTTTGCCTGATATTTTAAAGCTGATTGTGACTGAAGCTTTCCATTTTAAGTCTGCGGCAGGTGGCTTCTTTGGTGCTGCCGTATCAATGGCAATGATGCAAGGTATTAAGCGTGGTTTGTTCTCAAACGAAGCTGGTATGGGTTCTGCGCCAAATGCTGCTGCTGCGTCTGATGTAAAACATCCTGTAAACCAAGGCTTAGTACAAATGCTTGGTGTGTTTGTAGATACTTTCATTGTATGTACAAGTACTGCAATTATCATTTTGGTTTCTGGTGTTTACCATGATGCGGGCTTCGTTGGTGTTGAATTAACTCAACGTGCTTTAGAAACTCAAGTTGGGCATTGGGGATCGGACTTCCTTGCAGTTCTATTATTCTTGTTCTGTTATTCAGCTGTACTAGGTAACTATGCCTACGCTGAAGGTAATGTGCAGTTTATTAATAACAATCCGAAAGTCATGTTCATCTTCCGTATTTTTGTATTGGTAATGGTGTATTTCGGTGCAATTGGTAGTGTTCCACTCGTTTGGTCAATGGCTGACTTGTTTATGGGTATCATGGCGACGATTAACTTAATTGCAATTTTACTATTAACACCAGTGGCACGTACTTTGTTGAAAGACTACCGTGAGCAATTAAAACAAGGTATTAAAGAACCAGAGTTTAAAATTAATAAATATCCAGAGCTGAAGAAAAAAGTCGATTCAGATATTTGGTAATTTTCAAAAAAGCCTCTTAGAAATAAGGGGCTTTTTTTATACACCATAAAAACACTTGAGTATAAATTTTAAACATGACAAATTAAATAAATTCAATACAGCTTTTCACAGAACGAGCAACTAAACTTGCAGTTCGAAATTTAACGTCATAGTGCAAAGATGGGTCATGAAACAGCTTAAATTGTGGATTATCGGACTTTCTATGGTGTTGGCTGGCTGCCAGACCACCTCACACTTATCTGCCTTAAAACCACAGACGGCAGAGGCATACTCTCGTTTTGTTGACCAACCCTTTGCAAAAATTAAGAAACAGCAGAAAAAGCCAGTTGTCGCGCTAGTGTTAGGTAGTGGTGGTGCACGTGGATATGCGCACATTGGCGTGATTGAAGTTTTAGAACAGCATGGTATTCGTCCTGATTTTATTGTAGGAACCAGTGCAGGCAGTATTGTTGGGGCAATTTATGCGAGTGGAAAAACACCCGATGAATTGCGTGATACTGCATTGAAAATGAAAGCAGGCGACGTGCGTGATATTAGTATCGGTTTAAAAGGTTTTTTTGACGGTAAAAAAGTTGAAGACTACGTAAATCAACAAGTAAATAACTTACCACTCGAAAAAATGAAAATACCAATGTACGTGGTTGCAACAGAGCTTAAGCATGGTACCAAAACCGTATTTAATTACGGTAATACTGGTCAAGCTGTAAGAGCCTCTGCATCCATTCCAAGTATGTTTATACCGACTAAAATTGGTAAATCTGAATATGTAGATGGTGGTTTAGTCAGTCCGGTACCTGTTGAAGTTGCACGTGATTTAGGTGCTGATGTTATTATTGCTGTCGATATTTTGGCCCAACCGATTTATACAGAAACTTCGAATGTATGGGGGCTCTTCAACCAGAATATTAATATTATGCAAGGGCGTTTAGCTGCTGAAGAACTTCAATATGCAGATGTCGTGATTCAACCAGATTTAAGAGAAAAAGCACATATTTTTGATGTGAAAGGCCGCGAAGCTACCATGAAAGCAGGTATAGATGCAGCAAATGCAAAACTGTCTGATATTCAGTTTGCAATTGATGAAAAATAGCTGAACAGAATCTTTCTACCGATGGTTTAAGTGCCCAGTCCAAATAAATCAAAAGCAAGTATATGAAAACTAAATAAAAGCCCTGTTCGGGCTTTTTTGTTGAAAAATAAAAGATTTGTATGTGCTGATAAAAATTTTTGTATAGTGGAGCTATGCTGAAAACTCCTCATGACAGATGTGAGAAATTCATGCTATTTTTCAAAAAAATAATTGATTTGTAACATATTGAGGCCGACTAATTAGATGATTCAGCAACAGGTAAAACAAGAGTTTCCAACATTAGAAGATATACATGCCGCTGCAGAGCGTTTAGATGGTTTAGTGGTTAAAACCCCCTTTGTTTTTTCAGAAACCATTTCTAAAACCCTAGGGGCAGAAATGTGGCTGAAATTTGAAAATCTACAATTTACGGCTTCTTTTAAAGAAAGAGGCGCATTGAATAAACTCTTGAGTTTATCCGAACAAGAAAAGCAACATGGTGTAATCGCTGCTTCAGCAGGTAATCATGCACAAGGGGTTGCTTATCATGCTCAGCGTACAGGCGTAACAGCCACTATTGTCATGCCTAAATCGACGCCTAATGTGAAGGTACAACGAGTACGTGAATACGGCGCACGCGTTATTTTGCATGGTCAAGACTTTTCTGAAGCTGCTGTTGAAATGCACCGTGTCGCTCAAGAAGAATCTTTAACCATTATTCATCCTTTTGACGATGCTGAAATTATTGCTGGTCAGGGAACCATTGCGCTCGAAATGCTTGCAGCTGTTCCTGAACTAGACATTTTAGTAGTACCAATTGGCGGTGGTGGTCTCATTTCTGGTATTGCGATTGCAGCAAAATCGATAAACCCTAAAATTAAGGTCATCGGGGTTCAGTCAGTTGTATACCCAAGCATGGCGAAATTGCTTTGTAACTATCAAATTGCAGTTTCATTAGGTTCAACCGTAGCTGAAGGCATTGCGGTTAAAACTCCGGGTGAGCTGACGACCCAAGTCGCTAAAGAATACGTTGATGACATTGTTGTTGTCACTGAAGACATGATTGAAGAAGCAATTGCGCTGTTACTTAATATTGAGAAAACAGTATGTGAAGGAGCAGGGGCGACAGGTATTGCTGCAATTATGTCTCGACCAGATCTATTTTTAGGTCATAAAGTCGGGGTTGTTTTATCTGGAGGCAATATTGATACACGAGTGATGGTTTCCGTATTACAGCGTCACTTGACGCGTACGGGGCGTATGGTTCGTATTCGTGTCGAATTACCAGATAATCCAGGTGCTTTAGCGCGTTTAACAGCAATTATTGCTGAGCAAGGCGGTAACATTTACGAACTGCGCCATGAACGCTTTGCTGCCACAAGTCGTGCCAAAGAAAGTGCGGTCAGTGTTGATGTCGAGTTAAAAAGTGCTCCAGATCTGGAACCTTTAATTCAGGCTATGCAGCTTGAAGGTTATATTGTTCGTAAAGAAGAGATTTAAACACAGATATCACTATGATATAAAAGCCGTATATGGCTCTTAAGGGAGTCATATACGAAGCAATTTAAATGGATTAAATTGCAAAAAGGATGAATTTACAAAAAAACGATCAAATCCTTCAATGAAATGGGAAAAACTGACAATTCTCTAAACTTTGCCCTTCACAATTTTAAGGTTTAGGTTTTAGTATTCTCTTCATTGCAAATTTGAAGAAATATAGGGATAACAACACTCAATGTTCAAATCATTTTTTCCGTCACCACGGTATTTTTTTATATCGGCGGTTATTTGGATCGCATTAAATATGGTGCTCTGGTACACAGGTGGAAACACATGGGGAACTTTTATCGGCTTTGCTCAAGGCTATCATCAAGCTCAATTACCTGTTGGTGTTAGCCGTTTTTGGTCTCCAACTTTCTTATGGTTTTATGTCTGGTTTTTAGTCTCCACAGCATTGTTTGCTGGTTTTTGGAAAATTGTTTCTAATAATCCTTGGCAAAGATGGTCCATTTGGGGTTCTGCTTTTATTCTGTTTAACATCTGGTTTGGTGTTCAGGTCAGTGTTGCCATTAATGCATGGTATGTACCGTTTTGGGACTTAATTCAGAAAATGCTTTCTAGTGGAGGTGGAGATCTCTCTGCACTATACAGTGAAACTCTAGTTTTTCTTTATATTGCAATGGTCGCTGTAACCTTAGCTGTTATTAATGCTTTTTTTACAAGTCACTATGTATTTCGTTGGCGTACGGCAATGAATGAGTACTACACGGAACATTGGGAAAAGCTTCGCCATATTGAAGGTGCTTCGCAGCGTGTACAAGAAGATACGATGCGTTTCGCGACTATTATGGAGGACCTAGGTGTTGAACTGGTAAAAGCTGTGATGATTTTAATCGCATTTTTACCTATTTTATTTCAGCTCTCTAAACACGTTCCTGTTTTACCAATTGTTGGTGAACTAGAACATTCTCTAGTATGGGCTGCAATTGTATGGGCTGCTTTCGGTACTATTTTATTAATGGTTGTTGGTATTAAATTACCTGGTCTACAATTTAACAATCAAAAAGTAGAAGCAGCTTATCGTAAAGAATTGGTTTATGGTGAAGATCATGCGGAACGTGCAAGACCAGCTACTTTAAAAGAACTATTTAGCAGAGTTCGTAAAAACTACTTCAGACTCTATTTTCATTATGCTTACTTTAACTTGGTCGCAACTTGGTATAAGCAGTTAGACATTTTATATAGTCTAGTTGTTTTATTCCCTGCAATTGCGAGTGGGAAGATGACGTTAGGCTTGATTAACCAAATCGGTGGTGTATTCGATAAGGTCCGTGAATCCTTCCAATACTTAATTAGTTCATGGAAAACGATTATTGAACTGCTTTCAATTTATAAGCGTTTAAGAACATTTGAGGAGACTTTAAATTAAAAAGCAATCATCGTTCTTTAAGATGCCTTGATTCAAGTCAGGGCACCTTTAAAATAATCTGTTATGTATATCTTTTTATTTATAATTTTGATTTATATAATAAAATACATTTTTTGAAATATTATATTTTCACGGTATAAAATTTGCTTCTATATTGATTTTAATTTCGCTATTCGCTTAATTAATAAAAAATAATCATTTTAAGTCATTGTTTTAGATCATTAAATATTTGAATATGAGGTTAAGTCTTTGAAATCTATTTTACTTAAAAGTGCCCTTACGATTGCACTTATGACTTCTGCTAATTTGGTACGTGCGGAATTAGTAACAAATTCTCAAATCAAAAAAATATCAGGTATAGATCAACAATATATTGATTCCTCTATTAATGAAAAGAACGATTTTTATTCACATGTAAATGGTATTTGGTTAAAAAATACTGAAATCCCAGCTGATAAAGCAAGTTGGGGAGCTTTTAATCAGCTCCGTGAGTTATCAATCAGCCAAGTACATGGAATTGTAGAAGAGCTATCTGGTCAAAAGTGGGTGGATGGTAGTTTAGAGCAGAAAATAGCTACTCTATATGCTAGCTTTATGGATGAAAAAAGTATTGAAAAGCAAGGTGTTAGTCCTCTAAAAAAAGAGATAAATCAAATTGATAAATTGAAAAATAAGAATCAAATTGCAATTTTAATGGCACATTTTGCTCGTATTGATGTCAATAGCCCAATCCGTCTAAGCATTGAACAGGATATGAAACAATCTACTGAAATGGTGGCTGGATTGGAGCAAGGTGGTTTGGGTCTACCTGACCGTGATTATTATTTGAAAGATGATAAAAAATTTATTGAAACTCGTGCACAGTATTTAAAGTATATTGAAAAAACTTTAACACTTGTTGGAGACTCGCAAGCAGCACAACATGCTCAGGAAATTTTAAGACTTGAAACTCAGTTGGCAAAAATACAATGGAGTAATGTACAAAATCGTAATCTTGCAAAACGCTACAATAAATACAAAATCAAAGATTTATATAAACTAACACCTGTATTTGATTGGCAAGGTTATCTAACAGCAACTGAATTAAAAGGAAAAATTGATACTATTCAGGTAAATCAGCCAGACTACTTTCAGGGCTTAAATACAATTATTCAAGATACACCCTTAGATATATGGAAAGCTTATTTTAAATTGCATTTGATAAATAATTTTTCTCCATTACTAAATAGCGCTTTTGTAGATAATAAATTTGATTTTTATAACAAGACACTTCGAGATATTACTGAACAAGAAGCGCGTTGGAAGCGTGGTGTACAGCTTGTTGATAAGGTGCTGGGAGATGGTATCGGCAAACTTTATGTTGAAAAATACTTTCCTGCTGAGAAAAAACAACAGATGGAATTATTGGTGCAAAATCTGATTCGTGCTTATGACCAAAGCATTACAGAGTTGGACTGGATGAGTCCTGCAACGAAAATACAAGCTCGTAAAAAGCTTTCTCACATGTCAATAAAAATCGGGTATCCAAAAAAGTGGCGTGATTATTCTGACCTGCACATCGCTAAAAATGATTTAGTTGGGAATATAATTCGCGCAAGTGAGTTTAGATACCAATATGAACTTAATAAATTAGGTAAGCCGGTTGATCGTGATGAATGGTATATGAAACCACAAACGGTGAATGCTTATTACAATCCATCATTGAATGAAATTGTATTTCCAGCAGCGATATTACAACCACCTTTTTTTAATATAAAGGCAGATGATGCAGTGAACTATGGTGGTATAGGTGCTGTGATTGGCCATGAAATTAGTCATAGCTTTGATGATCAGGGTAGTCAGTTTGATGAATTGGGCAATATGAGAAACTGGTGGAATGCTGAAGATCATCAGCATTTTAAAGCTAAAACACAAGCGTTGATTGAACAATATAACCGTTATGAACCGATTGCTGGTTATCATGTTAATGGTGAATTGACATTAGGTGAAAACATTGCAGATAACTCTGGGTTAGCAATTGCCTATAAGGCTTACCAAATTGCACTAGGCGGTAAGCCAGCTCCTGTAATTGATAGACAGACTGGGGAGCAACGTTTTTATATGGGATGGGCTCAAGTTTGGCGTGCGAAAACCCGCGAAGCTCAAGCGATTATCTATTTAAAAACAGATCCTCACTCTCCTGATAAAGTACGTGGCAATGGAGCTTTAATGAATCAAAAACCATTTTATGAGGCTTTTAAAATAAACGAAGATGATCAGATGTATTTACCACCAGAGAAGCGGGTAACTATTTGGTGATTAAGAAAACCCGCGAAAGCGGGTTTTTTTATAAGTATTGGATTAGTGCGTTGCATTATAAAAATTAAGGATAGGGCCAACTAAAGACTGCTGCGATTTATCTAAGGTGACTTGAATCTCTTTATAGTTAAAAGTGTCTTCATCATAATATTTAGCAATACCATGGGTTTTATTGTTCACTTGTGGAATTTGATAACTAAAAAAAGCCACTTTTTTTGAGGGATGAACAATGTTGATGAATTTTTTAGAGTCTTTGAATCCGCCAAAATCATCTTCAACACTTTCTTTTAACAGTTCAGGAAAATACAGCGTTGCATTTGGTAATCCACACCCAACGCAAAAAGAAGAGTCATAAAGCTCTATCGCTTGTTTTTGATCTGGACTCATTACTAAAGCAAAACCAGTTCCATTCGCACCTGCATTTGCTTGTACATCTTGCCAGTTACGTGGAACCAGCACCAATCCTGTTTCAGGTAATGCAAGAAGCTTGAGTTGTTTTGCATGTTGAGCATCGAGTTTAAAATTAAAATGGCAGCTTTTAGGCGTACAGGTTTTAAAACTTTTAAGTAAACCATCTTCTATAGGGTTTTGTGCCGTTACTCCATAAAAAGGGACTGTAACGCCGTTTAAAAAATTTGCTTCTCCAAGCTTATAGAACTGATTATCTGCTTTGCGTGTTGCAGCAGAGCTATAAAAATTTGGAAAATGAGGAGTAAAGCTTTTTACTTCTGCATAAGCAGTTGAAGTGAGACTTACCAATACTGTGCATAATAAAAAATTTAATTTTTTCGGGACTGTTCTAAATTTTGTGTAAGTACTTAATTTTCATTTATCCTTCAGAGGATAATTACAAAAGGTACTTCACATGGATGAAGCAACAATCAAAAGTATGGCTGCCGAATTGGCTAAAGGTCTA
>NZ_JANBNX010000018.1:0-77283 GCF_035615275.1 Acinetobacter sp. IK23
AATCTTTCGCTTCACCGCCGTAAGTTTTTGCACAAATAGTTGCAATCGCAGCAGTTAAAGTTGTTTTACCATGGTCAACGTGACCGATTGTGCCCACGTTTACGTGTGGCTTATTACGTTCAAACTTGGCTTTAGCCATGATGATCTTCCTTTATTAACTACTCATGGAGGGTCACCCCATGAGCACTTGGTTTTCAACTAAGAATTAGTTAGGGCTTATAGTAATCGAAAGATTACTCGTCGTCACCTTTTTTACCGCCAGCTTGGAATTTAGCAATGATGCCTTCAGCCACGTTACGTGGAGTTTCAGCATATTTAGCAAATTCCATTGAGTAAGTCGCACGACCTTGAGACATAGAACGCATTTGAGTCGCGTAACCAAACATCTCAGCAAGAGGAACTTCTGCTTTAATTGCTTTTGTTCCACCAGGAAGATCGTCCATACCTTGAACCATACCACGACGACGGTTTAAGTCACCCATGATATCGCCCATGTAGTCTTCTGGAGTTTCTACTTCAACTTTCATGATAGGTTCAAGAAGGATAGGATCCGCTTTCATGAAACCATCACGGAAGGCATAAGAACCAGCCATTTTGAACGACAATTCGTCAGAGTCGACATCGTGGTAAGAACCGTCGAAAAGAACAGCTTTAACGCCTACAACTGGGTAACCAGCCAAGACACCATTCTTCATACGTTCTTGAATACCTTTATCAACTGCACCGAAGAATTCTTTAGGTACTACACCACCAACAACTTCTTCAGCGAATTCGTATTCTTTACCAGCAGCTTCAACGTCAAGCGGTTCTAAACGAACATATACGTGACCGAATTTACCTTTACCACCAGTTTGACGTACGAATTTACCTTCTTGCTCAACAGTTTTCTTAATCGTTTCACGATAAGCAACCATTGGTTTACCGATATTCGCTTCAACACCGAATTCACGCTTCATACGGTCAACGATGATGTCAAGGTGAAGCTCACCCATACCAGCAATAATTGTTTGACCAGATTCTTCATCAGTACGTACACGGAACGATGGATCTTCTTTCGCCAAACGACCTAAAGCGATAGACATTTTTTCTTGGTCTGCTTTAGTTTTTGGTTCAACAGCCAATGAAATTACTGGCTCTGGGAATTCCATACGCTCAAGAGTAATGATATTTTTCTCATCACATAATGTATCACCAGTTGTAACGTCTTTAAGACCTACACACGCTGCGATATCACCTGCACGGATTTCTTCAAGATCTTGACGCTCGTTCGCGTGCATTTGCACGATACGGCCGATACGTTCACGCTTAGATTTAACTGGGTTATAAACCGGATCACCTTGTTTAAGAACACCAGAGTAAACACGTACGAATGTTAAGTTACCTACGAATTTATCGTTCATGATTTTGAACGCAAGCGCAGAGAACGGAGCTTCGTCAGATGCTTCACGAGACGCTTTAGTTTCGTCTTTGTCGTCAAGGATACCTTCGATCGCTTTAACTTCTGTAGGTGATGGTAAGAATTCAATTACAGCGTCCAACATACGTTGAACACCTTTGTTTTTGAACGCAGAACCACAAAGCATTACTTGAATTTCAGAAGCTAATGTACGAGCACGTAAACCAGCGATGATGTCTTCTTTAGAAAGATCACCTTCTTCTAGGTACTTGTCCATTAATTCTTCAGAAGCTTCAGCAGCTGCTTCAACCATATTAGTACGCCATTCTTGAGCAGTATCAACTAGGTCAGCAGGAATATCACCGTATTCAAACTTCATACCTTGAGAAGCTTCATCCCAGATGATTGCCTTCATTTCGATAAGGTCAACAACACCTTGGAATGTGTCTTCAGCACCGATTGGCACAACGATTGGCACAGGGTTACCGCCCAAACGTGTTTTCATTTGTTCAACAACACGGAAGAAGTTTGCACCAGTACGGTCCATCTTGTTCACGAATGCTAAACGAGGCACTTTATATTTGTTTGCTTGACGCCATACAGTTTCAGACTGAGGCTGTACACCACCAACTGCACAGTAAACCATGCACGCACCGTCAAGAACACGCATAGAACGTTCAACTTCGATTGTGAAGTCTACGTGTCCCGGTGTATCAATTACGTTGATACGGTGTTGTTGGAATTGGTTAGCCATACCAGACCAGAAACAAGTTGTAGCAGCAGAGGTAATTGTAATACCACGCTCTTGCTCTTGTTCCATCCAGTCCATTGTTGCTGCACCGTCGTGTACTTCACCAATTTTGTGAGATACACCTGTGTAGAACAAAATACGTTCAGTTGTAGTTGTTTTACCTGCGTCAATGTGCGCAGAAATACCGATGTTACGGTAACGAGTAATTGGGGTTTGGCGAGCCATGATATCTACATTCCTAAATGTTATCTTTAAAACAGGACGCATCAATTAAATTGATGCGCACGAATACTCAAACGGGGCAACTTAAATACCCGCAAAGCCCCCACTTTGGTAGAGAGCAATGTTGAATCTAGCTACTGTATGCATGAGTATTCTCCTGATTAGGGACTGTTTTATCCGCTTAGAAACGGTAGTGAGAGAAGGCTTTGTTAGCTTCTGCCATACGATGCACGTCTTCACGTTTTTTGATCGCGGCACCTTTGCCTTCAGCTGCATCAAGCAACTCGCCAGCAAGACGTAAAGCCATCGTTTTTTCAGAACGCTTAGCAGCAGCATCTACTAACCAACGCATTGCTAAGGCAGTACGACGGGATGGGCGTACTTCCATAGGTACTTGATAAGTAGCACCACCAACACGGCGTGCTTTTACTTCGACCATAGGACGAACTTTTTCAAGAGTAGTCTCGAAAAATTCAACTGGGTCTACTTTGTTTTTTTCTTGAACGCGTTCTAAAGCACCGTAAACGATACTTTCAGCAATAGATTTTTTACCATCTTGCATTACGTGGTTCATGAATTTAGCGATTGTTTGGCTGCTAAATTTTGGATCTGGAAGGATCTCACGAGCAGCGACTACGCGACGTCTTGGCATTTTAATACACCTAATAATATGACACTTCAGGATAATCCAGCAGTTTGTACAAGTGTCATGTACACGACGCTGGCCTTACTATACGTCGCTTGAATTACAAATCTATGAAGAATTCAAACAAGCGAAACGCTAAAGGGCTTTTGGACTAGTTTCCTAGAATTACTTCTTAGGACGCTTAGTACCGTATTTAGAACGTGATTGATTACGATCTTTAACGCCGGCACAGTCTAAAGAACCACGAACGGTATGGTAACGTACACCTGGTAAGTCTTTAACACGACCACCACGGATAAGAACAACACTGTGCTCTTGTAAGTTATGACCTTCACCACCGATGTAGCTAGATACTTCAAAACCTGAAGTTAAGCGAACACGGCAAACCTTACGCATAGCTGAGTTAGGTTTTTTAGGTGTAGTTGTATAAACACGTGTACAAACACCACGACGTTGTGGACAAGCCTTCAACGCAGGAACTTTGGATTTTTCAACCAAAGTCGTACGACCCTTACGGATCAACTGATTCGTTGTTGCCATATGGCAATTCTCCCGTTATTAAAAAACCTCAAAAAGAAAATACCTCTTTTTAAGGGCACATAATTGTAAGCTAAGATGCAAAAATGGTCAACACGGCAATAATTACCAAATGTTGACCATATCAATGTTTGACAGGATGACTTACAAAACTAAATAGGGGTGAAATTTCGTTTTGAAACCCTATCTTTGTAATTGTATTGTTAAGAGTACTTTTGATCTTCTATAACATCATCATTTTCAATTTCTAATGCTGGTTTTTGTTCACTATGCTCGTGCTCGACCACATGTTTTTCTGCAAGCTGCTCAATACCTTGATGAACATTTTCTTGCACTTTTTCTTCACTTTTTTCAGAAGTATTCGATTTAACCACAACTGCCACTTTTGAAATTACATCATGATTTTCTATTTCATGATGTTGTGCCGCGTGAATACTGCCATTTTCTCCAACATTCAAAAGACGTGGACTTGCCTTTTGAATAAGAGTCACCGCAGCATAATAAGCTTGAAGTGGTGATAAATGCTCATTCGGATGTTCATTTAAATAGTGTCGTGCAGCACCAAAAATGGCTTGTGCCTTATGACCTACATCTTCTTGTAACTTCCAACTGTAAACAGCACTGAGTACAGCACCTACTGCAGGAGTAAATTTACCAACAGAAGCAAGTTGCGGAACTTTATTTAACCAGTTCCATTTAAACTCGCCATTTTCATCAACCAACCATTTTTTCAAGGTTTCAATATCATTTGAAGACCCCAGTAATTGCTGAAACTGTTGAACATCTTGTGTCTCTAACATATTACGTAACGCTTTTAATGCCAAAAGTACCGTCTGCTTTTCAGCAATCAGACTGATATCGACTTCTTTAAAAATAAACTCAACAACATCTTGATCACTTCCATCATTTAAATCGAAACCATGTGATCTTCCAGTTTGATAAATTGTTCTTAAAACCAAAACTAAAGATACAGGAATATCTACGGCCGCTCCTGCCATACCAGATACACCTGTAATCGCCCCTTGTATTGTTGCAATCAATTTATTTTGTTCAATCAGCGCCTGACTTAAACGTTGAGAGCGTGAAGTATCCTTAGTTAACTCAAATAGGTCTTTTGCACCCGCCTCTTCTAATATTTTTTCAGTAAGTGTACTTTTTGAACTAAAGTCATTCAGCGCATCAAATAAATAGCTTGATATTTTCTCATTCCAGTCAGGTGAAATAAATGTGGCAATACCATTGACCTTTCTAAAATGACGACCAAAAACTTGGCGAGTAACTTTAGGTAAATGTTCACGTAACATTTGTTGTGGACTTTCATATTGTTCCACTTCAAATGGACTTTTGTTTCTAGCATTACCTTCTACTGTTTTGCCATTCGCAAGTGGCTCGACCAACTTACTGACCTCACCTATTTGGCTTTGCTGCAAGATGTTTAAGCCAGTAGAACTGAGCTTTTTAGCCACTCCGAAGACCTGAGAAAACAAATTGTCAGATTGATTATTATTAAATTTTGTCATCCAGTACCTCGATTTTTTAATTTATCT
The DNA here is from genome assembly GCF_035615275.1 of Acinetobacter sp. IK23. Classification (NCBI taxonomy): domain Bacteria; kingdom Pseudomonadati; phylum Pseudomonadota; class Gammaproteobacteria; order Moraxellales; family Moraxellaceae; genus Acinetobacter; species Acinetobacter sp. IK23. The sequence continues at coordinate 5,100 of NZ_JANBNX010000018.1, forward strand.
AATTAGAGATAAATACTAGGTGGAATGTAGATTTATCTCAACTTGAATGTGTGTATTTTAGTTAACCCTAAATGAAACATACTATGTATTTGGTTATTTTTTTAAATGCAAAATTGACATAAAGATTTGCCATAAGAAATAAAAAACCTTTCTGCTATCATGGTAACAACGAAAACATATGTCTAATGTTCTTCCAGCTATCTTCTCCTATCATTTAATAGCTGCTGATGTTCATAGACTTTAAATATCACCATAAAGGGACCTGTAGATGAAACGTGTCGTAATCACTGGTATGGGTATTAACTCATGTATCGGTAACTCTTTAGAAGCAGTTACTCACTCACTTCAAAATGGAATCTCGGGGACACGTTTTAACCCAACTTACGCTGAACTTAATTTTAAAAGCCATGTCAGCGCTGCTGCAGAACAAGATTTTGATCATATCGACCGTAAATTAAAACGCTTTATGGGCGTTTGTGCGATGTATGCTTACAACGCTGCTGTAGCTGCGGTTGAACATGCAGGACTCACACCTGAACAAATTGGCGGCAACCCACGTTATGGTATTGCAGGTGGTTCAGGTGGTGGTTCAACTGCATCTGTTGTTGAAATGACTGAGTTATTAGAAACTAAAGGTGCACGTAAAGTAGGTCCTTTCTTTGTACCACGTAATATGTCAAATACCATTACGGCAAACGTAGGTGTTGCATTTAAACTACAAGGTATTGCTCATACTATTACAAGTGCTTGCGCAACTTCTGCAGATGCAATTGGTTATGCATATAACCTTATTCAACTTGGCAAACAAGATCTTATGCTTGCTGGTGGTGGTGAAGAAGATCATTGGTCTCAAAGTTTATTGTTTGATGCAATGGGCGCACTTTGCTCAAAATATAACGATACTCCTGAAACTGCATCTCGCCCTTATTCAGCAGACCGTGACGGTTTCGTAATTGCTGGCGGTGGTGGTTTCGTAGTACTTGAATCGCTTGAGCACGCACAAGCACGTGGTGCGAATATTTTAGCTGAAGTTGTCGGTTATGCAGCAAACAGTGATGGTGCAGATATGGTTGCTCCAAGTGGTGAAGGTGCTACACGCTGTATTTTAATGGCACTTGAAGAAGCTAAACAGCATGGCGTAGAAACAATTGACTATGTAAATACACATGGTACTTCTACTCCAGCGGGTGATGTTACTGAACTTAAAGCAATGGAACGTGCTTTTGGTGAAGGTAAAGTACCACCTTTAAGCTCAACTAAATCTATGACTGGTCATAGCTTAGGAGCAGCTGGCGTTCAAGAAGCTATCTACTCTGTTCTTATGATGCAAAATGACTTTATTGCACCAAACATCAACGTAACTGAACTTGATGAAGGCGCAAAACCTTTTGATATCGTACTTGAAAAACGTGATGCAAAATTGAATACTGTAATGAGTAACAGTTTTGGCTTTGGCGGTGTAAACGCTTGCCTAATTTTCAAGAAGTGGGATGCATAATCCCACCTAGGATTAACGATGGATGCACCTTCTGATGCTTTTTTGTGGGTAAAAGCATTACATATTATTGCTGTGGTTTGTTGGTTCGCTGCTTTGTTCTACTTACCACGATTATATGTTTATCATGCTATGAGTGAAGATGCTGCAAGTCATCAACGCTTTGAAGTAATGGAACGTAAGTTGTATCGAGGAATTATGTGGCCTTCTATGATTGCCACATTAATTACTGCACACTTTCTTGTAGAGTGGGGTGATGCAACTCGACATTACCATGAAGCCACATGGTTTTACTTAAAAGTTGGACTAGTGGCTTTATTAGTGGTTTACCATTTAGTGTGTGGTTACTATCGCAAAAAGCTTATCGGAAATGCTCACTATAAATCACATAAGTTCTGGCGTTTCTTCAATGAAATGCCAACCTTAATTTTATTTGCGGTTGTGATTTTAGTTGTCGTAAAACCTCAGTTTTAACTGGGGTTTTTTTATTGTCTAAGACTTCTTATTTAATTTTTTAATTCATTTCAGTCAGTTAACTATTTTCAATTAAGCTTATTAATGGTCACGACTCCTTTATAATCAATAATTAGAATAAGATTTTACAAGCCTCTGATCAGATTCAAAGTAGACATTTTGTCAATAAGGTACTCAAATCATCAAGTAAGAAATAAATATCGTTCATTGTGTCTGTCTTTCAACATAGTTGATGTATGTTATGCTGCTAAACAAATAGATGAACTTATTTAATAGCAAAACTATGTTCACTCTCAGCACCTTTAAACTCGTCCTAGATCGACAATTTATTATTTTTACTCTTTTTATTCTTCGTCACTTAAAAAGCTATCCAATTCGATTTCTTACGCCTGAAGAAAAAGCTTTAGCGCAAAGGGTTTTTGGAGATCTGCTAGATTGTGAACGCCCTAAAATTATTGCTACTCGTTACTTACCTTGGCAAGCTCATGGAATTTTGATGGCTCCAAATGGAAATATCTATGTAAATTTTTCTGACTATAGTAGCAATTACGCTTTAGAGTCTAAGTTCATACAAGGTATTTTTATTCATGAACTCACCCATGTTATGCAATATCAGCGAGGTATTCATGTATTACTAAAAGGCGCATTTTTACAATCTGCCTATTACCTCAGCTTTAAATATTATAATCCTTACAAATACACCTATCATCCGCAAAAAGCATTTAGCTCTTACAATATTGAACAACAAGGAGAGATTGCGAGAGATATCTGTTCAGGGAAGCTACCCAATATTATTTGTTTACCTCAACTGGATTTGTAAGCAAATAATTGAGTTTGACTTCAACGTAACATTTTTACCAACTTACTCAACGCAAATTTTATAAACAAAAAAATATGAAAATAAAGTTGAGATTTGAGTTTATTACTGTCAAATTATTGAAAATAAGTATAAAAACTTATTCCAAATTTTGGAGTGTTAAGGCAGTATACAAACAATAAAAATAATGAAGCTTGTTTCTATTGTATACAGAAAATCTCGTTATTTTTACGCAGAAAATATGTGATTGGTATATATTATTGATCTTGACATTTTTGTTTACTATTTTACTTGTTTATTATCGTATCATACACATCGTTGAAAAATTATATTTATAAAAATCAACACTATGTGTATTTATATTCGTTATGATCTAGGATTAGGTTTGAATGAAAAGTTTTAAAGTTGCCCTTGCTCAGTTTTCTCCGCATATTGGCAATATTGACTCAAACACCCAAAAGATGATTGAGCAAGCAAATCAGGCGAAAAAACAAGACGCTGACCTGATTATTTTTCCTGAGCTTTCTGTGATTGGTTATCCAGCTGAAGACTTATTGTTACGTCCAAATTTAAACAAACGTATGCAAAAGGCTTTTGCTCAACTTAGCGAAGTTAAAGATATTGTGATGGTTTTCGGCTTCGTGAACCAGAGTGAAGATGGCCAACGTTATAATTCAGCTGCTGTCATGAAAGATGGTCAGGTTTTAGGTGTTTTCAATAAACACAACTTGCCAAACTATAGCGTTTTTGATGAAAAGCGCTATTTCGAAAAAGGTCATCAACATTTGGTATTTGAATACCTTGGTCATAAGTTTGGTGTCCTCATTTGCGAAGATATTTGGTCAATCAATACAGTTAAACAATTAAGCCAATTAAATGTTGATACTGTACTTGTACTTAATGCATCTCCATATGAAGTAGGTAAACCACAACATCGCAAACAAACATTAAGCGAGCTTGCAAAACAACTTCACTTAAATATTGTTTATGTCAACCAAGTTGGTGGACAAGATGATTTAATTTTTGATGGTTCAAGTTTTGTCAGCAATCAAAATGGTGAAATTGCTTTACAAGCACCAAGCTTTAAAGAAGATCTTTATATTGCTGAATTTGACCGTGATACCAAATTATATAAAGTCACTGAGTCTGCTCCAGCATTGGAAACTTTTGCAGAAATCTATCAAAGCTTAGTTATGGCAACGCGTGACTATGTAGAGCGTTCAGGTTTCCCTGGTGTAATCTTAGGTCTATCTGGTGGTATTGACTCTGCCCTTACACTTGCAATTGCTGTTGATGCAATTGGTGCAGAAAAAGTACAAGCTGTAATGATGCCATACACTTACACGTCTCAAATTAGTGTAGAAGATGCGGCAGAACAAGCTCGCCGTATGGGCGTGACTTTCGGTATTGCTGAAATACATTCAATCGTAAATAGCTTCATGCAAACGCTATATCCATTCTTTGGTAACTCACCAGCGGATGCAACTGAAGAAAATTTACAAGCGCGCGCTCGTGGCACATTGCTTATGGGCCTATCTAACAAGTTTGGTAATTTGGTGCTTTCTACAGGTAATAAATCTGAACTTTCAGTTGGCTACTGCACACTCTATGGCGACATGGTGGGTGGCTTTGCTGTTCTCAAAGATGTTTATAAAACAATCGTGTTTGAATTAGCAAAATACCGTAATAGCTTAAGTGAAACTCCGGTTATTCCTGAGCGTGTAATTACCCGCCCACCTTCTGCAGAACTTCGTCCAGATCAAAAAGACCAAGACTCTCTACCAGCTTATGATGTATTGGATGCTATCCTATATGCATACATTGAAGAAGATTTAGGTCAGGCAGACATTATTGCCAAAGGTTTTGATAAAGAAGTTGTTGAAAAAGTCATCCGTTTAGTTGATCGTAATGAATACAAACGTCGTCAAGGTGCGATTGGCCCGAGAATTACCTCTCGTGCATTTAGTCGCGAACGACGTTATCCGATTGTCAACGGTTGGACAGCGAATGACTGAGCAGAAAAACTCATCAAAAACCACAGCACTTGCTCAAGCACTTTTGCTTGAGCAGGTGGAATTTTTCAAAAAACAATTATCGATAGAAAACTCACCTATTTATTTCCAGCAGTTCATCCAACTATTTATGCAACATGCTGACGAAATTAAGCTTTGTGAAGTTGTAGATTTAGAACAATTACAAGCCGTTGTGAAACGTTATGCTTTCGAAATGCAGCTTGGCGCTGGTTTACTTGAGTTTATTGGGGAAATTGCACAGCGTATTTATTTATCTGCTATGAAATCTCCAATTCAGCTACAAGACTTGGTATCCGATCACCAGTTTGAAATGTGGCTTTCCAAATTTTTGGAAATGGAGCATATTCCTCATTATCTGAATGAATTTTTAAGAACCAGCCCTTCTGTTCAACAGCTTTGCCAATATATTGCAACCTCAACCTTAGAACAAAAATTACCAAAATTTTTAACTGCCTCGACAGTAAATGACTACCATTTTGAATGGCAACATAAACTTAAAAAATTCTCGTTTTTACAGCAACAACGTCTCGAGCACAAACTTGAAACGTGGATTGCCAGTTTTATTCATGAACAGCTTACTGAATTAAGCCTTTTATCGGCTGAAGACTTAGAAAGCCTAGTACGTCATGTCTGGGAAGATATTAGACATAAAAAAATGTATGAGTTTATGAAACAGCTCACTCCTCTCGATGTTGAGGAGTTCTTTGTTTTAATTTATGAATACTGGAAAGAGCTACGCCAGTCGCAATTTATGCAAGATCTTATTTTGTATGGCGTCGAAGTTTTTTATGATTTTTATAAAGATCAAAGTCTATTTGAAGTGTTAAGTGAGATTGGTTTAACCGAAACTGACTTACAAACTGAAGCTTTACGCTTTTATCCGAAAGTTATGGATGCCTTTAATGAGCACGGTATTTTGGAACCGTTACTTCAAGCGCTCTTAGCTCCTTTTTATCAAAGCTCAAAAACACTCGATATGATTGAAAAATATTTTAATGAGTAAAAAATAGATAAAAAGAAACCACGCAGGAGCGTGGTTTTTAAAATGGTGGCTATGACGAGACTTGAACTTGTGACCCCCGCATTATGAGTGCGGTGCTCTAACCAACTGAGCTACATAGCCGTAAACTGTGTGCGCATTATCTATAGTTCTGTATAGCAGGTCAATACTTCAAAACTCTTAATGCCTACCAAATGAACAAATATGATTCATACCACTATTATTTGTTCATTTTTTAGCAAATTTACAATTTAAGCAATTGATCGGCCACAGAAATATATTAAAGATCTAATACGAGCTTTTTACCTTTGGCTCGCGATACACAAATCATCATGCTCTTTTGTGAAGCCTTTTCTGCATCACTTAAGTATTGATCGAAATGCTCTGCCTCACCTTCTAAAATAGCAGTTTCACACGTACCGCAAACGCCTTCTCGGCATAAACATTCCACATCGATATTTAATGTTTCGATAGCTTGTAAAATAGTCTGGTTACTTTGTACTTCAATTTCTTGATTAGACTTAGCAAGTACTACTGTAAAAGCTTCACCATCTTCAGGAACTGTTGAGGCAAATTGTTCCCAGTGAATGTACTCATCGCGGTAACGGTGTTTATTACAGCAATCAATCACTGCATCAATCATAGGTTTAGGACCACATACATAGACATGCGTGCCTTTTGGCTGCAAGGTGTAATTAATCTCATTAACCAAATATTTACCTTTATTGGCGACTTGATATGGATAATCAAATGCACCAATGGTTGAACTATTTGGCAATAAATCATCCCCATTGGTGACATCTTGCTTGCCTGCCAAGAACATCCATTGCCAAGCTTGGTATTGGGTTTGAGCAAAAACGTTCCAAGATTTACGGTGTCCATCTATATTTGTTCTTTTATTTTCTAAATCAGAATACCAAGCTGACACACCTAGCTCAGTCGAAAAATTTTGAGTCTTATCAATTTCAAATTTTCTAGATGCTCGGCCAATCCACATATTTTTTTCTTCAATATTAGTGCCATTCGACAAGTCATCAGCTTCAACAAAATTACCACTGTAACGGCTTGAGTTTTTTGATGTTCCCTTATAATTTCCTCCATCTGTTGGATAGAAACCTAAGGTCAAATTGTATTTGTCATATGCAAATTTATATTTAATACCTAAATTATCAATATCTTCTAAACCAACGGTATTTAAAAGCGTCTCGTAATAACTACTTCCCCAAAATTCGCCAAAGCCAAAAATCAACAGGCTGTAAACCTACCGTAATTCTTTGCTGGTCAGATAGCTTATAGCCTGCCCATGCTTTTTTTAGGAAAATTGCATCACACAAACGATTATATTGGTAACAACGGGCATCTAGACCTGCAGTCCAATCTGGATTTTCATAACCCAACACTAATTTAATGTCTGTGAGTCGCCAGTCATCATTTTGAGAACCTTCATTGGCCCCAACCACATAATCCTTATGCAAATAACGGGAACGTACCGCACCAGACACTTTAAATTGACCCGAATCTAAAGTTGGATCACCCCAACTCAAATCAGCCGCAGAGACTTGTACACCCGCAGATAAACTCAAAATTCCTAAAAATAATAATGACCTTTTCATGTCTTCAACATCCTTGTTAAGTGTTATAAGAACATGAAGAAATTGGCTTGGACAAACAATGCCGGAACTATAAAGTCGGTCTTTACAAACTGTTTTTAATCAAAAAATAAGCATAAAAAAAGACCACGCAGGAGCGTGGTCTGTAAAATGGTGGCTATGACGAGACTTGAACTTGTGACCCCCGCATTATGAGTGCGGTGCTCTAACCAACTGAGCTACATAGCCGTAAACTGTGCGCGCATTATCTTAGCTTATTTACCGCGCGTCAAGAAAAATTTTAAATAAAATGAGGTGAAGTGAGCCTATAAGCCGGGTTCTGTCGAGGATGGTCATTCCTCTAGGCGTACAATCACTCATACGCTCAAGCGACCTACCCGAATCCAGTACGGGCCGCACCTAGGATTCCTATTTGGTCTTGCTTCTGGTGGGGTTTGCCATGCCGTGAACTGTTACCAGACACGCGGTGCGCTCTTACCGCACCCTTTCACCCTTACCTCACGAATGAGGCGGTCTACTCTCTGCTGCACTTTCCGTCGGCTTTCACCGCCCAGGCGTTACCTGGCACCCTGCCCTATGAAGCCCGGACTTTCCTCTCCTGCTTCAGTCACGAAGACCTCCACAGCAGCGACCATCCAGCTCACTTCAGGGGCGCATATTAACAAATTTATTCACTAATTGCTTGTGCTTTTTTGAGCAATTAATCTTTTATATTTGTCTAATAGCTGTTCTTCCGTCTCCTCATGCTGCGGATCTTTAGGAATACAGTCTACTGGACAAAATAATTGACATTGTGGCTGGTCATGGTGACCAACGCACTCTGTACATAAATCTGGATGAATTTCATAAATCACTTCACCCATAAAAATAGCTTCATTTGGGCAAACTGGTTCACAAACATCACAGTTTATGCACTCATCGGTGATATATAACGACACTTTACCAACCTTGTTGATGTTTACGTTCAAAAGCTTCAACCACAGCTTGCGGAACAAACTTGGTTACATCACCTCTTAAGCGTGCAATTTCTCGAATCAACGTCGAAGAAATAAAAGAATACTGTTCAGAAGGTGTTAAGAACACTGCTTCGAAATGTGGGTCCAACTGGCGATTCATATTAGCCAATTGAAACTCATATTCAAAATCAGAAACTGCTCTTAAACCGCGAAGTACCGCTGTAGCCTTTTGTTCTTTGAAAAAATTAACCAGTAAGCCATCAAAACCTACAAACTCAACATTTGATAGATGACCTAATGATGATTGTGCCAGTGCAACTCTCTCTTCTAGACTGAACAAAGGGTTCTTATGATGTCCAATTGCAATAGCTACTACGACCTCATCAAACATTCTTGATGCTCTAGTAACTAAATCAACGTGCCCATTTGTGATAGGGTCAAATGTTCCAGGATAAATTACACGCGTTTTAGACATCCGCTAGTACTCTAATTGTATTGTGCGCCTATTTTAGCAAAAGTTATACATGAGGCGAAATATTGATATGTGGGAAAAAACTTCACCTTGGCATCAGTTTACGGCACAATAGAGGCAATTGTGGAAGTTTGAATTATGGCGAAAGCAACAGTAGTAAAGAAACATAATGGCGGAACCATCGCACAAAACAAACGTGCCCGTCATGATTATTTTATCGAAGAAAAATTTGAAGCAGGCATGTCACTTCAAGGTTGGGAAGTGAAATCCTTACGTGCTGGGCGTATGACTTTGACAGAAAGTTATGTCATTTTCAAAAATGGCGAAGCATTTTTACTTGGCTCACAAATTCAGCCTTTATTATCGGCTTCGACCCATGTTGTTCCTGAAGCAACACGTACTCGTAAGTTATTGCTCTCTCGACGTCAGCTTGAACACCTCATGGGTGCAGTTAACCAAAAAGGTTACTCATGCGTTCCTTTGGCGTGTTACTGGAAAGGTCATTTAGTTAAGCTGGAAATTGCGCTTGTGAAAGGTAAACAGCTTCACGACAAACGTGCGACTGAAAAAGACCGTGACTGGCAGCGTGATAAAGCCCGTATATTTCATAAGTAATTTAGTAAAAAAGCCTCTTTTAGAGGCTTTTTTATATCGCATGATTTACTTAATTTAATCTATATAAAAGACCAGCGATATATTCACCAAACCATTTAGCAGTATCTAAATCACCTTGTGGCGGGGTAATCTCAACAGGTGCATTATCTGACTGCGTCATTAAGCCCAAACAACTTGATAAACGGTTTAAATCAGTTTCAGTATGACCAGTTGTCATTAAAGGCAAACCAGACCACAGCATGCCGTGTTGCATCGCAAAAATATTAAGCTGCTGCAAAACTGCAAGCTTATCACCACTCAGACCACCTGAATTTGCAAAACCAGCAGCCAACTTGCCTTGCCATAACCGATTTTTCCAGCGTTTGGATGTGCTATCCATAAACTTTTTAAAATCAGCAGTTACACTGCCCATATAAGTTGGCGAGCCAAAAATAATTCCCTGTGAAGCGTCTAAAACATCCCAGTCAATGTGCTCAATATTCATCACATGTACTTTAACGCCCATCACTTCCGCTCCAGCAGCAATAGCAGAAGCTACCTTTGCAGTGTGGCCATAAGGGCTGTGATAGACAATTGAGAGATGTTTTTCAGGCAAAGACATAAGTTTAATAATTTGAGCGATTTTTTGTATTTTAGCATTTTATTAAAACTTGCTAAACCACGATCTGTGAATATCAAAAATTAGCTTTTTAAGGGATTATTTGAGTCAATATTAAAATTCCAAAAATAAAAAAATCTCCTATATTATTTAAACGTCTAAATAATATAAGAGATTGATATCACAACAATCGTACTTTCTTAAAGTGAATTGCGATTTTTATAAATTACATAAAAACAAAAGTTGCCATACGACCCGTTTTAGCATCGCGGCGGTAAGAGAAATACTCATCTTGCTGTTGATATGAGCACTGGTCTCCACCTAAAACTTGTTTCACGCCGAGTCTTTGCAAAATAAAGCGAGCAATCGCATATAAATCTGCATGAAATTTATCTGGTGCCGCTCCATCAACAAAAGCTGTTTCCAATTCAGGATACTTACTATAAAAAGCAGTTTTAACTTCCGCTCCAATTTCAAAGCAGGGTTGACTAATCGCAGCACCTAACCATGCCCAAGTTGGAGGATTTTGCATAGCAGCAACTGTATTTTCAATAATACCACCTGCCAAACCTCGCCATCCTGCATGTAAGTTAGCGACTTCAGTGCCCTCTGCATTGCCAAGTACCACAGGTAAACAATCGGCGGTCATCATCATTAATGCATGGCCTTTGGTTTGAGTAACCAAGCCATCTCCTATTAATGCTGTAAAGGGAATTTGTTCATTTACCGTATGACAAATCGTGCTATGTGTTTGGGTCATCCATGTCATTTTGTTAACGCCAAACTGAGCAAACTCATCTAAAAGCATCATTCGATGCTGCTGAACGCGTCCAGCTTCATCATTAACATGCAAAGCAAGATTAAAACCCGTTAATTCAGTTTGGTCCGTTGGCAATGCCAAAGGATGTTGAATACGCGTCTGCCCTACAAAAACACTTTGTGGTAAACCTTGAACAAATTCCATAATTCAGTTCCTTAGTAGGCTGCGTTTTCTGAACGTAACACATTAATCAACTGAGTAAAATCTTCAGGCCACGGCGCTTCAAATTGCATTTCTTCACCAGTACGCGGATGTTTTAAACCTAATTTAGCTGCATGTAATGCTTGACGTTTAAAACCACGTAAAGTTTCAATGAGTAATTCAGATGCACCAGCAGGCACACGTACACGGTTCATATAAACCTGATCACCAATCAAGCCATAACCAATGTAGCTAAAGTGCACACGAATCTGATGTGTTCGTCCTGTTTCAAGACGAGCTTGCACACGAGTAAAATCTTTAAAACGTTCTTTTACATTGTAGTGAGTCACTGCATCGCGTCCGCCCGGTAAAATAGCCATTTTCACACGGTCTACCGGATGACGTTTAATCGGCTCATCAATCGTACCGCCAGCAATGATATTTCCATAAACAACTAAGTCATATAAACGATAAACCGATTTATTTGCCAACTGCTTACTTAAAGAAAATTGGGCTTCTAGCGTTTTTGCAACAACCAATAAACCACTCGTATCTTTATCAATACGATGTACTAAACCAGCACGTGAAAGCTCTGCCAGTTTTGGGAAATGGTAAAGCAATGCATTCACTAAAGTTCCTGAACTATTACCCGCTCCAGGATGTACCACCATACCGACTGGTTTATTAATAACTAAAATATCTTCATCTTCATAAACAATATCAAGTGGGATATTTTCAGGCTGACTGGTCGTCTGTGCTTCTAACTCAACATTTAAAGTTAGGGTTTCAATGCCCTCACAACGATATTTAGGTTTTACGATGTTACCATTTACCAACAGATGACCTTCCTTCATCCATTGTTTCAGTTTTTCGCGGGAGAACTCACTCCACACCATAGCTGCAACTTGGTCGATACGTTGCCCTAAGTAGCTTTCATCCAGCTGAACTTGCAACGATAAACGTGTTGCAGTTGTATCAGAAGTATGGTTATCTGCATCCTCAGAATCTTCAAGTAAATTGAAGTCAGTTTCAGAGAAGTTTGTGTTTGAAGATTGTGCTGAAGTCATTTGATCATTGAGATAAAAGTGGTTTAATAGCGCAATTGTAGCTCATTGCCCAACATAACAGAGGAGTTTTTATGTCGCTACCACGTTATAAAATTACGATGCTTGCTCTATCTTTAGGTTTAGCGTCTGCATTTGTGGGCTGTAGCAGCAATCCAAGTAAAAAAGAAGTAGTCGATACTGGGCCTCAATCTAGTGAACAAGCGTATTTTGACAAAGCTCAAAAATCTCTTGATCGTGGACAATATCTTGACGCTGCTAAATCTTTAGAAGCGATTGATACCTATTATCCAACTGGACAATACGCACAACAAGCACAACTTGAACTTCTCTATTCAAAATTTAAACAAAAAGATTATGAAGGCGCGATTGCTTTAGCTGAACGCTTTATTCGTTTAAATCCTCAACATCCAAATGTAGATTATGCTTACTACGTTCGTGGCGTATCTAACATGGAACTGAACTATGATAGCTTGTTGCGTTACACATCTTTGCAACAATCTCATCGTGACATCAGTTATTTAAAAGTTGCTTATCAAAACTTCGTTGACCTGATTCGCCGCTTCCCAAGCAGCCAATATTCTGTCGATGCAGCACAGCGTATGAAGTTTATTGGTCAAGAGCTTGCTGAAAGTGAAATGAATACTGCTCGCTTTAACGTTAAACGTAAAGCATGGGTTGCAGCGGCTGAGCGTTCGCAATGGGTAATTGAACACTACCCACAAACACCTCAAGTGCCAGAAGCCCTAGCAACTTTGGCATATAGCTATGACCAACTGGGTGATAAAGCAACTTCACAACAATACATCGAAGTTCTAAAACTTAACTATCCTAGCCTTGTTAATAAAAATGGCACGGTAAATATGCGCGCTGCGCGTAAAGAAGGCAACTGGATTAACCGTGCTACCTTAGGTATTCTTGGTCGTGAATCTAAATCTGTAGCGGCTGAAACAGCCACTCCAGTTGAACCAAAACGCAGTCTACTTAACCGTGTAAGCTTTGGCTTAATGGGTAATTCAGGTAAAGAAGAAACTCAAGAAACAACCCAAGCACCAGTTGAGACTCCAAAAACTGAACGCAGTTGGACTAACCGTTTAAGCTTCGGTTTACTTGATAAACCAGAAAAATCAGCAGAAGGTGCAACAACTGCACCAGCAGCATCTTCGACTGAAGCTGGCGACGCTGCTCAGTAAGCAATAACAGCTTAAAAATAACCAACAAACAGGCAAGTGATATGACTTGCCTGTTTGTTTTTATAAAATAGTAAAATATTTATCGGGCATATCTCGTTTCATCATGTCAGAATAATCTGACCTATCGCATCATTAGTTTAAACACGGTTATCTGAATTATGGCAATTCCACAGCATACGATTGATCAGATTCTAGATCGCACAGATATTGTCGATCTGATCGGTCAACGTGTGAAATTGAAAAAGACCGGACGAACATATTCTGGTTGTTGCCCTTTTCATCAAGAGAAAACTCCATCATTCCATGTTTATCGCGATAAACAGTACTATCACTGCTTCGGCTGCCAAGCAAACGGTAATGCCATTCGCTTCTTAATGGATATTGATAACCGAAACTTTATCGATGTGATGAAGGAGTTATCGAGTAACGCGGGTATCGAATTACCCAAAGACAATACTGATAATAAAAAACTGTCTTATACACGCCAAGTTACCAAGCCACCAGTTCCAGAAAAAGCAGTTGTAGAACCAAATACTCAAGCACCTATAGATGATCAGTACAATACGCTTGAACCAGTATATTTTGATGATCCTTTTGCACAGTTCGAACAGCCATTTAGTTTTGATGAACCTGTACAAGAAGGTAATTTATACGACCTTTTGGAAAATGTTGCTCAATTTTACGAACACCAATTACCTACCAGTCAAAAAGCGAAGAAATACTTTAAGCAGCGTGGTTTAACTGATCAGACTATTCAGTTTTGGCGTTTAGGTTATGCTCCTGAAGATTGGCAGCATTTAGAAAAAGCTTTTCCTTACGATATTGAAGGTCTAAAGCAACTCGGACTCATCCGTTCAAGTGATAATGGCCGTGACTTTGACCTTTTACGTGATCGCGTTATTTTTCCAATTCGAGACTCTAAAGGCCGTGTAGTCGGGTTTGGTGGTCGTGCGCTTAATGACGAAATTAAACCCAAATACATTAACTCACCAGACTCAGAAGTTTTCCATAAAAACCAACTGCTTTATGGTTTATATGAAGGTAGAAAATTAAAGTCTAATGACTGGTTAATGGTTGAAGGATATATGGATGTCATTGCTTTACAGCAATATGGCATTACTGGTGCTGTCGCAACTTTAGGAACGGCGAGTAATACAGAACATCTTAATATTTTATTTAAACAAAATAATAGAATTACGATTGCCTTTGATGGTGATGCTGCTGGTCAAAAAGCAGCACGTCGAACTTTAGAAATTGCATTACCATTACTCAACGACGGTCGTGAGCTTAAATTCTTTGTATTGCCAAATGACCACGATCCAGACTCCTTAATACGTCGTGAAGGGCTCGAAAACTTCCAAAAGCTATTAGACCAAGCTCCGTTACTATCGGACTTTGTTTTCGCTCATCTTACTGGTCAGCATAATATCAGTACGCCTGAAGGTAAGAGTCTTGTCATGGGTGAGTTAAGAGAACTCACCGAGTTATTACCCAAACAAGGTTCCTTCCGTTATCTATTAACTCAATCTTTTCGTGAAAAATTAGGTTTAGGCAAGCGCTTTACCCCACAAGTTAGTCATGATGCATCGTTGTCATTTAATATCCAAACAAAAGATGAAGACTTTGCTGTCGCAATTTTGATGCACCACCCTTTTCTTTATATTCATTTTGAAGGATTACGTGCCTATATTCCGCAAGATGAACTATTGGCTAAAATATTAGCCATTTTAAACCGTATATTTGATGAATTGCCTGATGACCAAGAGCTAGCGACTTATTATGTTTTAGGTGCATGTAGCACTTATTGCCATGAAGTTGCAGATATTATGCAAAGAACCAATATTCAGGCATTAACTCAGGCACCTGAAGTAGCAGATAAACTTGCTAAAGAATATGCATTGGGTTTACAAGAAAGATATTTACGTCAAAAACTGAAATCTAAAATTTCATTAGTTGAGTCTAGAAACTTAAGACAACAACTCAATGAGCTCACCAAACAAATTAGCTTAAGACTGCTCTCTTAGTTTTTAGGCTTTCGCTCATGGTCAAATACATCCTGTAAATGCTGTTGTAACCACTCAAAGTAATCAGGACTTTCTGCTTTAGCAGCTTCACGTAACAACATAGAGGTTGGATGCATTAACTTTTGTGTCAAACGGTGGGCAAATTCTTTGAGAACTTGCTCTGGATTGACACCATTGTGCAAAGTATTCAAGGCATGAGTAAGCTCTTGCTGACTAATTTCCTCACTATGTTGGCGATAAGCATGGATTGTACCTCCCGCTTCTTTGACTTTTTGATGCGTAATCAATTGAGTTGCTAATTGATTCACCATGACTTCAGCTTCAACAGCCGCCTGACGACGTTGAGCCAAGTTTTCATCAATTACGCTTTGTAAGTCATCAACTCCGTATAAATAGACTCCATCAAGTGACTCAACTTTAGGGTCAATATCACGCGGTACGGCTAAATCCACCATCAACATTTGCTGATAACGACGTTTTTTCAATGCACTTTTGACATCCGCATAAGCAATCACTTGATGCAAACTGCCTGTACAACTTGAAACAACATCAGCACGATATAGATTTTCTGATAAAGCTGAAAAATCAATAATCTCAACTTCAACTTGATGTGTAATTTCTTGTGCTAACTGGTCAGCACGTTCACGACTGCGATTACAAATAATAATCTTGGCAACACCCATTTCTGCTAAGTGCTTAGCCACCAGACTATTCATTTCGCCTGCCGCAACCACCATTACTGTGAGCTTTTCAGGTTTACTAAAGACTTGTAAAGCTAATTGTGCAACAGCATAACCCATTGAAACTGCATGACTACCTACAGCCGTTTCTGACCGAACACGTTTAGCTGCGTAGAAAGCATATTCAAACACGCTATTTAATTCAGGAGAGACCGTCTGCGCTTCTTTAGACAATGCTAGAGCACTTTTCACCTGCCCTAAAATTTGTGGCTCACCCAACATGAGTGAATCTAAACCACTTGCGACACGCATTAAATGTGTGATGGCTTGAGCATTTTCGTAACGATAAACATGATGAATTAAATGCTTTACATCAATATTATTGGCGTCGGCTAACCATTTCAGAAGGCTTTCGGCATCTTCCGCCATGGCGTAGACTTCTGTACGGTTACAGGTCGAGACAACCACTAAGTCTTTTAAAGACTCATGATAACGTTGCTCGGCAAGCAAAGTACTTAATCTCTCTGCATTGAAAGCAATTTGCTCGCGGAGTTCTACAGAAGCTGTTTGATGGTTGACACCCAATGCAAAGAAAGACATATCAGATCATCATTTCGCTAAATTTATGCTATTGTGCAACATCGGTGTCATAAAAAGCATTACTTTGGATCAATAAAAATTGCGTCAAATGAATAGCCGTATTAATTTTAACGGTGCTTCGATAAGACAGTATTCTACCACATTCTTATTGTTAGGTAGCATGTCCTCATATGTCTATGCACGTCCGTTGCAAGAGACCTATGCAGTGCATTCATTTGATCAGGCTCTACAACAGAGTATGGTCGCAGAGTTTGCTTTAGCTTACGACGATATTCCTACAGCACTACACAACTACACTGTGCTTGCGATTAGAAGCAACTCAACAACAATTAAACAGCGTGCACTAGATGTCGCTCTTGAATATAACGATCTACAAGCCGCATTAAATGTTGCAACACATTGGGTGGTTCAAGAACCCAAAGATGTTCCTGCTTTATTTTATTTATCGCATATTGCATTAAAAACACATGAATACCAGCTTGCTGCCGAAACTTTAGATAAGATTTTAAAAATTGATCCAACTGCCGATCTTGAACAAATTCTGGCGAGTATTGCACCCGAAAATGCACAAGACCGAGATGTTTTATTAACGGCTTTACGTTCAAGTGCAGAAAAGGAAAATCCTTCTATTTTAGCGCTTATTGCTAATCTAGAAGCACAAAATGGTCAATTAGAACCTGCTCTAAATACCATTAACCGTGCGCTACGCCGTCGTCCAAAAGTAACCAGCTTTATCTTGATGAAAGCGAACCTATTGATTGCTCTAAATGATCAAGAAGGTGCTTTAAAATGGTATTCAAAATCAAGCCGTAAATATAAGAAAAATCTAGATATTCGCTTAGCTGAGGTCCGTTATCTCATTCAGATTAATCAGCCTCAACTTGCTCTTGAAAAATTAGAAAAAATTATTGAGAGTAATCCTCGGGCTGAAGAAGCATTATTTATTGCAGGTCTAACCAGTATTGACCTCAAGCAATATGATAAAGCTGAACAATATTTAGTTGATTTACGCAACTCTGCAAAATATCAAAACGAAGCATATTACTACTTAGCTATTAATGCTGAGCGAAAACAGCACTATGAAACTGCCAAAGCTTATTACCGTTTAGTTGATGGTAGCCTTTACATTGTTTCAAGACGAAATCTAATTGCGATCTATGATAAACAAGAAAATTTACATGATGCATTACGGTTTTTAACTCAAGAACGAGTTAATTATCCACAGCATGCAAGCTTTCTCTATCAGGCACAAGCCGAAATTTTAAAGAAAATGGGCAATAAAAAAGCTGCATTAAATTTATTAGATGAAGCAATCAAAAACTTACCGGATGATCCTGAACTCATCTATGCAGAAGTTTTATTATTAGACCCTTATACCGACCGCGATAAACTTGATAAAACACTTAAGCAATTATTGCAATTAGAACCAAATAGTCCGACCTATCTGAATGCCTATGCGTATACGCTGGCTTTGCAAAACCGTAGATTAAAAGAAGCACGACAATATGCTGAACAAGCATTGGAATATGCACCAGAACAAGCCTCGATTTTGGATACACTGGGCTATATCGCATTTTTACAAAATGATTATGAGGGCGCAGCGGAAGCTTTAGGCAAAGCTTACGAGCTTAGTCATAACATAAATATTGGGATTCGTTACGCTAAGGCACTGTATATGCAAGGATCATTAACTGAATTTAGTGCTGTGTTACAACAACTGAAACAAAAGCACGCGAATGATCCACAATTACACCAGCTTGATGCGTTAATTTTACCTACATCAGCAAAAAAGAGTTAAATATATGAGCAAATTTGCCCAACTGTGCACAGCGATCTGTGGATCAAGTGTATTATTTTTAACTGGTTGTCAGCATTTTACTCAGCCCAAACCCGCAATTTCCCACCAAGTGCAAGATGAAAAACATTTCAACTTACAAGGTAAAATTGGGGTGCGTACCCCACAGCAAAGTGGTAGTGCATTCTTCACATGGGTTCAGCAGCAAGATAATTTTGATATCGAATTAAGCGGTATTTTAGGTGTCGGAAAGACACAAATTCAGGGAAAACCGGGTGAGGTTACTTTAAACAGTGCTAAAACTGGCTTGATTACAGCCGCATCACCTGAAGAACTTTTAGAACGTGCTACTGGTTGGCAAGCACCAATTACCCATTTAACCAGTTGGATTTTAGCAAAGCCAGCAACTTTAAATGCCCAAATTAGCAAAGATAATGCAAATCGTGTGAGCCAACTCATCGAAGATGGCTGGACAGTCAATTTTAGTTATGATGGCGAACAAACTTTGCCAAATAAACTGGTTTTGAAGCAGGCACTTGCTGAAGATAAAGAAAACCGTATTACAATGGTCATCCAAAACCGTTAAATCTAATTATTTAAATCTATGATTCGAGTTCCTTCTCCAGCTAAGCTCAACCTGTTTTTACATATTACAGGACGTCGTGAAAATGGTTATCATGAACTGCAAACCATTTTCCAACTCATTGATTTATATGACTGGATGACTTTTTCTCTTATTGATAAAGATGAAATTCAGATTGAAGGTTTAGGAGAAGTTCAACTTGAACAAAATCTGATTTATAAAGCTGCTCAAATACTTAAACCGCATGCAAAAAAACTCTCTGGTCTGCACATCAAAATTGAGAAGAATATTCCAATGGGCGCAGGTTTAGGTGGAGGTTCCTCTAATGCAGCTACGACCCTCATTGTTTTAAATCAATTATGGCAATGTGGACTAAGTCAGGATGAACTTGCTGACTATGGCGTAAAGCTCGGTGCTGATGTTCCTATTTTTATTTATGGTAAAAATGCATGGGCTGAAGGCATAGGTGAACATCTATCATTCATAGACTTAGATCAAAAACAGTTCATTATTTTAAAACCTGATTGTTTTATCAGCACTCAATTGCTTTTTTCACAAAAAACATTGACAAGAGACTCTAAGACCACTAAATTTTGCGCCTATCAGTTAGAACCTTCTAATTTTGGAAATAACTTTGAGCCTTTGGCTAGAAAGTTATACCCTGAAGTTGAAGAAGCAATGCAATATCTTGATCAGTTTGGTCAAGCAAAGCTTACAGGTACAGGTGCTTGTGTTTTTACTGAAGTAACAAATGAAATGAATATTGATGACATTCTTAAGCATTCACCATGTAAAGCTTATGTGGTAAATAGTTTAAAAGAATCTCCTCTTAATCATTTTAAAGTTACAAGTTAGGGGCGTCGCCAAGTGGTAAGGCACCGGGTTTTGATCTCGGCATCCGTTGGTTCGAATCCAGCCGCCCCTGCCATTCTTCTTATTTTAAAGACAGACTTAATTGCCTTGCTTTTTGTTGATTATCCTTGACATTGCATTGCAAAAATATTAAAGTTCTGCCGCATTAGGGGCGTCGCCAAGTGGTAAGGCACCGGGTTTTGATCTCGGCATCCGTTGGTTCGAATCCAGCCGCCCCTGCCATCTACTTCATTACATACCAACCGCCAAGGGTGCTTCATGCCCAATCTTGTCGTTTTTAGTGGAAATGCTCATCCACAGTTCGCTCAAAAAGTCGTAAGTCACTTACATATCCCTCTAGGTGCTGCATCAGTCGGTCACTTTTCTGATGGAGAAATTTCAGTAGAAATTACTGAAAATGTTCGTGGTAAAGACGTATTTATCGTTCAGCCTACTTGTGCCCCTACCAATGATAACCTTATGGAAATCTTGGTTATGGCAGATGCTTTGCGTCGTGCAAGTGCTGGTCGTATTACCGCTGTTATCCCTTATTTTGGTTATGCTCGCCAAGACCGTCGTCCACGTTCTGCACGTGTGCCGATTACAGCTAAAGTTGTTGCAGACATGCTTACCACTGTTGGTATTGATCGTGTCGTAATGATTGACTTACATGCTGACCAAATCCAAGGTTTCTTCGATATTCCAGTCGACAACATCTATGGTACTCCTGCTTTGCTTGCTGACTTACGTCAACAACAGCATGATAACCTTATGGTGGTTTCTCCTGACGTTGGTGGTGTAGTACGTGCTCGTGCTGTTGCCAAACAGATGGGTGATATCGATTTAGCAATCATCGACAAACGTCGTCAAAAAGCCAATGAGTCGCAAGTTATGCACTTGATTGGTGACGTGAAAAATCGTGATTGCGTTATTGTAGATGACATGGTTGATACTGCTGGTACATTGTGTAAAGCAGCTGATGCGCTTAAACAATTTGGTGCACGTCGTGTTGTTGCTTATGCAACTCATCCTGTACTTTCAGGTAAAGCAATTGAGAACTTACGTAACTCAGTCATTGATGAGTTAGTTGTAACTGACACAATTCCTCTTTCTGAAGAAGCATTGAACTTAGGTAAAATTCGCCAAGTTTCTGTTGCTAGCATGGTTGCGGAAACGATTCGTCGTATTAATAACGAAGAATCTATCAGCGCGATGTTCGATAGTTTATAATATTGCAGCTTTTTCTTAACCCTGACTTTGGCTGGGGTTTTCTATCACTAAACTGGTCGCAAGTTTAGTTTATTTAATCTTTAATGAGGATTTATCTCATGGCAAACTTCGTATTCAACGCTCAAGCGCGTGCTGAAGACAAACAAGGGAAAGGTGCGAGCCGCCGCCTTCGTCGCGAATCTTTAGTTCCAGCTATCATCTACGGCGGTAACGCTGAGCCTGTAAGTGTAACTTTAGAACTTCGTGAGCTTGTAAAAGCTTTAGAAAGCAATGCTTTCTTTGAAGAAGTTGTAGAAATCAAAGTGGGCGACAAAGTTGAAAACGTTAAAATCCAAGCGTTACAACGTCACCCATCTAAAAACACTCCTATGCACGCTGACTTCAAACGCGCATAAGTGTTTAAAGGCGTAAATTAGTGTCAAATATTTCGCTAATTGTTGGTTTGGGCAATCCTGGTTCAGAATATGCCCAAACCCGCCATAATGCAGGTTTTTGGTTCGTTGAACAGCTTGCAGATAAATATGGCATTACATTAAAAAATGATCCAAAATTTCACGGAATCAGTGGTCGTGGTAATATAGAGGGGCATGATGTTCGCTTACTTCTACCAACGACGTATATGAACCGTTCCGGTCAAAGTGTTGTTCCTTTCTCAAAATTCTATCAAATTGCTCCTGAAGCAATTCTGATTGCTCATGATGAACTTGATATGAATCCTGGTGTAATTCGTCTTAAAACAGGCGGTGGGCACGGTGGTCATAACGGTTTACGTGATATTGTCCCACATATTGGTCCAAACTTTCATCGTTTACGAATTGGTATTGGACATCCAGGTTCAAAAGAAAGAGTTTCTGGGCATGTACTTGGAAAAGCGCCAAGCAGTGAACAAAGCTTAATGGACGGAGCAATTGATCATGCTCTCTCTAAAGTGAAGTTACTTGTTCAAGGACAGGTATCACAAGCTATGAACCAAATTAATGCGTATAAACCAGCTTAAATTGTTGAACAATCAAGCTTGCTATCTTGCTTTTTTAGGAGCAAAATGCGCATCAGCCACCTTGCCAGAACGGCAAAGGCAAAAGATTTCACTATAAGATCTTCTTAGGTCTACTCAGGAGACGCTAGCCATGCTATCTCGTTTATTAAAATGCAAAATTCACCGTGCAGTTGTAACCCATGCTGAACTTCACTATGAAGGTTCTTGTGCAATTGATGGCGTATTGATGGATTTAGCTGGTATTCGTGAATACGAAGAAATCCACGTTTGGAACGTAACTAATGGCAAGCGCTTCACAACTTACGCGATCCGTGGTGAAGACAACTCTGGCATTATTTCAGTAAACGGTGGTGCTGCTCACCAAGCAGATGTTGGTGATTTAGTTATTATTGCTACGTTTGGTGACTTCACAGAAGCTGAAGCAAATGCTCACAAACCACGTTTGGTCTATGCAAATCCAAATAATACAGTCAACCACACAGCGAACTGCATTCCTGTACAAGTTGCCTAATTAAAAATTAAAAAAACAAGAAAGCCCGTAATACGGGCTTTTTTATAGTGTCTATAAACTCTTAACCGCACCCTTCCACCAACTTTGCTGCTGCTTACAATTTAAAGATTGTAGCTCTTCTCCTCGTAAATCAAACAGAATCGCCTCACCCTTTATATTTACCTTAAATTCAGCGTATTTTGCTTTTTCATAGCAATGAGCTAGACCTTCGGCAAATAAGAAGCTTCTAGAAGCTGGGTACAAAGCCTGCAAACGATTTTCAGGATTTTTTAAAATTAAGCTTTGCCCAGCAGATGAATTATTAGTGTCTAAAATTGTACGAATTACTCGATTTTGTGAATCTAAAATAACTTTTGCTGGAATATTGGCATGATTAAAAATCACTTGATCTAAAGCATCA
This sequence comes from Acinetobacter sp. IK23, assembly GCF_035615275.1. Lineage (NCBI taxonomy): Bacteria > Pseudomonadati > Pseudomonadota > Gammaproteobacteria > Moraxellales > Moraxellaceae > Acinetobacter > Acinetobacter sp. IK23. The sequence continues at coordinate 28,060 of NZ_JANBNX010000018.1, forward strand.
CCTTCGCTTCCTGATGGTGATTTAAGAGATTGTAAATTTAATTCATACGCCAGCGCCATGTAGTCGCCTTGTAAAATAGAGCGAGGGTCAACTGGCTTAAGCTTAATAAAAATACTTTTACTCTGATGCAGGTGCCATTCATTTTTTACAACTAATCCTGCAAAGAATAATATGGTAACGAATGCAAGAATAAGAGAGAAATACTTTTTCATTAATTTTCTCCCTCAACAAAATTGTTCTTAGCTTCTTGTAGGAGCAACCTATATAAAGCCAACAATATAATTCCTGACACCAAGATTGATGCACTTTTAGCTAGAAAACTTAATTGCAAACTGTAATAAAGTTGCCAAAGTACAGTAGTGAACACAAGAAGCGTAATACCGTAAACAATGCGATCTTTATTTTTTAAAGCCCATGTCAAAATTACAAATAGAATGAATACATCAAAATAGCCGAGTGCAATAAGTACTATGCCAAAAATTAAAAAAGCAAAAAAAGTTATACTGTGAAGTTGTCTATAGAGATAAAAAAAACTAAAGCACAATAACCATAGACTTGGTAAGACATAGAAAAACCATAATGACTGATCAGCCGAATCAAGCAATGCTAACCCTATAAAATTATCAAAGAATGAGTTCACCAAAATCACAGCAAGTACGCATAAAAAGATACTCCGCTCATACGATACAATTGCTTTATTCCCTATCAGCAGTACTAAGCTAAAGATGAAATAGTTAAGTAAAGTTAAATTAAAATAAGTTTGAACAGAGTTTACTGACCATATTGAATGGTCTAGTTGCAATAGATAGAAAAATGCTATTCCATAAGTTGCGAGCATTTGAATTAAAATAAAGAACCAATGAGGCTTACGAAAATAACTAATACATAGAATAAAAATCTGGGCAATCAACACCCATAAAATTTGATTTGTTTCAGATCCAAGATGGAATAAAAAAGCAGTTTGGCCACTAATAAATAAACAATATGCAAATTGCCGAATGAAATAATTTTGAGATTTTGTTAGTAAAGTTATAGCTATAGCAACAAAGATGATGCCAATAATTAAAGAAATAGTCTGCCAAAATACGAGTGTAAATGCTGCAAGTGCTAAACCAGCAAGCCAAGCACCAATTGCTAAAGGAATGACATAAAAACGGCTTTGGCGAAAAATTCTTATTAAGAAATAACTAATAAGTGCAAACCAAATAAAAATAATGCCAGCAATCAGTAGAAAAATGAACTCATTAGAATCTTTAAATAAATGATTAATCCCATCTACAAGCCATATGGTTGCAGTCACACCAAGAACAGCAGCCATTAAACTGGCACATAATTGATCATTTTTTTGGAAGAAATAATAAAAAGCGATTATTCCTGAAAGGAAAGCCGAGATCAGATAAGGAATGTTTGCATTCGATAAGTATTGAATCATTCCAATGATTGAAATGACCGCAAACCAAGCGATAAAAACAAAACGTAATGCACGATACTTCTTTATACATATCCAAAACTGGATAAGGCTTAATAAATTTAGAGTGAATAGATATAAATAAGGAAATTTTTCTGCCCAAAAAGTCTGTCGAAAAAATAAAAAAAGTGTAAGTTGGCTGGTAATGCAAACTAAAGTAAAAATACCAATATTAGGTCGATATAACCAAGGTAATAAAAGCAAAGTCCAAATCAAGAACAATAAATAACTGTCTGCACCTGTTTGATAAACTTGTCCTATTACAGCCAAACTCAAACCGACCATCAAACCACAAATACCATGTAAGGTCTGCCGAACTCCCTCGCTTAAGGTATCTGTTACGCTCACCCAAGCGGTGACAAGTAATATAACAGGTGGAATGCTGAGTTGAATGCTATCAGGAAGCATCAACCAGTTAGCAGCAATCAAATACAGAATACTTACCGCCATAAATAGATAACTAAAAATATGGAGATGCTGAATAAATAAAGTATTCCTAAAGGGATAATAATCTCTAATCTGCATGAAAAACCTGTTTTATTTATAATTTTCTATAAAAAACATAGCATTCACTTTTAAAACCAACAAGTAAGCTCTTGTTAAAAAACCTATTTCGATTTCTAAAAATACTTATTCATAATGAGACTTAGCATTCTACAAAAGCATCTAGCCAATTTCGCCAAGCGCGCTATAATAAAACCCATCGCTTCAGGGCGGGGTGTAATTCCCCACCGGTGGTAAAGTTAATTTTCATATATAAATTAACAAGCCCACGAGCTTAAATTGTGTAATTTGAGCAGATTTGGTGAAACTCCAAAGCCGACGGTATAGTCCGGATGAAAGAAGACGACGAACTGGGATAAATCCGTTTTATTTCAGTGCCAGCCTGTTTTTACATCAGTCCTGAAATGTTCAACCGTATTTTTACGAGAGCGTTTCATTATGTCTAGCTTAATTCAACCAGAAATTTTTTTCTCAGCCCTCTCTCCTGCTGAACAACGCATTCAACAAGCATTAGAAGATATCCGTCAAGGCAAACCTGTCTTGGTTATGGATGACTTTGACCGTGAAAATGAAGCAGATTTAATTGTTGCAGCTGAAACTCTAACTGTTGAGACCATGGCACGTATGATTCGTGATGGCTCAGGTATTGTATGTTTATGTCTGACAGAAGAATTAGCCGACCATCTTGAACTCCCTCCAATGGTTTCTCAAAACTCAAGTCAGTTTCATACTGCATTTACAGTGACCATTGAAGCTGCTCAAGGCGTTACAACTGGTGTTTCTGCTAAAGACCGTGTAACAACGATTAAAACTGCTATTAAAGATGGTGCTGTTGCAAGTGACTTAAATCGTCCTGGTCACGTTTTCCCATTACGTGCACGTAATGGTGGCGTACTTACTCGACGTGGTCATACTGAGGGGACTATTGATCTAGCCAGATTAGCTGGTCTCAAACCCGCTGGTGTGTTATGTGAATTGACTAATCCAGATGGCACGATGGCATCAGGCATTCAAGTTTTAGCATATGCACAAACTCATCACTTAACCGTGATTACGATTGAAGAACTTGTTCAATACAGTCAACAACACGGTATTTAAATAAAAAAGGTTTGGCTTTAGATCAAAGCCAAACCTATAAATTAAAACTTATTTATATTTAAGAAACTTTCTTTTGTGCTGCCAGTTCTTCAACATAGTCCAAAAGTTCAGAGAACTGATTAATCATCGCTTTTGGCTGTGCTTGAGCAAGTTCCTCTGCTGTTCCATAGCCATAAGTCACAGCTACCGCCTCAATACCATTGTGACGAGCACCTAAAATATCATATTGGCGATCACCCACCATTAAGCATTCTTCTGGGTTTAATTGCTCATGCTCAAGAATATAATGAATGAGTTCAGCTTTATTGGTGCGCTCACCTGTCAATTCACTGCCATAAATATGTACAAAATATTGGCTTAATTCAAAATGATCTAAAATTCTTTTCGCATAAATCGTTGGTTTAGCAGTGGCAACAAATAAACGATACCCCTCCTCTTTTAACGCTTTAAGTGTCTGTACTACAGATGGATATACTTCATTTTCAAACAAACCAATGACCGAGAAACGCTCACGATAAGCCAATAAAGCTTGTTCAGCTAAATCATCATCTTGAGTAGCCAATAATTTTGCAAGTGATGGTTTTAAAGGCGGGCCAATGGTCCAATCAATATTTAAATCGGCAGCCAATGGATAGCCTAGTTTTTCCATTGCATAGCGAATTGAAGTATGGATACCAACTTTAGGGTCTGTTAAGGTTCCATCCAAATCAATCAAAATATGTTTTATAGCCATTCAATCATTAACCCAGTAAAGTATTTAGTTCAATTGGTCGAGAGTTTAATCAAACTCTCTTATACTAACGTAAATTTAAATTGAAAAGGAAATAACCGTGCGTCCAACCGTACTTTGTTTCTCGGGTTTAGACCCTTCAGGTGGTGCAGGTTTACAAGCCGATATCGAAGCAATTGGACAAAGTGGTGCCCATGCAGCAATTGCATGTACTGCCCTCACCATTCAAAACTCACAACAAGTATTTGGCTTTGAAGCAACCTCAAAAGAACTATTACTAGCTCAAGCAAATGCCGTGGTAGATGACTTACCCATTAAATGTGTTAAGTCAGGTATGCTTGGCACCACAGATAATATTGCTGCACTTGCTGAATTTTTACGTGTTCATCCTGACTCTCAATATGTACTTGACCCTGTTTTAGTTGCAAACAGTGGTGGTTCTTTAGGAGACCAAGCAACTTTAGTTAAAGCATTTGTTGAGCTTATCCCACTAGCGACGCTTATTACGCCAAATACAGTCGAATTACGAGCACTAACAGGTATTGATGACTTAGAACAAGCGACAGAAAAGCTATTTCAAATGGGCGCTAAAGCTGTATTAGTTAAAGGCGGTCATGAAGATACCCCTGACTTCATTAAAAATAGTTTATATATTGATGGTGAACTTGCAGCGAGTAGTAGTTGCCCTCGCCTTGAAGGTGAATATCACGGCTCAGGTTGTTCATTAGCAAGCTTTATTGCAGGTCGTTTAGCTTTGGGTGATTCTTTAAAAATTGCAGTTCAACATGCAGAAACATGGCTATTTGGTGTTTTAAAAAATGCTGAAACGCCTGTACCTAATGGACAAAAGATTCCAAAACGATTTTAACAACCAAATAAAAAGGCGCTTTAAGCGCCTTTTTATTTATTCCAATTACTGAGGAATACGTAAAACTTGTCCAGGGAAAATCTCATCTGGATCTTTTAGCATTGGTTTGTTTGCTTCAAAGATTTTTTGATATTGGTTGGCATCACCATAAAATTCTTTCGCAATTTTTGAAAGATTATCACCTGATTTTATCGTATAAAATTTACTTTCTGGCTCAGGAGTAGCAACCGTCATTTGATCATCTACTTGCGCAACGTGGTCTACGTTACCAACAATAAGAATAATTTTTTCTTTGTCTGCTTGGCTTTGTACTTGACCATGAAGCGTCGCAGTATCAGTTGAACCATTATATGTTACAGATAGACCTTCCACCCCTAAGCCTAAACTTTTAATTAATCCTAATAATTTATTTGCCACTTCTTGTGCAGAAGGTTCTGCTGGTGTTGCTGGAGCTGGTTGTGGTTCTGCTGGTGCGGTATTTTTCTTACCAATACCTTTTACAAAATCAAAAAGACCCATCTTTTAGTCCTCATATTATTGTTTATAGTAAAGTCATTAAACTGACCTTTATTGTTATACTTGAAAAAAGAGACACCTCTGCTATCAATTGAGGTTGATCTTGTAAAAATATGTATCCCTATCAATGATTTTGATTAAATAAAAAAAGCCACCTTACGGTGGCCTTCTTTTTAATCAGCAATATGCGAATTAACCAAGTTTTTTAGTTACATAGTCAATTGCAGATTGAACTGTAGTGATTTCGTTAGAATCTTCATCAGGGATAGTGATGTCGAAGTCATTTTCGAAAGACATAACAAGTTCAACTAAATCTAAAGAGTCAGCACCCAAGTCATCCATGAAAGATGCTTCGTTTTTAATCTCTTCAGCTTTAAGACCAAGTTGTTCTGCAACTGCTTGTTTAACGCGTTGTTCGATATCGCTCACAGGAATTCTCCTCATTGCTTGTGGCGTTTGATTTGCCACTAGTTTAATTGAATATAAAAATTTTTAAAAGTTTATACATCGGCGTTAGGCCATGTATAAACCACCATTTACATGTAATACCGTACCGGTAATGTAACCTGCTTTATCACTTGCAAGGAAACTCACCGCATTTGCGATATCTTGTGGCTCGCCTAAACGATTTAAAGCCACTTGATCACTCATTTTTTTGCGAATGTCTTCACTAAGTGCATCTGTCATTTCTGTTGCAATAAAACCTGGTGCCACACTGTTTACAGTGATTTGGCGGCTACCCATCTCTTTTGCAAGGCTACGGCTGAATGCTTCAATACCTGCTTTAGCAGCAGAGTAGTTTGCTTGGCCTGGGTTTGCAAAATGAGCAACAACAGAACTGATATTAATAATTCGACCAAAACGTGCTTTCGTCATGCCCTTAAGTACGCGTTTAGATAAACGATAAACGGCTTTAAGGTGGATATTGAGAATGTCATCCCAATCATCTTCAGACATACGAAGCAACAAATTGTCTTTCGTAATACCTGCATTGTTAACCAGAACAAGTACAGGACCATAATTCTGTTCAATATGAGACACGACTGCTTCAATCTCATCGAGATTACGCACGTCTAGCGCCAAACCTGCACCTTGTTCACCAAAGCTATCTGTTAGCTTTTGTGCACCAGATTCAGAAGTCGCAGTACCTACGACAAAATAACCGTCTTGAATAAGTTGCTGGGCAATTGCAGCGCCAATGCCCCGACTCGCGCCCGTTACTAATGCAACTTTGCGTTCTTGTGTCATGCAATTTTTCCTTCTGCCACTAAAACAGCATTTAGGGCATCTTCCATTTTGCTCTTACTATCAATAGAAAAAGCTTTTTCGATATTTGGTAAACGCTTTGCGAGATTACTCAATACTGTACCAGGACCACATTCAACAATGTACTGAATACCTTGGTCTTGAAGAGACTGCATGGTACGTGTCCATTGCACAGACTCGTACAATTGTGCTGTTAATGCCTGACGTAATTGAGCAACATCGGTAGCAATTCCCGCGTTGACATTTTGTATTACAGGAATGGTAGGTAGCTCAATGGCAGTTTGTTCCAAAGCTTCTGCAAATTTTTCTGCAGCAGGCTTCATCAATGAACAATGCGAAGGTACAGAAACTGGTAAAGCAATTGCTTTAGCAGATTGTTCTTTTGCTAATGCCATCACTTGCTGGACAGATGCAGTACTGCCCGCAATTACAACCTGACCTTGTGAATTATAATTTGCAGCTTCAACTGAACCTTGACCTGATGCAGTTACACTCTGGCATAGTTCAACTACTTTATCATCGGCCAAACCAAGAATTGCAGCCATCGCACCTTCCCCTTGAGGAACAGCACTTTGCATGAGTTTTCCACGCAAATTAACTAATTTAACTGCATCTGCCAAACTCATTGAACCCGCTGCAACTAAAGCGCTGTATTCACCTAAAGAGTGACCAGCAAGGTATTTAGGCGCTAAACCACCCAAATCTAACCAAAGACGCCATAAAGCGATGCTAGCAGTTAATAATACAGGTTGGGTGTTTTGTGTTTGGTCTAAACCTTCACCACTTTGCGCAATGTGCCAAAGATCAAATCCTAGCGCGTCTGAAGCTTCAGCAAAAGTTTGCCCAACTCCACTAAACTGTTCTGCGAGTTCAGCGAGCATACCAACTTTTTGTGAACCTTGACCCGGAAACACAAATGCAGTTTTTGTGGCTAAAGCTACTTGTTCAAGACGTTTAGCAGACATAAGAAATCCTTTTTGGGTTTTCACTCATTTCTCTGGAGCGGAAATTTAACATTTAATTTGTATATTTATAATTGCGAAAAACAACAAAAAAAGGGAGCTTTCGCTCCCATTTTTTCTATACTTAAGCATCACGCTTAATGCATATCATGCAATTATTCAGCATCAGCTGCTTTAGCGAATAATTGGCGACCACGGTAGAAACCGTCTTTAGTCACGTGGTGACGACGATGAGTTTCACCAGTTGCTTGGTCTACTGTTAATGCATTCTCGGTTAAAGCGTCATGTGAACGGCGCATGTCACGGCGAGAGCGACTTTTACGGTTTTGCTGAACGGCCATGATGGCTCCTTACAAAGATCGAAAAAATGGATCAGAACAAATTCAGTTGTCTTATCTCATAATCATAACACAAATTATGAGTTAAGTTTACCCTTCAAACCTGCCAAAACATCAAACGGGTTATCCCGTTTCTCTTCGACAACGTTCTGAATGGTAGGTTGATGTTTATGTTCACAAGCATCATGCTTGGGAGATAAAGGCATCAACAATAACAGTTCATCTTCTAGTAATGCGAGCAAGTTGATCGAAGCAGGTGTATCAAAATCACCTTTTGTCGAAGACTCACTTTCACCTAAAACGATGAAATCAGCATCCTCATCCAAGCGCTCTATCAGTGACTCATCATCTACAAGTGCAATATGAAAGTCAGAAACAATTGGCATTTCAACAGGTTCCAAACAACGTTGGCACTCCATTGGAACTTTTGTTTCCATATGACCATCTAACCACACAATGCGATGATAGGCATCCATTGATAGCTTACAGTCTATGTTGATCAATTGGTTATCAATTGATCCAACAGCTTCACGAGCAATACGAGTAAGACGAGACAATGGCAGTTGACCTGACCATGTAAAGCCTTGCTCAGCCCATTTAAACGGCTCAATCTGTGCCGGAAAGGTATTTGCTGACATAATTAAGGCGGCAATTCTACAAATTCATCGGTACTCTGTCAAAGATTAAGATACAATTTTGTACTTCTTTAGACAGAACTCGGGGTAAATTAAGCAATGCACCTGTTGCAGCCGCAACCTGAAGTTAACACTTCATTACTCGTTTGCACCCATTCAACTCACCAAAACACTCTTTTACCTGACATGGTGCAACTCTCACCATGGCCAAGCTCAAAATTAGAGTCTGAGCAAGTTGATTGGCTTATTTTACACTTTAATCACTGGTTTTCCCACCATAATGTGACATTAGTTCGTGGAGAATTTGAACCAGAATATTTCCCAGCAAACGAACATGAGCCAGCCAAAATTCAATTTGCCCATGGTTTTTTCAATAGTGCTTTGCATGAAATTAGCCATTGGACAATTGCAGGTGCAAAAAGACGTCTGTTGCCTGATTTAGGGTATTGGTACGCCCCAGATGGTCGAACTAAAGAACAGCAAGATTTATTTGAACAGGTGGAAATTAAGCCGCAAGCGATTGAATGGTTATTTTCCCATTCTTTTGGCAGAAAATTTAGAGTCTCGCTCGACAACCTGACAGGTGATGGCGGAGATGGCAAAAAGTTTAAAGATAATGTTTATACACAAGTACAACGCTATTTTTCTGGAGAAGCTAGATTACCTGTTGATGCAGCGCGATTCATTGAATGTATTTGCCAATGTACGCGAGCAGGTGCAGCGTTACAATCTAGTGAATTTAAACGTGAACTCCTTGATTAAATGACAAAAAAACTACGTAAGTTACTTGCTTCCCAAGTTTGAAAAGTCTAATACTATTTTTAATACTGGCGTGATGGAGTCTCTAAAATATGCTGCATTTACATGTACATCCTGAAAATCCACAGCAACGCCTCATTGACCAAGCGGTTGAGCGTATTCGTGCAGGCGATGTTGTGGTCTACCCTACCGATGCTGCTTATGCAATCGGATGCCAGATTGGTAATAAAAATGCGATGGAACGTATTGCTCAGATTCGTGATTTAGGTCCTAAGCATCAATATGCAATTATGTGCTGTGATTTATCAGATATCGCAACTTATGCAAAAGTTGATAATGCGACTTATAGATTATTAAAGGCAAATACACCTGCTGTTACGACTTTTATTTTACCCGCAACCAGTGAAGTTCCACGCAGGTTAATGCATCCTAAAAAGAAAACGATTGGTTTACGTATTCCAAGTAACCCAATTTGTCAGGCTTTATTAAAAGAACTTGGTGAACCTTTACTGACAAGTACACTAATTTTACCAGGACACGAAGACCCTCTTGATGATCCTTACGATATTGAAAATCAGTTAGCTAAACGGATTGATGTATTTATTGATGGTGGGTTCGGAACTTTGACAACCACCAGTATTGTTGATTTATCGGGTGAACATCCAGAAGTTATCCGTCATGGTGCAGGAAACGTAAGTGCTTTCGAATAAGCACTTATTCTCCTTTTTACCAACAGTTAAAAAAAAAGTATTATCAAGAAAAAAAATACTCTTTATTTAGTTTGGATTTTTTTTACACTTTAGTCGTTAAGCAATTTATTAAAAGTCACAATTCCTTTAGAATGTTTTGCACTATCTGCTGTTCTTCTGCTACAGCTCTTATTGACTTGAAAACAAGTCTCATGCTTTTGAAAATTCGCGTGGCTTATAATCGTAATGAACCAATCACTTCATCAATCCATGGAAGACGTTCCACACATCCGTGTTTTAGATGAGTGGCACGACACGATTCCTGAAGATCTTTATATTCCTCCGGCTGCCTTTGAGATTTTACTCGAACAGTTTGAAGGACCACTCGACTTTTTAATTTATCTGATTCAGAAAAACGGTTTTGATTTAGTTCAGCTCGATATCGCCCCTATTGCCACTCAATATTTAGCTTATATGGATAGCATGAAATCCCTAAATATTGAGTTGACTGCCGACTATATGGTGATGGCGGCTTTATTGGCCGATTTGAAATCTCGCTTACTTTTACCTAAGCCAACTGTTATTAGTATTGAAAAAGATCCTAAGCAAGATCTTATTGATCGACTTGAGACTTATTTACGTATTAAGCAAGCTGCTGAGCGTTTAGGGCAAATGCCGGTTCTTGACCGTGATACATTTAGTGCCAATGTAAGCTTAGGACATATTGCGCCTGTTTATGAAGGTTATGATGTTTCAGCATTACACGATGCTTTGTTTTGCGTATTTAACCGTCCAGAACCTGTAACGCACACAATTGCACAAGAGCCTGTACTGCTAGAAGAACGTATTGCTTATATTGAAGAGAAATTAGAGTCAGGCGATGTGTTAAGTTTTAAAGAATTACTGAATCCCCAACAAGGCCGTATGGGCATGGTTGTAACTTTTATGGCTGTGTTAGAGTTAACCCGACAACAAAAGATTAAAATTATTGCGACAGGTGTTGAAGCTCCATTGGCTATTCAAGGGACTGCGGCATGAGTTTTGAACAAAATAATACCGATTTGTCATTAGCTGACATTCATCACGAAGTTTTATTGCAACTTGAAGCGATTATTTTTGCCAGTGAAGCACCTGTTTCGATTGCTCGTTTAAAAGAAGCTTTTAATAATCAATATAACAAACAACAGCTTCGTCAGCTTTTACAACAACTTGCCCTCTTACAACATGGCCGCTCAATTGAGTTGATAGAAACTGCGCAAGGCTTTCGTTTTCAGGTAAGATCCAAATATCGCAATATTATTGCGCAGATTTGGCCAGAGCGACCAACTAAACTGTCGCCATCTTTACTAGAAACGTTGGCTGTCATTGCGTATCATCAACCAGTCACGCGTGCTGATATTGAACAAATTCGTGGTGTATCTAATAATAGTCAGATTCTCAGAACGCTATTTGACTGGAACTGGATTAAAGAAGCCGGTTTTAGAGATTTACCCGGAAGACCTGCGTTGCTAATTACAACGCCTCAATTTCTGAATGCTTTTGGTCTAGCCTCTTTAGGCCAATTGCCTCCCCTACAGAACGCCAAGGAAGCATTTATGGCTCTCGATGCAAATGCACCGAAATCATAAAGAGGTGGACTGTTGATCATTATGTCTAAGGTTGTGCTGTCATGAGTGAAAAATTGCAAAAAGTATTAGCGCGAATCGGATTAGGTTCCCGTCGATATATGGAAGAGGTTATTGCCGCAGGACGCGTGAGTGTAAACGGCAGCGTTGCCCAAGTGGGTGAACGCATTGAACCAGGCGATGAATTACGCATTGATGGTCGTAAAGTTCAGTTTCAAATCGAAGACGAAATTCGTCGTCGTGTACTGATTTATTATAAACCTGAGGGTGAAATTTGTTCACGTAATGATCCTGAAAAACGTCCAACCGTATTTGATCATTTACCACAAATTGCAAATGATCGTTGGGTAATGGTAGGTCGTCTGGATATTAACAGTACAGGTTTATTATTATTTACAAATGATGGTGAACTTGCTAACCGCTTAATGCACCCATCCAATGAAATTGAACGTGAATACGCTGTACGTGTAATGGGTGAAGTAACACCAAAACTACGTCAAAACATGGTGAATGGTGTAGAGCTTGAAGATGGCCCAGCTAAGTTCGAATCTTTCTCTGAAATTGGTGGTGAAGGTATTAACCGCTGGTATCAAGTTGTGGTGAAAGAAGGTCGTAACCGTGAAGTACGCCGTATTTTTGAATCACAAGGCCTTAAAGTAAGTCGTTTATTACGTACTCGCTACGGTACTGTGATTTTACCACGTGAATTACGTACTGGTCGTTGGATGGAACTCGACAAAACTGATATCGACAACTTAGCAAAATCTGTTGAGTTAAAACCGCGTCAAGGTACAGGCTTATTTGGTATGGCGAAACGTCGTACTGACCGTATGACTGAAAAGCCAATGGCAGCGCGTCGTGGTGGCTATTTACGTCAACAACGTCGTGATGATGAAAAAGAAGCACCAGCAAACACTGGTAATCAGCGTAAATCGACTGGTCTTAATCGTGGATTTAAAAAGTTCTAAGATCAACTTTTAAATCAAAAACCGCTCAAATTAGAGCGGTTTTTTTATAGTTTGTTGTCGAATTAACTCATTTTTGCCAATTCAATCCACTCTGCTTCTGGAAAGTGAATAGCTAAATAATCTTTCAAGTAATTTGAAGTATCTTTAGAAATTAATGGATCTTTTGATTCATCTTTTAGATTATAAACTAGAGCCTTTAATTTCAGCCCACGAGACTTAAGCGCCTCAAGACTAAGTAAAGTATGGTTAATACTTCCTAAACGCCCTGATGTTACCAAAATAACAGGGAACTGATGCTGAGCCACATAATCAATTGTGAGTAGACTGGTGGTTAATGGCACCATTAACCCACCTGCACCTTCTAACAATACAATTTCAAAACGCTCAGCCAATGTTTGAGTCGCATTTTCAATTTTTTGAAAATCAATTTCTCTATTATCCAAGCGTGTTGCTAAATGAGGTGAAGCTGGATAGCTAAAGATTTCAGGCATAGTCAGCTTATCGTGATCTTCCTGAAACCAACCTTGTCCCATAATTTCACGATGCTTCTCGATGTCTTCAGAAATAGCAGCATTACCTGTTTGAATGAGTTTTTGGGTAATTACTTTTTTACCTTGCTCAGTCCATAATTTTGCTAAAAAACCTGTCGCGTAAGTTTTACCAATTTCGGTATCAATCCCACTGACAAAATAGATCTGGCCACTCATTTACTTCACTCTCCGGGCAATACAATAAATCGGATGGTATGTTAAGGCATATCCCTCGGCCTGCTTAAACCGATCATAATCTTGATAAAACTGCTGTAAAGTTTGCTTGGTCCAACGATGTTGAGCGGTTGCCGTTACACCTGTTGCTTTCAAATGTTGTAATACAGCTTTAGGCGAATCAAAATAGAGCTGAGTTTCTGACTCAGATAAATGCAAAACTTCAAAACCAGCATGAGTTAAGGCATTGTTCCAACTTTCAAGATTCCAATAACTTAAACCTTGTCCAGTTAGCTCTTTAATTTCAAATAGGTTCTTAGGGCCAAATGTTGAAAAGCATAGCCAACCACTGTCATTTAAAGCCTCATTACAACGCTTAAGCAAACGCGGTAAATCTTGCATCCATTGCAAAGCCGAACCTGAAACAATCATATCGAGCTGTTGAGGGAGTTCTAACGTTTCAACATCGCCAATTAACCATTTCAAATGTTCTTGATGATTAAAGTGCTGCTGCACCTCTGCATACAGATCATTCAAAATTAAATCTTCAATTTGAAAAGCGTCAACAAGCAGACGAGTTAAATTGCCAGAACCACAACCAATTTCAAAAACACGTGACATCGTACTTGGAAAAAACTGCTTTAGTAAGCCCGTTAAATTTTGGCAAATTTGTTTTTGAACAACCGCATGCTCTGAATAGCTTTGCCCTGCTTTAGCAAAACGCTCGGCAACTAAGTTTTTATTCAGACTCACAGAAAACTCACCAGTGCTTCAAGTTCGTGTTGTTCGACCATTGACGTTAAAGAAATACGCAAACGTGAACTATTTTTAGGTACTGTTGGTGGACGTACAGGCATAGCATAAAAGCCGCATTCTTGAATATGTTTTGCCTTATCTATCGCAGCCTGACTTTCTCCCACAATAACTGGAATAATATGACTAGTCGAAGGACTTACATAACCCTTTTCTATAACAGCTTTTTGAAGATATTGGCTAATATTTTTTAAGTGTTCACGCTGAGGCCGAGCAACCAATACTTTTTGGAATATAAAATTTGCCCAAGCCATAACAATCGGAGGTTGAGCTGTACTAAAAATAAGCGGGCGCATTCTATTAATGAGATAATCTTTAATAATAGGATGGCAAATAATGTAACCACCGACTGCTGCTAATGCTTTACCTAATGTGCCTACTAAAAAGTCAATTTCTTGAATGACATTATATTGTTCAGCACATCCTAAGCCTTGCTGGCCACGAACCCCAATTGAGTGTGCCTCATCGACATAAAGCATGGTTTTAGCAAAACGTTTTTTTAGCTGGACTAATGCGGCTAAATCCGTTTCATCACCATCCATACTAAAAATACTTTCTGTGACCACAATGATTCGTTCAATCTTGTCTTCATCATGATATTTTTGCAGAAGTTGTTCTAAATGCTGTAAATCGTTATGTCGATAACGTACATAATGCGCACCAGATAACCGTATACCATCAATCATGCTCGCATGAACTAACTTATCTGCCAAAATTAAAGTTTTGCTATCAGCAACAGCTGGCAAAATACCAATATTCATGTGATAGCCACTATTAAATAGCAGCGCCGACCGACCACCGAATGCTTGGCTTAGGCTATTTTCCAACTGTTCATATTCATCAAAGTTACCAGTCAATAAACGAGCCGATGAAGAACTAAAATAGCTGCGCTCCAAAGGTAAGCTATCTAAAAACTCTTGACGAAGATTAATATCAGCCGCCAGTCCAAGATAGTCATTTGAAGCTAAGTTAAGCATTGTTTTATTTTGAATAGTAATAAAACGGTCATGCTGCACATTTTGGGTAAATTGTCTGAAATTACCTTGTTGTTTTAACTCATCTAACTCTGTAGCAAAATGATCAAGCAATGACATCTTAATGCGCTCCCTGCAATGTTTTAACAACTTCAACTAATTGTTCAAGCAAATCGCTTAGCTCTTGTTGAGTAATAACATAGGGTGGCATCACATAAACCAGTTTGCCAAAAGGACGAATCCAGATTCCACGTTCTACAAATTGTTGCTGTAAAGTTTTCATATCGACATTAAAGGTGAGTTCCACTACACCAATCGCCCCGAGCACTCGCACATCAGCAACATAATCAAGCTGATTTAAAGGCATTAAATGTTGGCTAAGCTGTTGCTCAATTCGCTTAATATTGGCTTGCCAATCTTGCTCAATTAAAAGTTGCGTACTTTTCAAGGCAACGGCACAAGCAAGCGGATTGGCCATAAAGGTTGGACCGTGCATAAATACCCCAGCCTCACCACGACTAATGGTTTCTGCAACATGTTTTGTTGTTAAGGTCGCAGATAACGTCATATAGCCACCTGTTAACCCTTTACCTAGGCACATAATATCCGGTTCGACTTGAGCATGTTCCCACGCAAAAAGCTTACCCGTACGACCAAAGCCAGTCGCGATTTCATCAAAAATTAATAACAGATGATATTTCTCGCAAAGTGCTTTAGCCTGACGTAAATATTCAGGATGATAAAAACGCATGCCCCCTGCACCTTGAACAATTGGTTCAATAATGAGTGCGGCAAGTTTTTCATGATTTTGCTGAATGGCTTGTTCTAGCTCGGCAATATCTTGAGGATTCCATTCTTCGTGGAATTTGGTTTGTGGTGCCGCCACGAAAAGACGATTCGGTAAGCTGGTACCAAAAATTTGATGCATGCCTGTAACTGGATCACAGACAGACATAGCATTCCATGTATCACCGTGGTAACCAGAACGCGTAGTAATAAAATTTGTTTTTTGCGGTTGGCCCTGTGCTGTCCAGAATTGCACAGCCATTTTCAAAGCAACTTCAACAGCAACTGATCCTGAGTCTGCATAGAAAATTTTATCGAGACTTGGCGGTGTAATTTTTAAAAGAATTTTTCCAAGTTCAATCGCAGGATCATGGGTTAGCCCACCAAACATGATATGTGACATGTTCTGTAATTGATCGGTCACTGCCTGATTAAGTTCAGGGTGGTTATAACCATGAATTGCACACCACCAAGAGGACATACCATCAATTAAAGTTCTACCATCATCGAGTTCAATCGTCGCACCATAAGCACGCTTAACTTTAAATGTGGGTAAAGGTTGGGTCATTGAAGTATATGGATGCCAAATATGTTCCAAATCAAAATTATCGGTCATCCTCTATACCCTTTTACAGCGTTCAAATCTCTCATTGAACACATGTTAAACCTGTTAATAATGAAAGAAAATTGCGATATCAATCAAAGCTTATTAACTTTGCTGATGAATTGTTAAAAATTGGCAGATTTCTTCAATTGTTCTTCCTACCTGTAAGTACGGAAAAGCGTGTGTAGCGTCTTTTAGCAACTTATAAGTCATGTTTTCTGTAGCAAAATCCTTAAAATTCTCGATAATTTTGCAAGGAATGACATTATCTTGCTCAGCAAACAGATGAAGCTGTAGACCTGAATAGTTTTTCAAGTTATCTACCAAGTTTAACTGTTCTAGCATTTTTAAACCGTCTACCAGTATTTCCTGTGCGGGTGGATTTGCGATGTTTTGTACACTCATCCAATCTTGTTTCGCTTGAGATGAGCCAAGTGTAATCAAATAATAAAAACGCTTTAAAGTGGCTTGCGGGTTCTGTAAAAGAGACCCTTTAAATTGACTAAATACATTAGCAGGCATTGCGGTTTGCCAATTATCATGAGCAACGAAACAAGGGTTTGAAGCGAGCGTAATTAAAGTTTTTGTTTTCCCTTTTTGCTTGTAAAAAATATCAACCAGTTGAGTTGCTAACTGCCCACCTAGAGACCAGCCTATTACCACATCAACTTCAGCCACTAAATCAAGCTGTGCTTGAAAGTTACGATCTAAAACATTAAAAATATTAATCAGTTGTGTTTCAAAACCAGCTTTTTCCAAATGCAATTTAAGTGATTGCAAAGGTTTTATGCCTACTCCCCAACCTGTAATCAATAAAATTTTATTTTGTAACTTCATATGCCTGTCCACAGCCAACTTTTGCAAGATTATATATTAATATCAATTTTAAATATCTTTTAAAATCAACATAAAAATTAAATTTCATAAAGCAAAATCAGACATTTAGAGGCGTTTAATATTTTGAAATATATTGATAACCAAGGCCTAAATTATTCATATGAAACATACAAAACTTTAATTATCTAAACATTGAAGCAAATCAAAAAACAACATAATCCACACTTCACCCATAAATCGATTGTGCAATGTAATTAATGTTAATACTTATGTTTTTTTATTAAAAAAAATGACTCATTAATTCATTTTAATGATAGAAGATTAATTAATGATCAAAATATTGGGCAGGTTAATATGAATAATCAAAGTATAATATCTGATGGGAGAGAAAAAGATACATATTTTGTTACACCCAATGATATTATAAATACCTTACCTTCAGATAAAAATTATTGTTTATTTCTAGATATTGATGGAACATTAGCTCCATTTCAAATCCACCCTGAACATAGTTTTATCCCTAATACTACATTAGAAGTTATAAAAAAAATTATTGAATTAAATATACCAGTGGTTGCTGTAACAGGTCGCGATGTTGAAACGGCTAGTAAGCTGCTTCAGTCTATTGAGGTTCCTATAGCTGGACTACATGGTTTAGATATTTATTTTGATTCTAACACTTATATTCGTCCAGACTTAAGTGATATTAATTTTAATAAATTAAAAGAAGATATTATAAAATCTTGTGAAAAATATCCTGATTTATTAATTGAGGATAAAGGATATTCTATTGCTTTACATTATCGAAAAAATCCAGAATTAGAAAATAATGCAATTTATATTATGCAACAGGTTAAATATTTTCATCCTCAACTAAAATTAAATAGAGGAAAATTTGTAGTTGAATTAGTACCTAAACAGGCAGATAAAGGCAAAGCAATTCAAACTATATTAAATCATCTTAATTTACCGTTAATTCATCCGATATTTATAGGAGATGACTTAACAGATGAATCGGGTTTCATATTTATTAATCAACAATTTGGCACTTCAATTAAAGTAGGTTCTGGTGAAACAGAAGCTCAATATAGATTAAAAGATATTAACAGCGTTTCTAATTTTCTTTTTTTCTTTCTCGAAAAAATAAAAAAGTTATACGTCAAAAATAGTCAAGATCAGAATGGAGAACAAATATGTCTAAATTAATCGTGTTATCGAATCGAATAAGTATGCCATCAGGTAAGGCTTCAGCAGGTGGCCTTGCAGTAGCTGTACAAGACGCATTAAATGACAGTAACGGTATTTGGTTGGGCTGGAATGGTCAACAAATTACCGATACCGAAGCGCCTGAATTCGATCAGGCATATTCTCATGGGATTGACTACATTACCTGCCCTCTTACACATCAGCAATATGCACAGTATTACTGCGGTTTTGCTAACAAAGTCTTATGGCCTGCTATGCACCATAGAGACGATCTGATTGAATATGATGCTGAAGAATATAATACTTACCAACGGGTCAATCGCTTATTTTCTGAACAATTAAAACAAATTGCTCAGCCGGATGATGTTATTTGGGTACATGATTACCACTTTTTTAGTGTAGCCCGTCATTGCCGCGAATTAGGGATGCAAAATAAAATCGGTTTCTTTTTGCATATTCCTTTTGCAAGCTTAAACATTTGGCGCAAAATTCCAGTTGCGTTACATCTAGTACAAGACCTTTGCCAATATGATGTAGTTGGTCTACAAACTCAAGCTGATCAAAATACCTGTATGCAAACGTGCATGGGCTTACTTGAAGCTCAAAAAATATTAAGTGACCGAATTAGTTATAAAAAGCGTCAGGTATTGATTAAGTCCTACCCTATTGGTGTGCAACCTGAACTTATTCAGCGCCAAGCACAACAAGCATTTCAAACAGCAAATGTATTTAACTTTGAAGATATTCCACGTCAAAAAACTATTATCGGGGTTGACCGTATTGATTATTCAAAAGGTCTACTTGAACGTTTCAATGCATTTGCAACCTTCTTGGAAACCAATCCTGAATATCATAGGCTAGTACGTCATCTACAAGTTGCAACACCTTCACGTACAGATATTCCTGCTTATCAACGTTTATATCAACGCTTTAAAACCAAGCTAGAGCTCATTAATCAAGAGTTTGCACAGGAAGACTGGCGTCCGATTGATTGCTGCTATGACACCGTTAAACATGACAGCCTAATGCATATTTATCGCAATTCTGATATTTGTTGGATTAGCTCACTACGTGATGGTATGAATTTGGTCGCAAAAGAATATATTGCGGCTCAAGATCCAGAGAACCCAGGTGTACTAATTTTATCTAAATATGCTGGTGCAGCTGAACAAATGACTCAGGCCTTGATTGTTGACCCAATAGATCGAGCAGCAATGATGGATACTCTAAAAACCGCTCTAGAGATGTCTAAAGCTGAACGTATTAATCGTTATGAACAGTTAATAGAGGGTTTAGCAACCACGGACTTGAGTGATTGGCGTAATAATTTCTTGAAAGATTTAGAAAATGCTCCGACTTTCACGAAATCTAAATTCTCATTACAAGACAAGTATCTACCCACTTATCATGTCTTATAATAATTCACACTTATAGAACATCGAGAAGTTTTTCTCGATGTTCTTTTCGGCTGGTGAGTTAGCGTAAGTTACTTTGCCTTCACAAGCGTAAAGCGATTGAGTACAGCAATCATGATTAATAAGACAGCTACCCCAGATAGGACTGTGGTTAGACTGGTCCACTGACCAATTAAACCGATTAAAGCTGGACCACTTAATGACCCTGTGTATGCAATAGTTGAAACCATAGAAAGCGCTGCTGCTTTAGGCATATCATTCTGGCGGCCGACACGAGAAAACATAACAGGCACAATGTTAGAACAGCCTAAACCTAAAAGTGCATAACCCAATACTACAACTTGCCAAACAGGTGCCATCACAATAGTGGCCATAGCAAGAGCAGCAACAATTGCACTATAGGTCACAATGGTTTTCTCACCCCATTGTTTTAACAAGAGATGTCCTGCAAAACGACCACTTGTCATACTAAGTGCAAAGAATGTATAAGCCAGCCCCGCAAAGGCAGGATTCAGCTGATATTTACTAGTCAAATAAATACCACCCCAGTCCATTGCTGCACCTTCTGACAAGAAGGCAATGAAACACATCATTCCAATCAAGAGAATAGTACCATTCGGGCGCGAAGTTTTTTTAGGTGCGTCAGTTATTTCAGCTACACCTTGTTCATCTTGCTCAAAGGTTGTTAAAGCAGATGGAATAGCAACAATGCTAACGACCAGTAAAATCATGACCACAGACAGCGTACTCATGAGTGGTGAAAGGCCAATTGCTAGTAGCGTGGTGACAAGCATGGCACCTATTAAACCACCAAGGCTGCACATACCGTGGAAACTAGACATGAGCGCACGTAAGCTGTGTTTTTCCACCACAACTGCCTGCAAATTGATAGCAACGCCGAGACTGCCTGCTGCTGTACCAAAAATAAATAACGCCACAGCCATCGATACAAGACTATGCCAGATCGTTAAACTTGGTAATAACACCATTAAAAGTACGGTTGCCACTGCAATTAATGGACGGCATCCCCAACGCTTAACTAAAGCCCCTGTCGCAGGCATAGCGATCATTGAACCGATTCCCATGCAAAGCAGCAATAAACCAAAATTTGCATGATTTAGGTTTAAACGTTGCTGTGCATAAGGAATGAGTGGTGCCCAAGCAGATATCGCAAAGCCCAAGCTAAAAAAGCTGAGACGAGTTGCTAATCGTTGTGTGCTTAAGAGAGAAGCTGTATCTAAAACAGCAGACTTGGAAAATAACATATACGCGAAGCTCACCATAAAACCATTGGCGATCCATACCAACCGATTCCCCATAGAGAAACCCTTGCCATATTAAGTTTCAGGCAAGGGTTTTTATTGGCGAAATTATATCCAATTCCATAAAAAAAACAGGGGGTGCGACACAATTTTTCTGACTTTTTTGTAACTGCCAAAGCCTTATATAGTAAGGCTTTGAATATATTCAATTTGACAATATTAACGTCTAGCAGTGACTTTGTTTTATTAAAACGAGTGAATAAAAAACCCAGCTTAAGCTGGGTTCTTCAAATCATTAAATTTGAGACTGAATATAATTTTGTAGGCCAATCAGTTCAATTAAACGCAACTGTTTTTCTAGCCAGTAAGTATGGTCTTCTTCGGTATCTGATAATTGTTGACGTAACATATCACGACTAATGTAGTCGCCTTTTTCTTCACACAGTTTAATACCTGTCGCTAATTTTTCACGCACGTGATATTCAAGTGCTAAATCAGCTTTTAAGCAAGATACAACGTCTGTACCGACATTGATATCTTCACGGTGCATGTTTGGTTTGGCACCTAAAAACAATACACGACGAATAATTGCATCGGCATGAGAAGCTTCTTCTTGCATCTCATGATCGATACGCTCATAAATCTTGTTTAGACCCCAATCTTCATACATACGAGAATGGATTAAATATTGATCACGGGCAGCCAACTCTCCGCCAATGAGCATATTTAAATAGTCTATGACTTCTGGATTGCCACGCATAATAAATCTCCTATCGTATGAGTCTATTATGGGCAAACTTAAAAATGATTGCAAAACAAAAAATAGTTAAGTTTATGATTTTTATCAAATTAAAATGAGAAACATACGCATTTGCAGTTTAAGTTATTTAAATTTCCTCTGCAAAAAGAAACGCTTGTCTGATTTACAAGCTCAAACAAGCGTTAAAATATAACTTAAACCATCAATTTATAAATTTGTAACTAAAATCAATGGTTCTTATTTCGGTAGACCTATTCGCTTAAAGTCTGCCCGTAGCTCGCCATAAGTAATAGGAAATCAGTCTCATTCATAACAGCAATACCAAGTTTTGCTGCTTTTTCTAATTTCGAACCAGCCTTCTCGCCCGCAACAACGCATTTGGTCTTGCTTGATACACTACCGCTTACACGCGCACCTAATGCTTGTAGCATTTGAGTCGCCTGATCACGGGTCATTTGCTCTAATGTGCCTGTTAAAACCCAGCTCTCACCATTTAACGGCTGACGTGTTGGAGCTGTTGGCGCATCCCAATGAATTCCGGCTGCAATTAAGCGATCAAGCACTTCAATGTTATGTGGTGCCAAGAAGAAATCAGCAATCCATTCAGCGGTAATATCGCCTACATCTGGGGTTTTCTTCAAAGCTTCAATATCAGCAGCTTTAAGAGCCTCTAATGTCTGGAATGTATTGGCTAACATTCTGGCAGTTGTCTCACCCACCCCACGAATACCTAAGGCATAAATAAAACGCGCAAGAGTTGTTTTCTTACTAGCTTCAATGGCATCAATGAGGTTCTGTACTGACTTTTCACCCATTTTTTCAATGCCCAACAGCGTTTCTCTGTGTTCATGTAAATGGTAAATATCAGCAACATCTTTGAGTAAATCGAGGTGTAATAAAGACTCAACCCAACGATCACCCAAACCTTCAATATCCAGAGCTTTACGCGATACAAAGTGACGAATAGCCTCAATACGCTGTGCAGCACAATATAAACCACCAGAACAACGTGCAAGAGCCTCACCTTCAGGCATAACTACAGGAGATGCACATACTGGACAGTTTTCTGGTAAATGAACAATCTCTGCTTCAGCAGGACGGAACTCTGGCCAAACTTTTTCTACTTTAGGAATAACGTCACCCGTACGATAAACACTTACCGTATCTCCAACGCGTACATCTAGACGATGAATTTCACCAATATTATGCAAAGTCACATTAGAAACAGTCACACCACCCACGAAAACAGGCTTTAAGCGTGCTACAGGTGTTAAAGTCCCAGTACGACCTACTTGCCAGTCAATCTGCTCAACAGTGGTCAGTGCAGCTTGTGCAGGGAATTTATAAGCAGTTGCCCAACGTGGTTCACGGCTTAAAAAACCAAGTTGTTGTTGCTGTTTTAGGTCATCGACCTTTACGACCATACCATCAATTTCAACTTGGAGGTTTGGACGCTCTTGCTGAATTTGTTCGTAGCGCTGCTGTACTTCTTGAATTGAGTTACACAAGTATTGACGCTCAGCAATTTGGAATCCAAGCTCTGTTAGCCATTGCAAACTATCATGCATGGTCGTTAAGTTATGGTTTGGCTCACACTGCGCAATACCATACGCATAAAATGCTAAAGGTCGACTAGCAGCAATATTTGGATCTAGCTGTCTTAAACTTCCTGCTGCTGCATTTCGAGGGTTAGCAAAGGTTTTCTCGCCTTTTGCTTCTTGGTCAGCATTAAGTTTTTCAAAACCAGACTTCGGCATGAGTACTTCGCCACGAACTTCGAGCAAGCGCGGAATGTCGTACTTTTCAGAGTGCAGAACCTTAGGCAAGTTACGAATGGTTTTTACATTTTGCGTAATGTCTTCGCCCGTTTCACCATCGCCACGCGTTACACCACGAACTAGGACTCCATTTTCATACCATAGAGAAATCGCAAGACCATCAAGTTTTAACTCAACTTCGTATTGTACTTTTTGGTTTGGTAGTCGCTCTTCTACACGGCGTGCAAATGCAAATAAATCTTCTTGGTTAAATACGTTACCCAGAGAAAGCATTGGCACTACATGCGTCACACTCTCAAATTTTGAAAGTGCTTGTCCACCTACTTTCGTTGTTGGTGAATCAGCTTGAATAAGTTCAGGATTTTGCTCTTCTAAAGCTTTTAGCTGATGAAATAAATGATCGTATTCACTGTCCGAGATTGTCGGCTGATCCATGACATAGTAGGCATGGTTATGCTTTGCAATCAGTTGAATAAGCTGACGCATCTGTTCGATCACGGAAGTTATTGCCATTATATTATTCACCATAAAAAAGGGTGGAAATTTCTCCACCCTGAGCTGCGACTAGATATGTTGCAATTATCGCAACCTATACAAAAAATTTAAACTAGGCTGTTGCCTGTGCAGGACGATAATCAATCACATGATGACGCCAGTGTTCTTTTAACTGCGGCGTAAACTCAAGGTTATTTTCATCATAAACCTTACCATCAATTTCACGAGCAATTAGACCAGCAATACTGGTCATCATGTCAAAACCAGTAACTGCTTTACTGTTTGGAAGTGCAAGGAAAAATGCCAAGCCTTGAACTTGTTCAGCAGATAAAGTTTCCAAATCGAAACCAGCAGGACCGTTATCTGTCATACGAAGTACAGAGAACATGAGTGCACTCGGTTCATCGGTATTTTCATAACGATGGAAACAAGACATTTCACCGTAACGTAGGCCATATTTTAAAAGTACTTTCAGCGCTTTATCACCCGATAACGCACGGCGCGGATTCGGATAAACATTTAATGCAATAATTTGCTCTGCTACTGCTAATGCACTTTCATCGTCATAACGTTGTTGCTCATGTAAATGAACATCCAAAATATTACTTTCACCTTCAAATTCAGCAATTTCAGCAGTTTCAATATTTGGATTTAAACTTAATTCTGGTTCAGTTTTTGGCTGATCTTCTGCAACTTTTTGTTCAGATGAGCTTATAGCTTCTGGTGCAGCAGAAACAGTATCAGTTAACTCAACTGAACTATTTTCAGTTACAGTAGTTTCTTCAGCTTTAACTTCCTCTACTGGCGTATTTGCAACGGGTGCCGGTGTCTGGTCTATTTGAACTTGTTCTACTTCTTTTGTTTCCTTTTCTTCTAGTTGTACTGGCTCGCTTAAAGTTGGTTCCACTCGTTCAGCCACATTTGCTGATGCTGCGACCGCTTCAGGCTGTTCAAGTTGGTCTCGTACATGACGAGGAATAACCGGTTGATTACTTTCAGGATTAATATGCAAATCACTGTCTAGCGAGGGTTCAGCGTGGTTCGGCTTTTTTAAAATCATTCTTAAGCCAACTAGCATGATAATAATGGCAACAACGATGCCAATAATCGTATTGATTTCCATTCTATGACTCCGAAACTAACCCGTATTCTTTTGCCTGTTCTAAATTGACAGTGACTAATTTTGATGTGCCCGGTTCAGGCATAGTAACACCCAACAAGTCAGTTGCCATGGTCATCGCCAGCTTATTATGAGTAATGTAAATGAATTGTACATGTTCAGAAAGCTCTTTTACCAAATTACAATATCTCTGTACATTCGCATCATCGAGTGGTGCATCTACTTCATCCAGTACACAAAACGGTGCCGGGTTTAACCTGAAAATAGCAAATACTAATGCTAACGCCGTTAAAGCTTTTTCTCCACCAGAAAGTAAGGCCAGAGAACTATTTTTCTTTCCTGGTGGTCTCGCCATGAGCTTAACCCCAGATTGCCAGTCATCTTCCAGACTTAAACTTGCCTCACCACCATTAAAAACCTTCGGAAACAGGTTTTGCAACTCATGATTAATCTGATCAAAAGTCGTCATAAAGAGTTTACGGGTTTCTTGGTCAATGCTTTTCATCGCATCTTTTAACTGAGTTACCGTATTTTCTAAGTCTTGGATTTGGTGGCTCAACTCATCAAAACGTTGAGAAACTTCTTCAAACTCTTGTGAGGCTGCCAAATTAACTGCACCGATTTTTTCAAACTGCTTTTGTACCTTTTCCAGTTTTTGCTGGTGCTCGGTTAAATCTATTTTCAAGCCCGTTTGAAGTTCGGCATTTAGCTCTTTAAGCTGTTCTTGATAATGCTCTCGGTCCGACTTAGCTGCTTGCCATGCTAAACGTTTGGTTTCAAGCTGCTCTCTGAGTTTTTCATCTTGCTGTTGGTACTGATGGCGTTGGTCTGTGAGTGTTTGTTGCTTCTCTTGCACACTATTAAGCTCAAGCTGCCATTCATTCCAGTTTTTTTGCAACTTTTCAGTTTGAGCAAACTGTTGTTGAAATTCCGACTCAAGGTTTGGTAGCTCTAACTGAATAGGGTCAACAAACTTTTTCGCCTGTTCCATTTGAGCTGCAATTTGTTGATATTGACTCTGCAAGAACGAAATATCTTTTTCAAGCAACTCGATTTGTTGAGTCGTCTGCGTGCTGTTACGACGTAAAATTTCGCGCTCTTGTTGTTGCTGTTGTAAGACTTGTTGCTGTTCTTCAAGCTTCTCTGTTAATTCTTCTACCTGAAATTGCAAAGTTTTATAGTCAGGTAAAATGGTTTCTAGCTTCATCGCAAGCGCATGCAAATCAATTTCAAGATCGTCTTTTTGCATTGCATCTTCTTCAAGCTGCATGTCTAACTGAGCTAACTGATCTTTCAATTGCTGTTTTTGCAGTAAAAATGCTTGTGCCGCAGTTTGCTGTTTAGCAATTTGCACGTCTAGCTGCTGCAAGTCTTTTTGTTTTTGTTTAATAACCTGTTGTTTCTGCTGTAAGTCAGCTTGTACCTGTGCAAGTTTTTCTTTTTGCTGAACTGTAATTTGATCTAATGCTTGTAGTTCAGGTTGCTGCTTTTGAAGAACTTGTTCAATTTCATCTAGACGAATACGATGACTAAGCATACCTTGCGCACTTTGACTTTCGCCATCATACATAAGAGCAATGACCCAATCCTGCCCGACATGATAGCCATCTAAAGTCAAAACAGACTGGCCGTGTTGTAGTTGCTTTTGCTCATTTAAAGCATCAGATAAATTTTGCGCAATTGCTACATTGGAAAATATTGAAAGCTGCGGTGACGCAATCCAGTCATTTAAACAGGCCAAATTTCCTTTAAATTTGCTTGTTTGTTCTGAAGGCTTTAACTGGCGAGCAATTCCTTCCTGAAAGACTTGTTCGTTTTCAACAATATGTGCCTGAAGCCATTTTGCTAAAAACTTTTCAATAATCTGCGCGTGTGGCTTACCCTGCTCCGTTAACTCTAAAGCCTGCATTAAACGTAGCGTATCTTGGTTTTGCTTTGGACTTTGTTTAGCAACAAGCTGGCTTAAGTTTTTCTGCTCAGATAATAAAACCTGTATTTCTGTTTTCAGTGTTTGCTGCTGGTTTTTATTTGCCTGATACGATTGTTGAGCTTGTTCAATATGCTGCACATACTGCTCAATTTCAGCTTCTAGCGTTGAGATTTCACGACAAAGCTGCTGCTGTAGTTGCTCAAGCTCGCCTTGTTCATCTTCGTGTACTTGCGATTGAATCTGACTTGCCTGATGTTGCAGCGTTTCTTTTTGCTGCTCAATGCGCTGAACATTTTTGCCTAGTTGCTCAATGTGAGCAGACATTTGCATTTTTTGCTGCTGTTGTTTTTCAACTTGAGCTTTTACTTGTTCAAACTGTTGCTGTGCTTGACGCTGCTGCGCTTGTAAACCAGCAAAGTTTTGTTCTGCTTCGGCTGCGGTATGTTCAATCGTTGTTAAAGCTTCAGTTTGTTCTTCTAGCTGATTACTTAACGTTTCAAACTGTAGCTCGGAAAGTTGTAAACGCTCTTTCGTCTGAGCTTTTTGCTGTTCTAATTGAACCAGTGTCGTACTATTTTGCTGAAATAAACTCTGTTTTTGTTCTAGAGTCATTTTTAGTTCAGACAGTTTCTTTTCAGCTTGCTGCCACTCTTGTTGTAGTGGTGAAGATTGCTGAATAAGTCGCTGAAATAAAGCACTGGTCGATTCTAAATCATGTTCAATTGTACTTAACTCAGAGCGAACTAACTTAAAAGTTTCACCCAGTTCATTCATTTGAACTGTATATTCTTCTTGTAGGCGTACACTTTTATCTGCCTGAAAAGACAAAATTTCAATTTTTAGGGTACGAATCTCACTTTCTAACGTTTTATATTGAACCGCTGCTTCTGACTGGCGTTTTAGCGTTTTAAGCTGTGATTTTAACTCAAGCGCAATATCTTCTAAACGTGAAAGGTTTTGCTCCGTATGTTCAAGATGCTGCAAGGTTTCGCGGCGACGCGCCTGATAACGAGAAACACCAGCTGCTTCTTCAATGAAGATACGCATTTCTTCAGGCTTAGCATCAACCAAACGGTTAATCATGCCCTGTTCAATCACAGCATAAGAACGTGGCCCTAAACCAGTTCCCAAGAAAATGTCGGTAATATCACGACGACGACAACGTGTACCATTTAAAAAATATTCCGACTTACCTTCACGAGTCACCTGACGACGAACAGCGAGCTCATTATAAGCATTATAAGCTCCACCCAATTTGCCATAGGTATTGTCAAAACGCAGTTCCACACTGGCAACACCCACTGGCTTGCGCTTGGATGTTCCGGTAAAAATAACATCTTGCATGCTACCACCACGAAGCTGACGAGCATTTGACTCACCCATCACCCAGCGGATCGCATCAATAACATTGGATTTGCCACAACCATTTGGACCAACCACTGCTGTGCGGTTCGCCTTAAAATTTAAAGTTGTACTATCTGCAAAAGATTTAAAGCCGGAAAGTTTTAAACTGCTTAAACGCATAATGCCCTAACTAACGGCGTGAGCGTCTCGCCCAAGCCAATTCAATCTGTTTCATTCGTGTCAGCGATTCCAACACAAGGTTACGTAAGTGTCGACAAAAATCTTCCATAAATAAAGCGGCTTGTTGTGATTTTCGGATCAAAATTGCATCAGTCACGAGTTTAAATAATGCAAACGCTTCTTGTAGTTCCCGCTTAGAGGTATTTAAGGTCAAAAAATAACTGCGACGTAGTGAAGGTAGTAATTCTTTATAAAATTTCATTAGGTAAGGATTAGCCACCATATCTTGCTGTTCAGCGAGATATTGGAAAATGGCATCGTAGAATTTTTCGATATCGCCTGCTTTCACATGCTCAAGTAATTGTTCTTGTAACAACTGTAATTGATCAGCTTCGTGCGCACGCCATGTTTCACTGATGCGTTGCACAATATGCCCTAATAACATCACGTTTGTATCAAACAGTGCTTTCACTTGTTGTGCAGACATTTCTGAGACAATTGCACCGCGACGCGGAAAAATTTCAATTAAATGCGTACGTTCGAGTAATAATAATGCTTCACGAACTGATCCCCTGCTTACATCGAGCTCTTTCGCAATACGAAGCTCTTGTATGCGTTCACCTTCGACCAATTCGCCACTAATAATCTGTTCGCTAATATATTTGACAATTTGCTCAGAAAGACTTTCTGTCTCTTCGAGATTCATAAATCACCCGCTACTTTTTATATGCATTAATCCATGCTTTTCTTTCGCATTCTTGTTTTTAACTGATCCCATCTATTAAAAACTATGTCATTGTCTGACAATTTTATTGCATTTTAAGCCAACCCACCCAAAATCCATACTTAAATCGGATAAAAAACCTATCTTTAGGCTTTTAAAAGCTTCAAATAAAAAAGCTTAAACTTTGTGAGTCTAAGCTTCCTTTTCTATATTTTTCTAAATAAAAGCGATTTTTAATTCATAATGCCTTTATAAATAAAGTAACTTCCAACCACCACGAGTAAACAAGCAAAGCATTTTTTTAGCATTTGTGGTGATAGAGCATGCGCAACCTTGGCACCAAGTTTGGCCGTCACAAAACTCATGACACTAATACCAATAAATGCATAGATGTGCACATAACCAATCGTGTTAGGTACAGAAATGTGCTCTTTAGCACCAAACCACATAAAGCCAATTGCACCCGCTACAGCAATAGGTAAACCACAAGCGGCAGAAGTCGCGACTGCTTTTTGCATGACTACGCCATGACGGTTTAAATACGGAACAGTTAAGCTACCGCCACCAATACCAAAAATTGCAGAGGCAATACCAATGCCACCACCTGCCATAAATTGCATAGGTGTTGAAGGAAGTTGGCGTGATGGGTCAACAACCACATTTGCGCCTTTAAACATACGATAGGCCATTACAACGGCAAAAACACCAATAAGAAGCTGTAAATGCTGACCAGATAAGAGGTCGGCAATACCCGCCCCTAAGAATGAACCAATCACTAGCCCAGGTGCCAAATTACGAAAAACAGGCCAAAGTACTGCACCTTTTTTATGATGGGCAGAAACTGAACTAAATGACGTCACAATAATGGTGGCAAGCGATGTTCCGACTGCAATATGCATGATTACCGCAGGGTCATAGTGTAACTGGGTAAAAACGACATAGAGGATTGGTACAATAATTAGTCCACCACCAACCCCAAACAATCCGGCAGTAAAACCAGCAATTGCGCCAATGAGTAAATATATGATTAACTCCATAAATGTTTTACCACTCTGCTCATATTCAACATGGATTTAGAGACTCGCCAACTACAACAACTTTTAAGCGCAAAAAACCAGCTTCCAGAAGTGGTTTTATTAAAAGCAACCACAACTTCGACCAATGATGATATTCGTGAAATTGCCAAAAAAGGCATTACAACAGGCTTGGTTTGCAGTGCTCAACAAACTCAAGGGCGAGGTCAACATCAACGGCAATGGATTTCACCTGAAGGAAACATTTATTTAAGCACATTGGTGCAAACTCGAACACCCTTAGATGGTCGCTTAGCACTTGAAGTTGCTCTAAATATTTTGCAGATTCCACAGTTACAAGCGCTGAATCTGCAAGTGAAATGGCCAAATGATTTGTATAGTACGCATGGAAAATGGGGTGGAATTTTGGTCGAACCACTTTCCCAACATCAGGCTATTGTTGGCGTAGGGATTAATTTAAAAACACCACCAGTGACTGATAGTGATCAACCAATTACCTCTTTAGAAGATTTGGGCCTAGAGCAAATGGGTCGTCTTGAGTTAATTTCAGAGCTCTATGTTGCGATTCAAAATGCTGCTCGCTGGTTTGATCATGGCTGTTACAATTTAGCGGGACGTTTTAACCACCATGCAGCATGGTTAAATCAATTAGTTCAGTTTGAACATAGTCAAGGACTGGTACATGGTCGTTTTGTTGGAATCTCCAATGAAGGTGCAGTAATTCTTGAAACTCCTGAACCTCAACAGTTTTATCAAGGTCGCTTAAGACCGCAAGTGAATCAATAAACAGGTGTTCTTCCATGAAAAGTTTATGGCTTGATATCGGGAACACCCGTTTAAAGTATTGGATTACTGAAAATCAGCAAACTATTGAACATGCAGCTGAGCTACATTTACAGTCTCCTGCCGATTTATTACTAGGTTTAATTCAACACTTTAAACATCAAGGTCTGCATCGCATTGGGATTTCTTCAGTACTCGATACCGAGAACAATCAACGTATTCAGCAGATTTTAAAATGGCTTGAAATTCCTGTTGTTTTTGCCAAAGTGCATGCTGAATATGCAGGCTTACAGTGTGGTTATGAAGTTCCGAGTCAACTCGGGATTGACCGCTGGTTACAAGTACTCGCTGTTGCAGAGGAACAAGAAAACTATTGCATTATTGGGTGTGGAACAGCGCTTACGATTGATTTAACGCAGGGTAAACAACATTTAGGCGGTTATATTCTACCTAATCTGTATTTGCAACGTGACGCACTGATTCAAAATACCAAAGGTATTAAAATTCCAGATTCAGCTTTTGATAATCTGAACCCGGGCAATAACACCGTAGATGCAGTACACCACGGTATATTATTAGGCCTCATTAGTACCATCGAAAATATTATGCAGCAATCTCCTAAAAAGCTGCTGCTGACTGGTGGTGATGCCTCTCTTTTTGCTAAATTTCTACAGAAGTACCAACCTACTGTTGAAACAGATCTTTTACTTAAAGGGTTGCAACAATATATTGCTCATTACCCTAAAGACTAAAACACAGAACAAAATAAAAGGCGCTCTGAGCGCCTTTTATTTTATGAATTTATTTCTTTTGGTCGTTGTTACCAAACAGTGGTCCCATTCCGCCACCGCCGCCGCCAAATTGCTTTTGCATATTGCCTAAAGAACGCATCATTTTGCTCATACCAGATGGATTCGCAAATTTCTTCATCATTTTAGCCATTTGCGCTTGTTGCTTAATGAGTTTATTCACTTCCGCAACATCCATACCACAACCTGCCGCAATACGCTTTTTACGACTTGGGTTCATCAGGTCAGGATTACGGCGCTCTTTAACAGTCATTGACTGGATAATAGCTTCCATCTTTTTGACTTGTTTTTCAGGGTTCGCTTGCTCAATTGCTTGCTGAATTCCTGCACCGCTCATGCCAGGCAACTTGTCTAAGAAGCCCATCATGCCGCCCATTTTTTTCATTTGCTCAAATTGCATTAGCATATCTTCAAAGTTGAAGCTTCCGCCTTTTTGCAATTTTTTCGCCATCTTTTCGGCTTTTTCTTTGTCGATTTTACGTTCAACTTCTTCGACTAAAGAAAGTACGTCACCCATACCTAAAATACGTTGGGCCACACGATCCGGATGGAATGGCTCTAAGGCATCGAGCTTTTCGCCCATACCCAAGAACTTGATTGGCTTACCAGTAATCGCACGTACAGAAAGTGCCGCACCACCACGCGCATCACCATCAGTTTTGGTAAGAATCACACCTGTAAGTGCCAAAGCATCATTAAATGCTTTAGCAGTATTTGCAGCATCCTGACCTGTCATGGCATCAACCACGAACAGCGTTTCAGTCGGCTTAACTGCTGCATGCAATTCTTTAATTTCGTCCATCATGTCTTCATCGACATGTAAACGACCCGCTGTATCGACAATCAGCACATCAGCAAACTGGATTTTTGCCTGTTCAATTGCACGGTTAACGATGTCAATTGGCTTTTCAGAAGGATCTGATGGAATAAAGCCTGCACCAACTTCTGCCGAGACAGTTTCTAACTGTTTGATCGCTGCTGGACGGTAAACGTCGGCAGAAACCGTCATTACTTTTTTCTTTTGACGTTCTTTTAAGAAACGTGCCAATTTGGCAGCAGTTGTCGTTTTACCTGCACCTTGTAAACCGGCAAGTAATACAACAACTGGAGGTTTCGCACTTAAATCCAGTGTTTCATTCGCCTCACCCATCATCTTGGTGAGTTCGTCATAAACAATTTTTACAAATGCCTGGCCTGGAGATAACTGAGTCATCACTTCTTGGCCCAATGCCTCTTCCTTAACTTTCGCGATAAATTCACGAGTTACAGGTAACGCGACATCGGCTTCAAGAAGAGCCATACGTACTTCACGTAAGGTATCTTTAATATTGTCTTCGGTCAGCTGCCCTGAGCCAGTAACATTTCTTAAACTCTGTGTGAGTCGTTCTGTTAAGGTATCAAACATTGCAAAATCCGCTTAAAATGGCTAGTTGCAAAAAAATCTTTCTCGAAATAGAAAATTTATGCATAGAATGCTATAGGATACTTTAGTTCGCAGCGAATTTATATCTTATCTAGATGAATTAATCCTGAAAAAGGTTTGACATGATTAGCCTCCCCTTGGTTTACACAATTTTGGCACTCATCGCATATACCACTTCTTTCTGGTATCTGTTCATACGTTTAATGTCAAAACGTGAACCAAACCCATGGTTATTTGCTTTTGTTACAACCTTGGCACTGCTATTACACGGTACAGTTTTATGTAATGCCATGCTGACACCATTAGGAATTAACTATGATGTTTTTAATTTAGTCTCTTTTACATCATGGCTTATGTTGTTGTTAAGTTTAATTTTTAGTACTTTTCGTCCAATTGTACCTTTAAACTTACTCGGTATTCCTGTAGCAGCGATTGGACTTATTTTAGGTTTTGGCTTTAGTAAACCTGATCAATTTATTGAACAGCATTCGTTAGGCCTAGATACGCATATTATTCTTTCACTTTCCGCCTATGCAGTTTTACTGATGGCAACCATACATGCGATCTTGATATGGTTCCAAAATCGTGAACTCAAAAAGAAACAAAAAAAACGCTTTTGGGTCAATTTACTCCCTCCAATTCAAGCCATGGAATCGTTGTTATTTGACTTAATTATTACTGGTTTTATTTTACTCACAATCGCTCTCGCATTTGGCTTTTTAACTGTTGATAGTTTCTTTGCTCAGCATCTCGCTCATAAAACCGTATTTAGTATTATTTCATGGATTATTTATGGATCATTACTGATTGGCCATTACAAACTCGGATGGCGCGGTCAAAAAGCGATTCGTTTTACCCTAATTGGCTTTGCCCTTTTAGCAATTGGTTTTATTGGCAGTAAATTTGTACTCGAAATGATATTAGGCCGATAAAACAATTAAAATTTCAGCACTACTAGACAGCGTTATACATATCCCGTATAACGCTGTTTTTGTTTTAATCAGGTGGCACAGACTGTGAAACTCATACTCGCTCCAATGGAAGGTTTAACTGACCCGATCATGCGGGATACGCTCACATCTGTTGGCGATTTCGACTGGTGTGTAACCGAGTTTATTCGAGTTACAGACAGCATTTTGCCTGACCATATCTACTATAGTTTTTGCCCTGAGTTAAAGAACGACGGTAAAACAGCAGCAGATACACCTGTTCATGTGCAGTTCTTGGGAAACAATCCAGATATGCTGGCAGCAAATGCAGCAAAAGTGGTTGAACTAGGTGCTCCTGCGATCGATCTTAATTTTGGTTGTCCTGCCAAAACCGTAAATCGACACCGAGGTGGTTCTGTACTTCTTGATGAACCAGACGTGGTACATATGCTTATTAAAGCTGTCCGTGATGCTGTACCAGAGCATATTCCTGTTTCAGCAAAAATGCGTTTAGGTTATCTCGATGAAAACCACACCATGGAAAATGCCCATGCGGTTGAAGATGCTGGCGCAAGCTGGTTAACAGTACATGCGCGAACTAAAGCAGATGGCTATACACCACCAGCTTATTGGGAAAAAATTCTACCAATCAAAGAAGCTTTAAAAATTAATGTCATTGCTAACGGCGAAATCTGGAACAATGCAGATGCAAAGGTCTGCCAACAGCAATCTGGTTGTGAAGATTTAATGATTGGTCGCGGTGCTGTAACGACTCCTGATTTAACACAATGCATTCGTAAAAATATGGATGAGGCTTTATTTAGTTGGGAGCAACTGGTTGACTTACAAATCCGTTTTTTAAATGGTCAGGCAAAAACAGAAATTGGGATGGTTGGTCGTTATAAACAATGGTTAGGTATGATGACCAAAGCCTACCCTCAAGCCAAAGAACTGTGGGACCAAGTTAAACGAATTAAAGCTTTAGATGAAATTGTTCAACAGTTAGAACGAACCAGCTCATCACTTAGCTAATTACTTTAAATTTATAAAAGAGGGTGACTGTTGATATAGCCACCCTCTTTTGGTATTTCAGGTTAAGTAATTATTTTTTAAAAACCGCTTACTTTCATTTTAAAGTCAGTCACTGAAGCGCCTGTAACTCCAAAACTCCCCATAGACCCGTTAGGTAAATTATTAAAAGTTGTTGTACTTTGTGTTGCTAAATTTCCTAAAGTGACATTGTTAAGCGATGCATCAAATTTACTAGATGCACCTGTATTACCAAAAGTTAATCCTGTTGGATCGACCCCAGCATAAAACCCATCAAGAAGAAAACCTGTAGCTGCATTTGTTCCTGCAAATTTAAATCCAAATGAAGCACCTGTAGTATCGGACACTAACGTAATTGGACAACCCGCAGCGGCAGAACAAATCGATTGAAGTGCTCCACTAAATTTAACCATAACAGACTGAGCAGCATGCCCCAACTGAATGTTTAAACGAGGTTTATTGGTTTGCACAAAGTTAATATCAAGATTACCTGTAGAGCGAACAAGCTCCTTTACTCCTGTATTTACCGTGGTTCCCGAACTAAAAATAGATTTTGGCGCATAACTAGTCACCACATAATCAGCAGGGCTAGATACTGAAGTATTAGGTGCCAAATAAACTGAAAATGGTGTAAGTCGAATCCCATTTACGTCACTACCCATCGTGACAGCTAAATTTACAAAAGGCTTACCCGCACCTGCATCGGTATCAATAGCAATATTAAAAGAAGGATTGGTCGATACAGCTGCTTTAATAAACTCTATGCTTGGAACAGGATTCGTAGAGTTCCCTGCAATGACAACACCAGCTTTACTATTGTAAGACGTAGAGGCGATGCCATTGGTATCAATCAATGCAACCTGATTAAATTTAACTTTATCGGCCTGAATGCCTAGCGTTAAACCATTTTGACCTGTCGCCGCTGAAAGACTTTGGTCATCCAAAGGCTGCATCGCAAAAACACTTGAACTACTGGTAAGTAATAACCAGCACACTATATTTTTATTTTTCATGTCGCTCTAATCCTTAAGAGACAAACGTTTATTATTTGTTCAGATTATCAGAATAATAGATGGGTACAAAACAATTATCGATATAACCCGACGAATGCAAATCCAATCACATTCAAAATAAATTTTTATAAAAAGTGGCGATATCGCCACTTTGCTTTATTAGTTAAAAGCACCATTTCTCGGCACGATGCTAAAGTTACTATTTAAACGCCCACCCGTAATAGCAAGCTCACCTAAACGTGCACCTGCACCTGTTGAAGGTGGATAGAAATTAATATCTTTAACACGTAAAGCACCGTCAATACTTTTATCTGGGTTAAAGTAGACTGCGGTATTTACCCCCACTTTACCTAAACCACTTGCTGTATCTTTGCCCACTACTAAAGCAGTATTAAACGCTAGCTTACCAGTAATATTATCAAAACCAATTGCCGAACCATCAATTGGGTCACTAATTTGAACTGTATTTCCAGTTGCTGTGGCTGGCATTGTGAAATCACCGAGTACAGTTAAAGCACTACCATCAGCGATTGAACTATTCGGCACAATCGATAAATTTAAATCACCGCCTAAGCGTAGTTTTAAGCCAAATAAAACGTCATTATTTCTGGCAAAGTTATCAATGGGTGAAGTACAAGACCCTGTTGCTGGACAAGTTTTATATTTAGCTCCTGGCAAATAGCCCGCAGCAATTTCAGTTGATAAAGCAATGAGCATCTCTCTTAAACTAATATTGAGACTGCCATTTTCTAAACCAATACTGCCATTACCTTTTAAGAACATATCGATATTACGTAAGCCCATGTAATAGTCGGTAGGATTGCCTGCATTATTAGCATTTGGAGAACCATCAATTAATAAAATTGAAGTTGTTTTTGTACCGCCTGTATCTCGACCTGTTGTTCCAACAGCGACACCAAATCCTAAACGCGAAGTTGTTCCGGAAGTACCTACAACATTTTGAATGGGTTTACCGTTAGCATTTTTTGTATAGTAAAAAGCGCTATTTGCAGGCGCATCTAAACCGTAAACTGCAGCATTGGCATTTAAATTATAAAAAGGTAAAGCCAAGCCCCATTCGTTAGTTAAACCGTTATCTGCAAATTGATTGGCAGCAGCAACATTCGCACTTGTGGTAAAACGACCTCGTCTTGAAAATGCTTGAAACTCTGCTCCACGCATTGCAAGAATTAAACTAAATGGATTAGTTACTGTATCGCGGTGAATATTATGTTGATAATCGGCGGCAGTTGTTAAAGTACCCGCCCCTAAACGAATACTGTTTAAGGTCGCATTATTTGGCATTAATAATGTTTTTGTATCAGCAAGATTTAAATAAATATTTCCGCTATCAAAATAACCACGCGTAGCTGAGTTAAGACCTGTTAAATTGCCGAACTCGAAACCGTAAGCATTTAAACCTGCCCCACCAATTTCTAAAGTCGTGGCTTTACCATCTGAACCCAGCATTGAGTCATTATCTTTAGTGAATTCACCTTTCATACGGAAGGCAATTCCAGTATTACCCAAAATACTATTACTTGAGCTCGTACCCGAAGCAGTATTTGCAGTACCTAAAGTTGTAGTATCTGAAGAACCATCCATACCGCGGACTTGTAAATAACTATTTACCATACGTCCACTGGCACCTAGCCGAATTAAACCTTTTGAATTTTGCGGTGTATTGGTCGCATCTAGTCCATAAGGATTAGTTTTATCAACATTAGAGCTAAGCATTACTTCAATGTTAAGACCCGAATTAGTCGCTTTACCATTGCTATCTACATACGTACCAGCTGTTAAGCCCGAAGCTGAGTCTGCTACCCGATTAAAGTCTACATAACCATAAGTCGTACTTGGTGTTTGCCCAACAGCAGCTACATTTGATCCAGTATTCGTTTGTAAAACAATGCCCCTAACGGGATCGATGAACATGACACCTTTACCAACAAAATTAAAGTTAAAATTCTTTAAAATTAGCTGGTTAAGCTGACTACGGGCATCTAACTGTCCTAAATAAATATTTGCGTTATTTATTCCTAATGTCATATTTGACTGGCTATTTGGACTAAATAGACCATCTTGAGTAGTCAGTGCTAAATTTAAAGGAGAAGTTGTTTGTATAGCCAACTGCCCTAGCGTAGGTGAGCATGTAGCAGAGCTATTACAAACTTTAACGCTATTTACTGTAATGAGGGATGGGCTACTTTGCATAGAAAAATCAATGCCAGCTTTACCTGTAGCTGTATTACTTCCCACATCTAAACGGTAGTTTGTTCCTAAGGTTTGAGTGGACGCATTACTTTTTTGTATTTTTACGCCACTGGCTTGCGCTCTTAAAACCTGATCAGCACTTGTTGGTGTGCCCGCATGGTCATCCCAATAAGCATTATCAATATTAATTTCATTAAAAGTCGTTTGAATCGAGATTCCATCTTGACCGTTTACCGCGCTCAAATCAGCATCTGTTAAAGCTTCTAAAGCAAACACTTGCCCACTCACTAACAACATGCTGGTTGCTAATGTATTTAAAATAAACTTTGAGCTGTGACTTTCTTTATTTTTGTTCATCACTTCAGTTCCTTTGAAATCTACATTAAGCGTTAACAACGGGGATGGCTACCATCACAGCTAAACACCATGACTTTTCCTTGAATTGCCAAATTTCCGTTCATCATTAAGCCCATAAAGCCTGTTTCACGTCCATAGTCATAGGCTGAAGGTGTAGCCGTTGCAACTTGCTGATTTGCACTATTTGCAGTTGCCGCATACGTTGGCTTTTTGAAATATGCATAATCATACATATTGGTACTTGAGCCTTGGGTCGTGGTTGAGCTTGTAAAGTTATCTTGCTCAATAGATAACGCGTTAAAACCAAAGTTACGGATTAAAATCGGCTGTGCTGCACTAAAACTAAGTTGAATCGCAGGTTTTATAATTTCGGTATTGGTTTTATCAAGATACTTTAAATCGGCACCATCCAAACCCATTTTTTGAATATTTAAAGTTCCTTGTACGCCTTTAAACACCAACCAAAGTTTATTACCACTATCACTATTTTCGGCCCAACCACTTGGTTTAGTCGCATCTGCTTGCACAAAACGCTTATTAATTGCTAATCCAATATGGCAGAACTCAACATTTTCACAAACACCACCGCTACCATTATCAAATATACCGTTACTGGTTTGGTTTAAATTGAGCATTAAAGACAAATCAGCACCAGCTTGGCCATTAATCGCCTGTAAAGCATCATTATCCAAGGTTTGTAACTCTGCATGAGTCGCAGTTGCACACAGAGTAAGGAGTAAAGCAGTTATTTTTTTCATCGCATTATCCTCCTCTTATAGACCTTTTGTGGTGAGTTTTAAATGCTGAATGAGTAAGCCATCTACCACAGCAGAACCTAAATTGTTCAGAGGAGTAATGTTATTTAATGCAGGCGCCTGATTCGCAGTTGGAATTACATAGCCAGTCGTACCATTACTACTTCCAATTAAATCATTGACTACAGCATTTCGTGACGTCAGCCAAGGAATAGACGCGTTACTCCAGTCACGGTTTGAAGTAGTACCATAAATTGGGGTTGAACCAGAAGTACTTGTACACCCTAATACGCCAGAGCATTTCGCCGCATCAGCAGGTTTTGTTGTTGGATTTGTAATGACCCAGGAACTAGTCCCTTGGTTATATTCCCACTGATATAAATATCCAACAGCACTATAACCACAATTTGAATTAAACAGACCGCAACTATAAGTTTGATTCCAAACTTGAGTATTCTGTTGTCTTTGTTTATAACGGACTTCTGTCATGGTTGCAGAGGTCGTTCCAGACACAGAGTTAGTCAATGACACTAGACTACCAGCAGAAGTTCCAGAAACTTGTGTACCTGTTGAAATTAAGCGACCAAATGAAACTCCTATTGCACCTTCACTTGTATCTGCTAATAAGGTTTTCCCATTATCAGGGCTGTAAACTGTCCCGATTGCAATACTACTATGCGTAGGATTTGCACAAGAATAAACGTTACAAGTAGAACCTTTATATGTAGTATCAGCACCAGTGTAATCGGTGTAGATCTGTTTATATATTTCCGGCTTATTCGCAATTCGTGCAATTTCTATACTAAAGTTTTTCCCATCAGAACCTAAAATAAGGGGTTGATATAAATTACCTAAGACCAAGTTAATATTTGGATTGTATAAATACAAACCTTCAGTATCTGCAAACTTCGGTGCTACAGCACCTGTAGCATCTAATGCTGGTGTATATAAATTATTTGATGCATTTGGTGAATCTGAGGTTTCACGGGTACTAAATCGTAAGACTTTACTTGTATCATTAAAAGCACTTCTAATCTTACTTGAAGTTTTTGTATCTGTTCTTGTACGATTTTCTACATAATAGCGACAGCCACGTAGTGT
Source organism: Acinetobacter sp. IK23 (assembly GCF_035615275.1). NCBI lineage: Bacteria > Pseudomonadati > Pseudomonadota > Gammaproteobacteria > Moraxellales > Moraxellaceae > Acinetobacter > Acinetobacter sp. IK23. The sequence continues at coordinate 68,886 of NZ_JANBNX010000018.1, forward strand.
ACTAAAGCTTCCTGTACCACTATTACCACAATCTCCACTGCTACTTGTACTTAAGGTTGAATTTGCACCGGCATGTACTGTTTGCCAACCATTATTGGTACTTGTTGCATAGGTTTGGGTTTGACTCGTAATATTTTCAGTCACAATGCTTGTATTTTTACTATCGCCCGTATTTAAGCGTACTAAGCCAGATATTCCCAATGTATTGTTATAAAAAGGACTCATTCCCCCTGCAGTAGTTGCTCCCCCTAGCGTTTGGAACATACTAATCTGACTACCATTTAGACTAAAGCCATTTAGAATACCTTGTAACCGTAAACGGTTCGCACGACTTGTATCAATGCTGGTACCAATTAATCCATTACTATTGCCATATTGAAATTGTGCTAAAGAACCATTTGTAGTTGCCACAATATTAGGGTTTCGTACAAATGCATCAGCCCATAAACCTAATTTTAAATTATATGCATCTGCTCCCGCTGCACCATCAATCGTAGGCTGATATAGAGGAGCCTCTAAAGATAAATAGGTAACAGGATAACCACCACTATCTGTAGTGCTAAAGTTAGGAATATTATTCGCAGTTTTTACTTTAAATACCCACGGGTTCGCACCTGTTCCCCAGCTTGAAATCGCTGCTGCTGTTGCAGTATTGGCAATACGCGAGTTTGCATCACCATCTGACTTAGAAAGCGCTAAGCCATAAAGAAAGATATCCGCTTTTCCGACCGCTTTATCTTCAGGTCCAACAGAGCCATTACCACTGGTATCAGCGGCTGCCACACTCAAAGGACCAACAGGTACATAGTTAATGTAGCCTGTATCTTTACTACGGTCGGTAATAATCTGATTTACAGATTCATTGGGGCCAGCACCACGGAATACCATAAATGCATTTTGGGGTAATATTGCAATACCCTCACCCGTAGTTTCACTTAAACCGGCATCAGAAAGCTCTTCAAGAGCAAAACTCGATTGACTTAAACAAAGTCCAATTAAACTTGCTAAAACGGTTTTTTGAAAACTGACCGTATAATTAAGTGTAGTCATCGTGACCTTCCTGTTTTATACGATGCCGCGCACCATATTTCTTTTTCTTTAACAGTCCTTGATGTGAGATAAAATCATTTCCTTTTTCATCTCACAGGGGCAAACTTTAAAAAATTGCCAACCTTTCCACATTTCCATTATGCTGAATATTTACTCAAATGCAAAATGAAATGAGCAAAAATATATTTTTCCGATGAATGAAAAATAATAAATGGCATTACCGCAATTAACAGAATTTTAAAGAACCATAACAGTTAGAAGAAAAACTCTGTTTTTGTAATACTACATTAGTTAAAGCCATCGAAGCTGGTGTTTTACCAGTCAAATCAACCGTTCCAACAGGAAGATTTCCTGCAATTAAACAGTTCGTTGCTAAAGCTCCGCAATCTACTGCATGACCAGGACTATTTAAGAAAGCACTGACTTGTCCTAAAGCATCAACGATAGTCGAAAGTGCAATGTCAACGCTTCCTGTTGGTGTAATTTGACCAATATCAATTGGGTTTGTAAGTTCTAACCACCATCCTGTTTGTGCAACCGAGGCCGCCTCTGGCCATAATATATTTACACCTTGCACAGATAAATAACCAGCCGATCCATTTAATTGCGCAGCATGGAAGTAACCTAAACTTTGTTTAATTGCAACGTTAACATCCAGATTATCTACAGAACCTGTTACATTACCCGAAATCGGAATAGGAATTCCTAGTACTGAGGCTGTGGCATTTAAAGTTCCTGTAATAGCCAGACCACCAACTTTCGCAGTCGCATTTAAGTTTGCAGTATTAATACGCTTACCCGTAATGATTTGCTGACCCATCGACAGCGTACCAGTACCTACACCCAAATTTAAATTATAACCAGTAGAAGTAAATGGAACCGTTGCACCTTGCCCTAAAACAGTTGCTCGACCAGTAATCGCCGTATTTGTCTCATCTTGGGTAATACCATAATAAGGATTTGTGGTTACGGTTCCACCTGTTGGTTTAGTCACTAGGTATCCACTCAATGAGTTAATACCACTCGCAGCATCACCATTTTGTAAACCAAAAGTGAGCAAACCAGAAAGTGATTTGGCACTTAAGCGGAAACCCTGTATTTCACGTGTAGAAGCTGAATTTGGGTTTTTAACCGCGAACTCTAAAAATGGATTGGTAATAACAGCAGATGACGCAGCTCGCTCTGCACTAGTACTATCGACAGTACCACCACTTAAGCTCAAGTAATCAATATCAATATCGCATGCCCCTGCTCCATTAACACCACCACAACCTAATTGTAATTTTTTAATGTTGGCATTCAGTTCTAATTGAGCATCTAGAGCAAGTCGATAGAATCCCATGTTTCCGTTAGTACTTGAATTACTTGCAGCATCGGTAGGCGCAATATAAGACATACTCATCAAGGCTTGGCCACGAGTAGCTGACAACTCAGCATCTGACATTGGAACTAAGGTAGAACCAGCATAAGCAGAAGAAAAGCATAAACTTCCAAGTGCTAGAATAGCTACATGAAGGGACTTAAACTGTCGCATGACCGACCTCCGTATCCTTGGGGGCATAATCTAATTTAATTTCTTTTTATTTGGCTTCTCTTGCTTTAACCTTAAATTAAATACATAAAGAAAACGCCGATATTTACGATCTAGTTTCTTTTAATTTGTGTGATACAACTCAAAGAAACAAATCAATTATTGATCATTTTATATCATTTTTTACAAAAGAAAACGTTCATTTATTAATATTCCGATGAACGCCAGTTTCTTTACTTTTCAACAAAAATAGGCCACTTAAAGTGACCCATTTTTAGAATTTAATCTAAATTAAAAACAACTTAGGTTTTAGGAAGTGTCACACCAGTTTGACCTTGGTACTTACCACCACGGTCTTTATAAGATGTTTCACAAACTTCATCACTTTCAAAGAACAACATTTGCGCTACACCTTCACCAGCATAAATACGTGCAGGTAAATTGGTAGTGTTTGAAAACTCTAAAGTCACGTGACCTTCCCATTCTGGTTCTAAAGGCGTCACATTGACAATAATACCGCAGCGTGCATAAGTCGATTTACCGAGACATACGGTCAAAACATTACGCGGGATACGGAAATATTCAATTGTACGTGCTAAAGCAAATGAGTTTGGCGGGATAATACAAACATCAGACTCAATGTCGATAAAACTTTTATCATCAAAATTTTTCGGATCAACAATTGCAGAATGTACGTTAGTGAAAACTTTAAATTCGCGGGCACAGCGTACGTCATAACCATAGCTAGAGACCCCGTAAGAAATCAATTTTTCGCCATTCTTATCAAAACGGACTTGATTCTCTGCATAAGGTTCAATCATGCCGTGTTTTTCGCTCATTTCGCGAATCCAACGATCAGACTTAATAGCCATGTATTTTCTATCCAAAAGGTAATTTCATTGATTGCGACGTACTTTAACGTAAAAAAGCAATTATGAAAACAATGCTTGAGCTACTCTTCTCGATAAGAATAGCTCAGTAAGACTTTTAAAGGTTTAATAAAGCAGAATAGCTAATCGGAATTGAGAAACTCACTAAGATCAGCGAGGCTGTTTTTTGTAAATTCGATTGATTTAACCAACGTACTTTATTGCCTGCCAAAATTGAACCCAAGAAAATCCAGAACAATGCAATCGGTGTAATTAACCCTAAATAAGCCAGCATATGAATGAAATAAATATGAAAATCAGTCCATGCTGTAACAGGGAAAATCGCTGAAGCAAAAAGTAATGCTTTAGGGTTGAGTAAAGTTGCACAGAACAATTCACGCGGGCGAATAGTTGGCTGATCTAATTCAAATTGCTGATTGGCTGTATGCCATAATTTAATAGCTAAAAAAATGATGTAACAAGCACTTAGTAATTTAAGCATAGGAGGTAAGAAAGGAAGTGTTGCGGATACCTTCCCAATTAACATTCCCCAAGCTGAAATAGAAATTACATATCCAAGGACTTCTGCCGGAATTAATTTCGCAGACTTTTTAAGACCTACTTGTACTCCTGAAGATGCGAGTAAAGTATTGGTTGGGCCTGGGGTAAGTAAAATTGTGGCAACTAAGCCAATAAATAGCCATGAAATCATTGAATGACCTCACAATGTAGTCATTTCAGATTAATAGATATTTTTCGCCAAGGCAAAATCTAATTGTAAGACAATTTTTTTAAAAATTAACATTCAATATTTTAAAATCAATATTAAACAATAAGATATGCATTTTTTAAAAATTTTAATCTAAAAAACTTAGCAGTCAGTTGTTGAACTTTGCGTACCAAATTGTATTAAGTAATATAAGTATTTTTATTTAAAATCTATTTTTACCTCGAAAAGATCTATAATGAATTATTACTGCAGTAAGTTTAATTTTTAAGCTTTCAATAAGTTTCAATTAATATATTGTTTTTTTGTGTTTATATGAGTCACTAGACTCTACTATCCTATGATTATGGCAAAGCAATTTTTTCAGTCTTGGCTTCCTTCTCCAGAGAAAGTTTCAAATATGAAATTTTTAAGGATTTTTGGGAAAAAAACCCTTAATCCTGTGCTTTGGTATGTCAACCGTAAATCAATTACAAGAGCCGTTTTTGTAGGAACGTTTTTCGGTTTACTGCCTATTCCATTTCATAGCGTTTTTATTGTGATGGCTGTATTGCTATTTGAAGTGAATTTGCCTATTAGCCTAATGCTTGCTTGGTTGAGCAACCCACTTACGCTCGTCCCTATTTTGTATGTTGGATTCTGGTTTGGTTCGCATATTTATCATGTACATATGATTAATAAAAAGATGCTTTTAGGTGTACTACATCAAATTTCTAGGTGGATTACTCACTTTGGTCATGGTCATATAGATTTCAGTCTCGCCAAAATCTTAATGTCAGGGCTTGTAGTTGAAGCATTTGTATTTGCGATCATACTTTATGTAGTGACTGAAGTTTTTTGGCGTTGGATGGTCATTCGAAATTGGAAAAGTAGAATTGGGCATAAAAAACAAGAAGATGCTCTATAAGAGTTCATCTTCTTGCCATATATTTAAATTATTATTTTGCTAGTTTAGATTTCATATATTCTTCAGCCACATTAAGCACATAGTCTTGGCAAGCCTCTCCAGTACCTGGGTCATATGCGCCATTATTGGTAATATTATTAGATAAAATTCGAATTCCTAAGAAAGGAACATTAAACTGGCTTGCAATTTGTGCAACCGATGCTGCTTCCATTTCCTCAACAGAGGTACCATAACGTTGATGGAAAAATTGAATACGATCCAATTCATTATTCCAAACATCTGCTGATCCAATCGTTCCTTCAACTACTTGGCCTTTGTCATAACGAACTTTATGGGCCGCCATTAATAACCCTTTATCGCCTTCAAATTTGCGAATTGCAATCGGTTCAGGATCAGACTCATCGGTTGGTAAAACATCAAATGCTTCAACCCAAGTGAGTGAATTTGATCCAGCTCCTAATGGTTGTTTAGGAGTTCTAAATGCACCAATATTAGTTGCGTACTTTCCTAAAACAATATCGTAAACATGTAGATCTGGGTCATGTCCACCTGATGTCCCCTGATTAATAATTGCAATCGGCTTATAACGCTCGATGGCTAAAGCTGTTGCAGCAGCAGAGTTACTCATACCCATACGTGTTTTGGATATAATCATTGGATAACCATTGTGTGTTCCTTTCCAAAAGGTCCATCCACCAACATTTTCAACAGTCACATTCTGTAATTTAGCTGCCATCTGTTGCGATTCTACAGGTAGAGCACCTTGAATAATAATCGGCTGTAGTTTCTGTTTCTGCTCTTCAACTGTCGATGTTTGTGAGACAGTTGAGTTGTCATTATTGCATCCCATTAAAAATACCGCGCTACATAAACTGATGACGCCCAAAGTATATTTAAATTGCATTTTTCACCTATTTCTTTTTAAAAGCGTAAACTAGCAATCTACATGCCAATTTCAAGATTAGCTTTGTTATTTAGATTCAGTAATTTAAATTTTACTTTTAACCGAACAATAAAAAACCCGACTTAAAGTCGGGTCAAATGAATCAAAAGATTCGCTTATCATCACGTGTGCGTTGAGGGATTTTTTCAATCTGTTGCCATAATGCTTTAGCAATATCGATATAACTATCAGCTGCATCATCCATTGCGACAACACTCGGTTTACCTTCATCCGCATGTTCACGTATTTGGGTATTTAAAGGTAAACGACCTAATAATGGAATATGGTACTGCTCGGAAAGCTTATCACCGCCACCAATACCAAAAATTTGTTCTTCATGACCACAGTTCGAGCAAATATGAGTCGACATATTCTCGACGACGCCTAATACAGGTATACCAACTTTATTAAACAACTCAATTCCTTTGGTGGCATCCAATAAAGCAACATTTTGCGGAGTCGTCACAATAATTGAGCCAGTCACAGGAATACGCTGTGCAAGCGTGAGTTGAATATCACCTGTACCCGGCGGCATATCAATCATCAATACATCTAAATCTGGCCAAAGTGTTTGATTAAACAATTGCATTAGAGCACCTGTTGCCTTCGGTCCACGCCATGCGACAGGTGTATTGTTATCACCAGTGAGATGTCCAATAGAAAGTACAGCCATACCATATGCATCTAAAGGTACAAAATTTTCACTTTCAATAAGAGGTGTTTTGCCAGCATTACCTAACATGGTTGGAATACTTGGGCCATAGATATCGGCATCTAATACCCCAACCTTGAGTCCCATTTTTTGTAAGGCAAGTGCTAAATTGACCGTAGTAGTCGATTTACCAACCCCACCTTTACCAGATGAAACCAAAATAACGTTCTTAATTCGAGGATGAGCTGGAACATCTCTTTGTTGAGGAGCAGCTTTTTGAATCGGTGGATTGTTTGGATCAGGTTCAGGCTTAGTTGAAGCATCAACTACCGGTGGTAAGTTCGAATTTTCTTTCGGTGCTTTAGATGAACAACCTTGATCTGCGCTTTCTTGTGCAGGGCGCTTTTGCTGAACTACGTGCAAATTAAGTTCTTCAATACCACACTTTTCTAAGGCATCGGCTAATTCATCATGAATTTGCTGCAAATGCTCTTTTTCATCAGGAAATGTATTAATGGTGAGTTGTAGAACTCGACCTTGCACCTGAAGCTGACTAATGCGCTCTTTTAAGGCATCTTTGGAATGGGGTAGCAAATAATTTTGGAGTACGGTTTGGATTTCATCTTCTTTCACTTCTTGTGCCGGTGAAAAAACAGACTTTAATGAAGAAAGCCAAGACATATTGTTTACTCCAAAAACAGATCATTACAGCTTATTGGAGCTAGTGTAACAGTATTGGTCCGTACTCGCTCAACTCGAAATGAATAATTGCTAATTTTAAAGCCTCAACATTTGAGTGAGCAGCACGGATTTTAGTTTAAATCAGCTTATTCAGCAGAATCGTGATTTTTTAACTTATTCAGTTTATCAGTTGCTGTTTTCTTCAATTCATCAAACTTTGCAGTTGCCTGCGTTTTCAATTCATCAAGTTTTGATGCAGCTTCTTCCTTCAATTCTGCAGCTTTGGCTTTAGCATCATCAAGCTTATGGGCCGCTTCAGTACGTAAGTGATCAAACTTATCTTGCAGACTATGCTGAGCATCATCAAGTTTGCCTTTCAAATCAGTGGCTTTATCTTCAACAGCATCTTTTGCAGAAGCCTGTTTTTCTTTTACATTGTCCTTCAAATCATCCAAGGCTTTTTCACCTTGTGCTTTTGCATCTGCTGCCTTTGACTTTAATTCATCTACTTTATCTTCAACAGCATCTTTTGCAGCGGCCTGTTTCTCTTTAACATTTTCCTTTAGGTCATCTAAAGCTTTCTCACCTTTTACTTTTGCATCTGCCGCTTTTGCCTTTAATTCATCTAATTTATTTTCAGTAGTCATCGTTGTTATCCTCATCGTTAATTAAAAAAATTACCTGAAGTAAGTTAATAGTTATACATCGTTATGACTTATTTTCTGACCGTAACTGCAATTTGAAACAAAGACAATACAGGAAGATTCAAATATTTTTTGATTTGTTTATCTTTTCTAAAGAGAAATAACTTTTAACTTAAAATACGTTTTGCTCTCCCTTGCTTCTAGCCAAAGATTATTAATCTTTGCTTATCCAACTACTCAAGCTTAGCTCTTGTCTTGCACTCGCCCCCTTTTTTTTCCGGGCATTGAACTATAGTGTCAATATTTGTGAATAACTCTATATACAAGCCATACAAGATTTATTAGTATCTATTAAATCATTGACACATGTCAACAAAGTATAAAGGAGACTACT